>QHUQ01000219.1:0-19770 GCA_003221985.1 Gemmatimonadota bacterium | reverse complement strand
CGCGACCGACAGCGCGGCGAACGCGGAGTCGGCGCGCATCAGCTCGCTCGCGTCGGCCGGGCCGCGCACCGGCGCCGTGAGACCGCCCCTCCGCGTCGCCACCGTGACCGAGTCCGTCACCGGAACTGGGCGATTCGTCGCGTACGCCGCGATCCGCCAGCCGCCGTCGGTCTTGCGCCAGCAGGCGAGATACTTGCCTCGTGTTGCGCCTGACCGCGTCCACCCATACGTGTAGCCGAGCTGACCATCGAGCGAGACGTCGGCGAATGCCGGCGTCCAGGTCGGCTTGAGGACCGAGTCGCTGCTTTGGAGAAAGGCGCGGACGCGGTCGGCGCCGCGCAGCAGCGGCGCGCCGGGATAGAGATAGGCGGCGCCATCCAGCAGTGCCGGGACGAAGCCCTGGAGCAGACCGAGTGACGCGGTCTTGCCCGAGAGCGAGCGATCGGCGGCGAGGAGGGCCTCGCGGTCGGACGTTCTGTCTGCAGTGGCAGTGAGGACGATGACGGTGAGCAACAGACGGTGCATGGGTGCCTCCCGTGCCCAATTTGGCCGCTGCGCGGCGGCAGGCGTAGAGGCGGCGCGTCATCGGATTGTGAAATTCACACATTTCTGACCGCTGCGGCCGCCCGTCCCCGCACGCTTCCCGATAGCATGGTACAATGAGGCTCATGAAGCGGGCACTGATCGTATGCGGCGCCTGGACGGCGGTCGCGCTGCTGTTCGCGATCCAGATGCATTTCCAGTCGAGCAGCAGCAACCCGCCCGATTCGCGGTCCTGGGGCTGGATCCTCGCCTGGCAGTTTTCGGGCTGGTGGAGCTGGGCCGTGTTCACCGCTCCCGTGTGCGCCTTCGCCGCCTGGGCGGTGCGCATCCGCCGGCCGGCGGCGTTGATCGCGGCACACGTGCCGATGGCGCTGGCCACCGCCGTGTTGTGCGCGGGGTTTGAAGGCGGCGTGAAGTGGCTGTTCGGGCTATACCGCACGCCGCACACGCTGTTCACCGGCGTCGGCGATGCCGTCGCGATGTACTGGACGTTCAATCTGCTGGTCTATGCAATGGTGGCCGGGCTCTACCATGCCTGGCGCGCCACGCGCCTGGAGATGCAGCTCGTGCAGGCGCGGCTCGACGCGCTGGTGGGACAGCTGCAACCCCACTTCCTGTTCAACACCCTGCACACGATCTCCGCGTTCGTCCTGGAAGATCCCAAGCAGGCGAACCGGATGATCACCCGGCTCTCGGAGCTGCTGCGCCACTCGTTTAACCGGGAGCGGGGCCCGCTCGTCACACTGGAGGAGGAGCTGGAGCTGCTGGATCATTATGTCGCCATTCAGGAGGCGCGCTTCGGCGATCGCCTGCGCGTGACCTTCCGCGTCGACCCGCGCGCGGCCGCCGCCGTCATTCCCACGTTGCTGCTGCAGCCGCTGGTCGAGAATGCGATCCGGCACGGCGCCGTCCCCAACGGCGGCGTCGCGGAAGTGGAGATTGCCGCGATCCGTGACGGCGACCTGCTGCACCTCGAAGTGCGCGACAACGGGCCCGGGTTCAGCGCCGAAGGGAACGGGTCGGGCAACGGCTCCGGCAGCGGACTGGGGATCGCGAACACGCGAGCTCGGCTGCTGGAGATGTACGGTCCCAGCCACCGCTTCGAGTTGAAGAATGCGCCTGCGCCCGGCGGTGGTGCCCTCGCAACGATCGAGATCCCGTACTCCGACCATGCGCGCGATCATCGTTGACGACGAAGCGCCGGCCCGGCGACGGTTGCGCGGCGTGCTGCAGCAGATCAGCAGCGTCACGCGCATCGACGAGTGCGCCAGCGGCCGGGACGCGGTCGAGCTGCTGCGCCGCGGCGCGCCCGACCTCGTCTTTCTGGACATCCAGATGCCCGATCTCGACGGCTTTGCCGTGGCCGCGGCTGCGAGCGAGGAGCGGCCGCCGGCGATCGTCTTCGTCACTGCCTTCGAAGAGCACGCCGTGCGGGCGCTCGAGATCCAGGCAGTCGATTACCTGCTCAAGCCGTTCGATGATGAGCGCGTGATTGCGACGGTCAAGCGAGCAGAAGACTTCCTCGACTGGATCCGGCGCGAGGGAGGAGCAGGTGGCGCCGCCGATCCTGCGCTCCGCGGTTTCGGCGACGTCACGGTCGATTTCGCGCGCCATCAGGTGCGGCGCGCCGGCCGCACCGCCGAGCTGCGGCCCAAGGAATACGCGCTGCTCGTCGCCCTGCTCAAGCGCGGCGGTCGTGTCGCGAGCCGGCTCGAATTACTGCAGGAAGTCTGGGGCTACGCGGAGGACGTGATGAGCCGGACGGTCGACACGCACGTCGCGATGCTGCGTCGCAAGCTCGAGCACGACCCCGCGCATCCGCGGCATATCGTCACCGTGCGGACGTTCGGCTACCGCATCGAGCGCTAATGCGGGAGTCGGGAGTCGGGATCTAGGAGCAGGCGGTCCGCGATGCGTTCCGCGATCGCTTGAGGCTCCCCGCTCGAGCGATTCGTGAGGATCACGATCGTGAGGCGCCGATCCGGAAACCTGAGGATCGCATTGCGGAATCCGCTCGTCTCCCCGGTGTGCCGCCAGCGCGTCAAGCCTCGATACTGATCGACGAACCATCCGAAGCCATACTCGGTCGCCGCGCCGGCGGGTAATTGTGGTGGCGTCGTCGCCAAGCGCATCGTCGCGGAATCGACCAGCGTGTTTCGTTCTAACGCCTGATCCCAACGAACCAGGTCGTCGACGTTCGAGTAGATCCCGCCGTCCCCCAGCGTCGCGCTGGTGACGCTCTGGTCCGTTTGCTCGAACGAGCCGCCGCGTGGTGAATACCCGTACGCACGGTGTGGGACGGTGTCCGAGCCCTCGACGTGCACGACGCTCGTGCGCATACCGAGCGCGGCGAAGATTCTGGTCTGCACGAAATCGGGGAACGACATCCCGGATACGCGCGCGACGATGATGCCGAGCAGCACGTAGCCGGAGTTGCTGTAGCGGTATTGGGCACCTGGCGAGAAGTACGCGGAATCCTTCGCTGCAATCAACGCCAGCACATCGCGGTCGTCGAGCTGCGTAGTGCGCGTTTCAGGAATCAGATCTTCGTAGTCCCACAGTCCCGACGTGTGGTTGAGCAGGTGGCGCACCGTAACGGCCCGCGCAGCTGCCGGCAATTCCGGAAGGAAATCCCGCACCGGCTGGTCATAGCGCAGCTTGCCGTCCTTGGCGAGCAACATCACCGCCATCGCCGTGAATTGTTTTGACACCGAAGCGAGCCGGTAGTCGGTCTCGGGCGTGGCAGCGACACGCCGCTCCAGATCCGCCATGCCAAACGCTGCGCGAATTATCACTCGCCCATCCCGAATCACGACGACGCTAGCGCCCGGAACGGCCGAGCCGGAATACGCGGAGAAGAGATCGTCAACGGTCACGCGTGGTTCCCTTCCGCTTCCGGTGGCGCACGAGGCGCACAGAGCGAGAATCAGGCCTTGGAGGCGGCGTACCACTCGTCCCAGCTCTCCGGCGCGGCGCCGATGGTGAGCTGCTCCTGATGGCGCACGAGAGGCATCCGCAGCAGCAGCGGCTCCAGACTGAGCTTCTCCAGCCACCGCTCGTCGCTGAGGATGGCGGAGCGGAGGCCGAGCTCTCCGAAACGGCGCGACTCGCGATCGACGAGCGCCGCCACGCCGAACTGCTGCGCGAAGCGCCGCAGCTCGCCGACCGCGGCGGCCCGCTCGTTCAGGTCCACGAAATGCACCTTGATGCGCCGCTCGGCAAAGAATCGCAGGGCGGCACGGGTGCCGGCGCTCTTTTTGACGCCAAAGACCTGAACTTCCATGGCGCGTAATATATTCCCCGCCACCATGAGCCCCAGATCCAAAATCCTTGCCGCGGCGGTGCTGTTCTCGAGCGGCGGCGCCGCGATCAAGTTCTGCAGCTTCGGCGGGTGGCAGCTCGCGGCGTTCCGCGCGGCATTCGCGCTGATCACGATCTTTGTCCTGGTTCGGGAATCGCGGCGCGGCTGGACCTGGCGCACCGTCCTCGTGGGCGTCGCGTATGCCGCGACCACGCTGCTCTACGTCCAGGCGAGCAAGCATACGACGGCGGCCAGCGCGATCTTCCTGCAGTCCACCAGTCCGTTGTTCATCCTGCTGCTCGCGCCGCTGCTGCTGGGCGAGCACGCGACGCGCCGCGACATCGGCCAGATGACGATCATGGCGCTCGGCTTCGGCCTGTTTTTTCTGGGGCTCGATCAGCCGTCGGCGACCGCGCCGAACCCGGCACTCGGAAATGTGCTGGCCGCGATCTGCGCCGTGACGTGGGCGTTCACGGTGATCGGCTATCGCTGGCTGGCAGCGCGCGGCGCGTCGGTCGCGGCCGCCGCGGTATCGGGGAATCTGACCGCTTGCATCATCGCCTTGATCATGGCGCAACCGCTCGTGGCGGGCCGTCCCGTGGATTGGGCGGTCGTCGGGTTCCTGGGCGTGTGCCAGCTGGGCATCCCCTACCTCTTCCTCGCGCGGGCGGTGCCGCAGGTGCGCGCGCTCGAGGTCGGGCTCTTCCTTCTTATCGAGCCGGTGCTCAATCCGATCTGGGCGTGGCTCGTGCACGGTGAAACACCCGGCCCCGCGACCATGGCGGGCGGGGCGCTCATCCTCGGCGCCACGGCGGTCCGCATGTTGCTCGATGCGCGCAAGACCGCAGGCGACACGGTCGTGGCATAAAGCCAACGGGCCCGCGATCGCGCGGGCCCGAAGCTCGTGTCCTGAGACCCTACCGGTCGAGTTATGGAATAGCGCCAACGGCCCGAGCCGCGTTCAGGCGACCTTTCCCATAGAAGGGATCGGTGCCGGCGCTGCCGAGATCGTCAGCCGTCTGCTGCAGCCGCGCGCGAATCTGGGACGGATTGCCGTGACCCAGCGTGGCAACCAACGATGCGGCGACACCAGCCACGTGCGGGGACGAGAAGCTCGTGCCTGCGCCACGCAGCAGGAAAAGTGTCGGCAGCGGACAGAGCGGTCCCAGAATGACGCCCGCCGAGTTCACGAAGAGCGAGGTAGAAGAGCAGGGGCCCGACACGAGAACGTTCACGCTTGTGATGCCGCCCCCCGGTGCCGCGAGGCTGATCGCCGAACGCCCAAAGTTCGTGTATGGCGCGACCGCATCCGGAGTCGTATAGGGGCCGTTCGCCGTTGGTGCCGCGGTCGGTCCGGTCGCCGATACGCATACCACATGCGGCGAGTTGCAGTATGTGAAGAAGATGTTGCCGGTGTGGTCGATGTCGGCTGCGCTGTTGCCCGCGGCGACCACGATCAATGTCCCGTGGAGGTTCGCGTAGTTGAACACGCTGTTGATTACCGACACGAAACCAGGGTTTGCGCTCTTCAGGAACGCTCCGCCGAGACTCATGTTGATCACGTCGGCACCATGGTTGACCGCGTAGACGATGCCGTTGAGAATGGCGGCGGTCGAGCACGTGTTGAAGACGATGCACACCTTCACGCCAAAGAGCGTGGTTCTCGTCGTGACGCCGGCGAAAAAGCCGGAGTTGCTCGCCACGATCGACGATACCAAGGTGCCGTGGCCGTTCAGATCGGTGATGTGATGACGGTTGAGCGCGCCGAACCAGAAGTTCTGGCGCACGTCTTCATCGGGCCGCAACGAGATCGAGCGCGTCAGGTCCACGCGACCGTTGAGATCGGGCCACAGGTAGTCGATCCCGGTGTCGAGAATCGCGACCGACACGTCAGCCGATCCCAGCGCACCACCGGCCCACGCGGCGTCCGCGCTGATCGCGCGCATGTTCCATTGCCGCGCGAACAGCAGCGCGGTCTGCGGCGCGGTGGCGCTTGCCGTGCCAACCTCGGCCGCGTCGAGTGCCTCAGCCTCAGTCCCCTCAATAGCGAATTCGACGTCGGCTTCGACGGAGCTGACACTGCTCGATTTCGCGAGCCGTCCCGCCGCGTCCGCCGTGATTCCGGAGACGACGGCAAAGCCGAGCTGCTCGTAGAGCCCCTCGAGGCGGCCACCGTTGGCGCTCAGTTCCTGGTTGATGTCGGGACCGGCATTGCGACCGGATTTGAAGACGACGAGATAGCGATCAGAGGATGGCGCGGCTGCGGCGGGGACGGTCTGCATGCTCGGCGTACCAAGCGAGCGCGTCTCGGCGCGCACGGTGGTATTCGTTGGACTGACCGGTGCGTACTCGACGCATGCGGCGGCGATAATCGCGCCGGTCACGGCAGCGACTCGTAAGGCGTGTCTGTGCATGGTGCACTCCTCGGCTGGGGATGAAGCGGAGGCGCCGGAACTAAAAGAACCTGCCTGCGTTTCTGGACGTCCGCAAGCATTGCTTGACGTCCGGGATGCGTTTCCCCACTCTGGGGCTGATGAACAAGCAATTCCTGCTCCTGGTCCTGGCTTCGTGCATCGCGGCGTGCAGTAATCGCCAGGAGTCGGTGGCGCAGCAGCCACGCGAACATCAAGCGCCACCGAATCCTCCGCCGGCTCCCGAAGTCCCACCTGTCGAGCGGCTTCCGGACGACGAGCAAGGTGTGATCGGGGTCGTGAACTCGTCCGGGCGCTCCGGCGCCTACTTCGTGCCTGGCGGACCGCGTCTGCAATTGCTTCCCGTGCTGGTCATCCTGCACGGATCGGGACAGTCGGGCATGGAGATGGTTGAAACGTTCCGCACTCTCGCCAAAGAGCGTCGGTTCGCGATCATCGCCCCCGATTCGCGTGACCACGACGGCCAGCTCACCTGGGAGGTCGGCGACCATCCAGGAGATGTGACCCCGGATTTGACCCATACCATCGAGTGCGTCGCGTGGATGCGAGCTCGCGCGAGTTTCCTGGTGGACGAGTCCCACGTACTCATTGCCGGATATTCGGGAGGCGGTAGCAGCGCGCCTTACATCGCGACTAATCGCCCAGGCTTTACGCACACGGCCGTGCTACACGGTGGAGTATTCCCGGGAGGCATCGGCCCGCAACGAATCCCTGCCTGGTTCTCCACCGGTGAGCAGGACCGTTTAAGATCTGTTGAGCTGGTCCAACAGGCGGCAGCCTCATTGAGCACGCTCGGTTTTTCGAGCGTGACCTTTCACAGCTATACCGGGGGCCACGAGCTCAGCGAGCCTGAACTGCGGGAGCTGATCGACTGGTGGCTCGCTCCGTAACACTCGTGCGGGAAGGTGTAGTCGCTTCAATGTTATATTCCAGCCCCGATGCCCGCCTCCCGCTCCCGCATCGGCGTCATCTTCTTCACCGTCCTGATCGATCTGATCGGCTTCGGCATCGTGCTGCCAATCCTGCCGTTCTACGCGCAGCGCTTCGGCGCCGCGGGCCTGGGATACGGCGGCGTCATCGGCGTCTTCTCGCTGATGCAGTTCGTGTCGACGGCATTGCTTGGCAAGCTCTCGGACCGGATCGGTCGGCGGCCGGTGTTGCTGACGACCATGCTGGTCAACGCGGTCGGCTACACGCTGTTCGCGTTCGCGGGCTCGTACTGGGTGCTGTTCCTGTCACGGGTGGTCTCGGGCTTTGCCGGTGGCAACATCTCGGCGGCCCAGGCGTACATCGCGGACATCACGTCGCCGGCGGAGCGCTCACGCGGCATGGGGATGGTGGGTGCCGCCTTCGGCATCGGCTTCAGCCTCGGCCCGGCAATCGGCGGATTCGCGGCGCACTTTGGCGGCACCACCGCTCCCGGCCTCGTGGCGGTCGGCCTGTCGCTCGCGAACTTCGTGTCGGCGTACCTCGTCCTGCCCGAGTCATTGAAGCACGAACATCGCGTCAGGCGTCCCATCCTCGATTTGGGGCACATCGGCGAAGCGATCGCGCGGCCGCGGCTGCGCCCGTTGATGGCCGTATGGGCCCTGGTGCCGCTCGCCTTCGCCGGCTACACGGTTGCCCTGCCGCTCTGGGCGAATGCGGCGCTCGGCTGGAAAGAGCGCGAGCTGGCGATTCTCTTCACGATCATCGGGGTCACCGCGGCGTCGGTGCAGGGCTACTTCTTCGGGAAGCTGGTGCGGCGCACGGGCGAACGCACGCTCGTGATTGCCGGCACGTTCGGCATGGCGCTCGCCATCACGGTCGTGCCGTATCTGCCCAGCTCCGCCTTGCTGTACGGCTGGACTTTCGTGCTCGCCGTTTCAAACAGCGTGTTCGCTCCGGCGGCGACGGGACTGGTGTCGGTGTACGCCGATCCGAACGAGCAGGGCACCGTGCTCGGCGCGGCGCAGGCGATCGGCGCGCTCGGCCGCGCGGCGGGACCGCCGCTGATCGGCACGGTCTACGATGTTGTGAGCCCAATCACCTCCTTTCTGCTCGCCGGCGCGGTCATGATCGCGGCCGGCCTCGCCGCGATGGGACTCGCGCCTGCTCCGCAGCATGCGATCCCCGGTCGCACGCCGGCTGCGCCGCCCGCCCCGCCCGCCCCGCCCGCCCCGCCGGCCCCTCCCTCCGAGGCTTAACGGGGTCTTAGCTTCAACGTCAAAGAGTCGGACTTTTCACGGAGCAACTGATGCACAAGCGGATGACGATCGCACTCGCGGCACTCTCTCTCGTCGCGGTGGGCGCATGCAATCAGGATCCCACCGGCGCCGGCTCGAACGAGCTGGTGCTCGCGCACAATGCTCAATCGATTGCGGATAGCGTGGCGGCCACGCCCGCCGGCGGCACGACCTGCGAAGGCTGGTTTAGACGGCTGCTCGATACGCTCCGGACCACGGACGATCCCGAAGCCCGCGCATTTCTCCAGCAGGCGCGCGCCAACCGCGACTCGGCGTGGGCCGCGTTCCAAGCGGGCGATACCGCAGCGGCTCGTGCCTATCGTCGCACGGCGTTCCGGGACGTGCTGTCGGCCGTGATCGAGATCTTCCCCAACGCACCGGAGCGCACCGGTCTCGCGGTCGACAACGCGATCGACAGGATCGAGAAGTTCCTGGGCGGCCGCGATGCGCCGCGGATCCGGGCGGTTCTGGCGCACGTGAAGGAGTTGAGAGTTCAGGCGGATCAGGCGTTTGTCGGAGGGGACAAGGTGACGGCGCTCGCGCTCAACCTGCGGGCGATGCAGATCCTGCATCGGCTGGTCGAGCACGTGAGATACGCCGACCACAATCATGACGACGTAGCCGATCAGGAGATGGAGTCTGTAGGTTCTTGAGGACCTGCAACGGCTAGACGCATCGACGCACCGCGGTAAACGGTGGTTGGTCAACGGGACAATCCTTGCAATGGTTGTCCCGTTGACTATTTACGGAAGCCCGCGGTGCGTCGGGTGCGTCTAGCTTTTGCATAGCCTAGCCATCAGCCTGCACCCGCCGTCATATTTCTTTCCCCCCTCGCAGGAGCGTTGCGCCCGTATGCGCGTGTACAAGACTCCGGAAATTCGCAACGTGGCCGTCGTTGGCCACGGCGCGAGCGGCAAGACCTCCCTGGTCGATGCGCTGGCGTTCGTGGCCGGAACGAGCAAACGACACGGCTCCGTAAAAGATGGGACCGCCCTCACCGATTACACCGCTGACGAAATCGAACGCAAGTACTCCATCAACCTCGCGCTGGCCGTCGCCGAGTGGATGGACACGAAGATCAACCTGATCGACACCCCCGGATATCTGGACTTCACCGGCGATGCCCTCGCCGGCGTGTACGCCGCCGACGCCGCCGTCGTGGTGCTGTCCGCGACCGCCGGCGTCGAAGTGGGGACCGAGAAAGTGTGGGATTACTGCGAGCGGCGGGCGCTGCCGCGTCTCTTCTTCGTGTCGCTCATGGACAAGGAGCACGCCGACTTCGAGCGCGTCTACAATCAGATCAAGGAACAGTTGACGCCCAAGGTGATTCCGGTGGAGATCCCGGTCGGCGAAGGACTGGAATTCCACGGGATCATCAATCTCTTCTCGAAGAAGGCGCACCTGTACAAGAAGGGCACGAAGGCGGGCGAATACGACGAAGTCGACGTTCCCGACGAGTACAAGGATCGCTTCGAGAAGTACTCGCAGGAGCTGATCGAAAGCATCGCCGCGACCGACGACACGCTGCTCGAGCGCTACCTCGGCGGCGAGGAGATCGGCCGCGACGAGGCGATCGCCGCCATGAAGGCCGGCATGGCGAAGGGGGAGCTGTTCCCGCTGTTCTGCGGTGCCGCCGAGCTGACGTACGGCACGCGGGCGTTACTCAACAAGCTCGTCGAGCTGTGCCCGGCGCCGCAGGAACGGCCGCCCGTTGAGGCCCAGAAATGGGGTAGCGCGGAGCGGATCACGCTCCCGGCGGACGACGCGGGTCCACTGGCGGCGCAGGTGTTCAAGACCGTCTCCGAGCCCCACGTCGGGGACGTGACGCTTTTCCGGATCTTCTCCGGCCACGTGAAAAACGGTCAGGATGCGTGGAACGCGCCGCGTGAGCTGTCGGAGAAGCTCAACCATCTGTGCGTGGGCCTCGGGAAAGAGCGCATCGAGATCGCGGAGCTGCATGCGGGGGACATCGGCGTCGTGGCGAAGCTCCGCGACACCCATACCAACGACACGTTGTCGACCAAGGATAAGGGCCTGGTCCTGCCGAAGATTCCGTTCCCCGAGCCGGTCATCACGGTCGCCGTCGAGGTCAAGCAGCGCGGCGAAGAGGACAAGCTCTCGACCGGCCTCCACAAGCTGCACGAAGAGGATCCGACGTTTCATCACGAGTACAACGGGGAGCTGGCGCAGACGCTCATCCGCGGGCTCGGCGAGCGGCATCTGGAGATCATCGTGGGCCGGCTGGCCCGGAAGTTCGGCGTGCACGCGCAGACCGCGAAGCCGAAGGTCGCCTATCGCGAAACGTTCCGCGGCAAGTCGGAAGGGCAGGGAAAGCACAAGAAGCAGACCGGCGGGCGCGGCCAGTACGGCGACTGCTGGATCCGGATCGCGCCGTTGCCGCGCGGGTCCGGCGTTCAGTTTGTCGATGAGATCGTGGGCGGCGTGATCCCGCGGCAATACATCCCCGCGGTCGAGCGCGGCGTCGTCGAAGCGGCGCACAAGGGGCCGATCGCCGGCTATCCCGTCGTGGACTTCAAGGTGGAGCTGTACGACGGCTCCTATCACGACGTCGATTCCAACGAGATGTCGTTCAAGATGGCCGGCATCCTGGCCTTCCGAAACGTGAGTCCCGGTGCACGACCCGTGCTGCTGGAGCCGATCATGGAGGTTGAGGTCTGGACGCCGGACGACTATCAGGGCGCCGTGATGGGGGACCTTTCCTCACGGCGCGGCCACATCGTCGGCACCGAAAAGGATGGCCGGCTCACCAAGGTGAAAGCGCTGGTCCCCGAAGCGGAGCTCGATCGCTACGCGACGACTCTGCACTCGATCACGCATGGGCGCGGCACCTACAGAATGAAGTTCCACGTGTATCAGGACGCGCCGCCCGACGTCGCCGCGAAGATCACCGAGGCGCGCAAGAAAGAGGTGGAAGAAACGAGGGCTTAAGATGACCGCTCGCTGGCTGCGCCTGTGGTTCGGATTCTCGGATCCGGTTGGTCGAGACACCTACGTTCGTCATGGCCTTGGCCTGACGGCGTTCAAGTACGCCATCGACGCGCTGCTCGTGTGGCAATTCGCCGGCATCGTCTGGACGCCGTTCGACTACCTCGCTCCGCTGCTCAGCACTCGGCAGGCAATGCTGCGCGACGCGCCATCATGGCTGCTGCCGCTGATGGTCGTGATCGCGCTGCCGTTCCTCTGGATCGGCGTCAGCATGTCGATGCGGCGCGCCGTCGATGCGGGCGCCAGCCCCTGGGTGGCACTGCTGTTTTTCGTGCCGGGACTGAATCTGGTGTTGATGCTGGCGTTGTGTCTCCCGCCGTCGAGGCCGCGCGGCGTCTCGACCACTCAGAGCGCGGTCGCAGACGATCGCTTTAAGAGCGCGATGCTGGGTGTCGCCGCCTCATTGGCAATCACATTCCTCTCCATTACCGTCGCCGTGTACTTGCGTCGCCGCTACTCGGCAGGGCTGTTCCTCGGCGTCCCATTCACGATCGGCTACATCAGCTCCTACATCTACAACTACCGCGCCGACCGCGCTCCGGGGCAGTCGATCACGTTGGCGCTCGCGAGCGTGACGATTGCCGCGGGAGCAATGGTAGTGTTCGCCCTGGAAGGGTTGATCTGCATCGGCATGGCGCTGCCGCTCGCCTGGATCGTCGCGTGGCCGGGTGCGGTGCTGGGCCGCATCATGGCACGCCGGGCCACTTTTGCTCCGACTGGTGCGGGAATGGCTCTCCTCGTCCCGCTATTTCTCGGCATCGAACCCCATCGGGCGCCAACTGCGCACGGTCCGCTACTGCGATTTCACGACGGGGAGCTTCGTCGAGCCGATTACGGCGTGGGACGAGAACCGGCTGCTCACCTTCGACATCATCGCGCAGGCGCCACCGATGACCGAATGGAGCCCGTACCGGAATGTGAACCCACCGCACCTGGACGGGTACTTCCGTGCGACCCACGGTGAGTTCCGGCTCACGCCCCTCCCGGGCGGTCGCACGCGCCTCGAAGGGCGCACGGCGTACGTGGTCGATATGTTCCCACAGCGCTACTGGACACTGCCGGCGGGCCGCATCGTCGCGGCCATCCACGAGCGCGTCTTGCGACACATCGCGGCCCTGGCCGAGGAGGAAGAGCCCTGATGAGAGCGACCGTGCTCTGTACGACCCTAGTCGTCGCAGCGGCGCGCCAGCCTGTCGATCGGAAGCGGCACGCCGCCAACGTGCCCGACACCACTGCGGCCGTCGATACCGCGCGCGTCATGCCGCCACCACCGCCGCCGGCCGCGCCCGGTGCCACCCGGATGCTATCGGTAGCGGGCTTCTCCACCCCGGAGTCGGTGCTGCACGACTCGACGCAGGACATCTACTTCGTGTCGAATGTCAACGGCTCCCCGACGGTGAAGGACAACAACGGCTTCATCAGCCGGGTGCGGCCCGACGGGGCGATCGAGAACCTCAAGTTCATCGAGGGTGGCCGCGCGGGAGTGACCCTCAATGCGCCGAAGGGCCTGGCGCTGCTCGGCGACACGCTGTGGGTGACGGACATCGACAGGATCCGTGCGTTCAATGCGCGGACCGGGGCCCCGCTGGACAGCGTCAGGCTGGACAGCGCGGGCGCCGTCTTTTTGAACGACATCGCGATCGCCACGACCGGCGCGATCTACATCACCGATACCGGGATTCGGTTCGACGACGTCGGCAACGTGCTGCATCCCGGCCCCGACCGCGTGTTCCGCATCGGTCCGGATCGCAAGGTGACGATCGCGGCGAAGGGCGACAGCCTGGGGTGGCCGAACGGGATCACGGTGGACCCCGTCGGCAAACGGTTCATCATCGTGTCGTTCGGGCCGGCCAAATCGGTGCTGGCGTGGAAGCCGGGGGACCGCGCGCCGAAGGTCATCGCCAAGGGCGCCGGCGGCTTCGACGGCGTCGAGATGGCCGGCACGAGGATCCTGGTGTCGAGCTGGACCGATTCGACCGTGTCCGCATACGAGACCGGGCAGGAAGTGAAGGTGATCACCGGCGTGCCGAGTCCCGCCGACATCGGCTACGACGCCAAACGGAATCGCGTGCTGATTCCGGTCTTCACGGGGAATCGCGTCGAAATCTGGCAGCTACAGTGACGCTCGTCACGCGGCCGCGGGCCGCATGCATGAGCAGTGTTACCTCTGGTCACGTGTGGGGTTCTTCTAGAGACACCAACCGAGGAGTTCGCGATGGGCGAATCCTCGCTTATCAGTCTCTACGAGCACCGCAGCGAGTTGTTGAACCAGTTGAGCACCGCCCTCCGCGGCCGTACCGTAGCGCTGTGGCGCGTCGCCCGCGGTGGACTGGCAATGACCGAGGCCGTGAGCCGGCGGCCGCCGCCCGCGGGTGCTGTGGAGTTCGACGTCGCTGGAGTGCTGCGACGTTGGGGGAGGCTGGCTCTTCCCCAAAGTCTGTGGATCGGATGTCGCGTCGATGCCGATCGCTGGCACGTGGCTGCGGTGCGAAACGACCCCCCTGCGCCGCCACCGACTGGCCTCGAGCGTCGCAGCCCCGAGCGACTCGTGGTCGAGCTCGGCGGGCGGTGCCTCGGGGCTCATGAGCGCGCGTGGTTGGCGGTCGATCGAAGGAGCGTTTTCCTCTGGTCTGCGCTCGATCTGCTGGAGGATTGCGCGGGACGCGTTCGAACGGAGCAGGGGCTTTCGGACACCGGGCGGGCCGACGTCCTCGCCGATCTCGCGAGCGTCAAGGACGTGATCGAGGGCGCGTTGCAGGCCTAGACCGCCGGCTCCTGCTGCGTAAGGCAATGGATCGTTCCGAGTCCCCAGACGAGGTCCACCGCATGGATCCCGACGACGGGGCGGTCGGGGAACAGCTCGGCGAGGATGCCGAGCGCGAAGCGGTCCTTGGGATCGTTGAAGGTCGGCACGAGCACCGCGGCGTTGGCGATGTAGAAGTTGGCGTAGCTCGCGGGTAGCCGCACGCCCTCGAAGTAGAGAGGGGCGGGCATCGGAAGATCGACGACCTCGATACTCGCCCCTCTTTCCAGATGCATGCCCTGCAGCCGCTCGCGGTTTTCCGCGAGCGGCCCGTAGTTCACGTCCTTCGGATTGTCCTCCCGACACAGCACCACCGTCCCGGGCTTCACGAAGCGGCACAGATCATCCACGTGGCCGTGGGTATCGTCGCCGGCGATCCCTTTGCCCAACCACAGCGTGTTCGTGATGCCCAGGGTGTCACGGAAGACCGTCTCGATGTCGAGGCGCGACATGCCGGGATTGCGTGCCTGCACGTGCTGATCGAGCAGGCACTCCTCGGTGGTCAGCAGCGTGCCGCGGCCGTTCACGTCGATGCTGCCGCCCTCGAGGACGATTTTGCCATCGATCAGCGGCCGCTTGAATCGCTTGGCGGCGCGCTCGGGAATCGTGTCGTCTTTCTTCCAGTCCTTGTACTTCGCCCAGGCGTTGAAATGGAAGCGGGCGATCGCCAGGAGCGGCGAGGCACCAACGGTGCGAACGAATAGCGGGCCGAAGTCGCGCGTCCAGCCTCGGTTTGTGGGAAAACGGAGGAAGTCCACGCGCGCGAGGTCGACGCCGACTTTTTTCAGGATCCGGCCGGCTTGGGCCTGATGTGCCGCGGAGTTGACGAGAATGCGGACGGTTTCGCCGGGCGCGAGCGCGCGAACGATCTCGCCGTAGACCCACGGGATCGGCGGGAATTTGCCGGGCCAGTCGGAGACGTTGTGCGGCCAGCCGATCCAGGTCGCCGCATGCGGCTCCCACTCGGCCGGCATGCGAACGCTGTTAATCGGTCAGGAACCGGTGCTGAATGTCGCCGTACGCGTCGATACGCCGGTCGCGCAGAAACGGCCAGCTGCGCCGTACTTCTTCGATGCGGGCGAGATCGACCTGGGCGAGCACGAGCGCCTCGTCCTCCGCGGCTTCCGCGATGACCACGCCGAACGGATCGCACACGAACGAGTGGCCCCAGAATTCGATCCCTGCGCCTCCCCCTCCCCCTCCCCCTTCACCGCCCAACCGCTCGACGCCGACGCGATTCACCGCGGCGACCCAGCAGCCGTTGGCGATCGCGTGGCTGCGTTGGATCGTCTTCCAGGCGTCCAGCTGCTGCTCGCCGTACTGCTCCTTCTCAGACGGATGCCAGCCGATCGCGGTGGGATAGAGGAGGATGTTCGCCCCCTGTAACGCGGTGATCCGGGCGCCTTCCGGATACCACTGATCCCAGCACACCAGCGTGCCGATCGGGCCGACCTTCGTGTCGAACGCGCGAAAGCCGAGGTCGCCGGGTGTGAAGTAGAACTTCTCGTAGTAGGAGGGGTCGTCGGGGATATGCATCTTGCGATAGATCCCCTTGACCTTGCCGTCCGCATCGATCACCGCGGCCGTGTTGTGGTACAGCCCCGCAGCGCGGCGCTCGAACAGCGACGCGATCACGACGACGCCGTTTTCCTTCGCGATCTTGCCGAGCGTCTCGGTGGTCGGCCCCGGAACCGCTTCGGCGAGATCAAAGAGTGCGTGGTCCTCGCGCTGCCCGATGTAGAGCGTGCGAAAGAGCTCGGGCAGGCACACGAGCGTCGCGCCCTGCTCTGCGGCCTCGCGGATCCGGGCGACGGCTTTACGGAGGTTGGCCTCCGGGTCGTCGCTCATGCTCATTTGCACGAGGCCGACCTTGAACTGCATGGGCAACGCCGTGGTCATGGGCTGAAGAATAGACCGTCGTGCCCTTCGCTGCTATCTCAGAACACGCGATGAGCCTCCGCCCGCATCAGACGGCCGGCAGAGCCCGCGCGGCGCCCGACTCCAGGGTAAAGGTCTCCACGACCACGCTGCCGCCGAGCGAGCCGCCCGTGCCTGCGGCGCTGCCCAGGTCCGACCCGAAATACGCCTCTTCGCCGTGCTGGCTCAGGTCGAGCCCAGCGCTCTCCTCGGGCACGTCCGCCCGCGCGCCGATCGTCAGCTGCACGAGCTTGAGGATCCCGAGCGTCCCGAGTCCGGCGAACGCGACGGTGGCGAGGACGGCGAGCAGCTGCACGCCCATCTGGCCGGCATTGCCCGCGAGCAGACCGTCGCCGCCGGCGGGATTCATGAGCTTGGTGGCGAACACGCCGGTCAGGAGCGCCCCCGCGGTTCCCGCGAGTCCGTGGCAGGAGAAGACGTCGAGCGCGTCATCGAGCTTGGTCCGCGACCGAATCTGAATGGCCGTGTAGCTGACGCCGGCCGCGAGGATGCCGATCAGGAGCCCGGACATCGGGGTCACGTATCCGGCCGCCGGTGTAATGCCCACGAGGCCCACGACGAGGCCGGTGGCGGCACCGACCGCCGTGACCTTGCCGGTGCGCGCCAGGTCGAGCCCCGCCCAGGTGACGAGGGCGGCGGCCGCGGCGGTGTTGGTGTTGACGAACGCCAGCGCCGCGAGGCCGTTCGCGGCGAGGGCGGAGCCGGCATTGAAGCCGAACCAGCCGAACCAGAGCAGCCCCGCGCCGAGCAGCACGAGCGGGACGTTATGCGGCGCGATCGGGACGCGGCGGTAGTCGCGCCGGGGGCCGAGGAACCATGCGGCGACGAGCGCCGACACGCCGGCGCTGATGTGCACGACGGTGCCGCCCGCGAAGTCCAGCGCCCCGCGCTTCAACAGCCAGCCGCCGGAGCCCCACACCCAGTGCGCCAGCGGATCGTAGATCAGCGTCGCCCAGAGGACGAGGAACACGATGTAACCGCGGAAGCGCATCCGCTCCACGATCGCGCCCGAGATGAGGGCGGGGGTGATGATCGCGAACATCCCCTGGAACATCGCGTGGGCCTGCAGCGGGATCGTCGCCGAATACGTCGGATTGGGCTCGAACCCGACGTTGTGCAGGCCGAACCAGGCGAGGCCGCCGAACCATGGGTTGCCGGGACCGAAGGCGATTGAATAGCCGACCAGCATCCACTGGACCCCGATCACGCCGAGCGCGACGACGCTCATCATCATGGTGTTGAGGGCGTTCTTGGGGCGCACCAGGCCGCCGTAGAAGAACGCGAGGCCCACGGTCATCAAGAGCACGAGCGCGCTCGAGACGAGGACCCAACTGGTATCACCCGCGGAAAGAGTGGCTTGCGTCATGCTGCGGCACCTCCCATGCCGGCGGCGTTGATGGCCGCGCGTTGGACTTCGTCGGCGTTGACGGCGGTCAAGGCGGCGTTGTCCGCCTCGCCCGTGCGGATGCGGACCACCCGCTCGATCGGCTGCACAAAGATCTTCCCGTCGCCCACCTCGCCTGTGCGGGCCGCCGAGAGAATGGCCTGCACGCACGGCTCGACGAACGGCTCGGAACACACCATTTCGATCTTGACCTTCTCGTGGAACTCCATGACGAGCGCCGTACCGCGATACTGCTCGAACCGCTCGTGCTCACCGCCGTGCCCGCTGACGCGGCTCAGCGTGATGCCGGTGATCCCGGCGCGGAACAGCGCCGCTTTGACCTCGGGGAGACGTTCGGGGCGTACGATGGTCGTGATGAGCTTCATGCTGGACTCCCAGTCGATTGTGGGTGAGCCACCGGTTCGATCACCGCCGCCGCGGGCGGTGCAACCTTCCGGAACAACGGACGGTACGCGTCCCACTGCGCGAGGATCATGCGGGCGAGGGCGCTGCCGGTCTTGTGGAAGTGCTGCTGGATGAGCTTGCGCAGCACACGCTCGTCCATCTCGTTGAGACTATTGACCGTCACCATTTCCAGGTTGCAGTGCCGTTCGAGCAGGCCCCGCTCGTCGAGGACATAGGCGATGCCGTTGGACATCCCCGCTGCAAAATTCCTGCCGACGGGGCCGAGGACCACCACGACGCCACCGGTCATGTACTCGCAGCAGTGGTCGCCGGCGCCCTCGATCACCGCCACAGCGCCGGAGTTACGCACGGCAAAGCGATCGCCCGCGCTTCCGGCCGCAAAGAGCCGGCCGGACGTCGCGCCGTACAACGCGGTATTCCCAATCAGCACGCCGCTCGCATAACCGGCGCCGCGGAACGGCTTGATCACGATTTCGCCGCCGCACAACCCTTTGCCCACGTGATCGTTCGCTTCGCCCTCCAGATGGAGATGCATGCGCGGGAGCGTGAACGCGCCGAAGCTCTGACCGGCGCTGCCGCGGAACCGCAGCCGCAGCGGCTCGCCGGGCCCAGCGCTGCCGTGCGCTCGCGCCAGCTGGCCGGCGATACGCGCGCCGACCGTGAGATGATGATTGCCGATCGGCCAAACCCGCGGTGCCGAATGCCGCTGCTCCAGAATCTCGGCATCTAGGCACACGAGGCCGGGACGAACGTTCCGCAGGGCGGTGCGGCGGCGCGGGGCGGAGGCATTCCCGGGGGGCACGAGCAACAGCGAGAGGTCCAGCAGCCGCGCGCGCGGTGACTCGGGATGTTCGATGCGCTGCAGCAACTCGACGCGCCCGATGAGGTCATCCATCCGCCGCACGCCCAGCGTCGCCATGATGCGGCGCACCTCTTCGGCGACGAATGTGAAGTAGGCGATGACCTGTTCCGGCGTGCCGCGGAACTTCGCCCGCAGATCCGGCCGCTGCGTGGCGATGCCCGTCGGGCAGCTGTTCAAGTGACATTGGCGCGCCATGGCGCAGCCGAGCGCGACGACCGTCGCGGTCCCGAACCCGAACGACTCGGCGCCGAGCAGGGCGGCGATGACGACGTCGCGTCCCGTGCGCAGACCGCCATCCGTCCGCACTTCGATGCGCTCGCGGAGCTTATTCCGCATCAGAATCGCCTGCGTCTCCGCCAGGCCCACTTCCCATGGCGAGCCCGCGTGCTTGATGGACGACAACGGGGAGGCCCCGGTGCCCCCGTTGTGGCCGGAGATGAGCACGTAGTCGGCGTACGCCTTTGCGACGCCCGCGGCGACGGTCCCCACGCCGGCTTCGGCGACGAGCTTCACGCCCACGCGCGCGGCCGGATTCACCTGCTTGAGATCGTGAATCAGCTGCGCGAGATCCTCGATCGAATAGATGTCGTGATGCGGCGGCGGCGATATCAGCGGAATCCCGACGACGGCGTGGCGCAGCCGGGCGATCAGGTCGGTCACCTTGTGGCCGGGTAGCTGGCCGCCTTCGCCGGGCTTGGAGCCCTGCGCAATCTTGATCTCGAGCTCGTCCGCCCGGACGAGATACGACGCCGTCACGCCGAACCGGCCGGAAGCGACCTGCTTGATGCGATTATCGGCCCGGTCGCCGTCCGCGCGGCTCACCCACGTCGCCGGATCCTCACCACCCTCG
>QHUQ01000244.1 GCA_003221985.1 Gemmatimonadota bacterium | reverse complement strand
TCGTCCGACTACACCTCGATCTTCGAGAACCGCCACGGCTGCCGAAACGCGTACGAGAGATGCTGCACCCGAATGATGGGGTCCGGGGAAGTCTACAGCTCAAAAGATGGCGGCGTACCAGCAGTATAGATCGCTATCGAGCGTCAGCGCACACGCGCGCGTCGAGCCGCCCTCGGTACCGAGCGCAAATGACGTGAACACGAGATTGGATTGCACGGGCGCCGGTGTGGCCACGAAGGTCCCCCAGCAGTACAACTTTCCCCCGGTCGTGAGGCCGCAGGCCTCGTGGGGGGCGGCCTGCACGTCAACGAACGACAATCCGCCGGCCACCTTCACCGGCACAGGACTGTTGTTGAACGCGCCGTTGCCGAGCTGGCCGTAGTAGCCGTAGCCCCAGCAGTAGCCCTCGCCAGCTGTGCTGACCCCACACGTGTAGTAATCGCCTGCTGATACGGACTTGAAGACGACGCCGCCCTCCACATGCAACGGCGTGAAGCTGCACGGCGCCGGAAAGTAGGGGTCACAGGTGGACGTCGCGGAGTCAGAGCCGAGCTGGCCGGAGGCGTTCAAGCCCCAGCAATACGCGTCGCCGCTGGTGGTGACGCCGCAGCTGTGTTCCCATATGCTCGAGGTGACGTTCGCGAACTGCAAGCCCCCGGCGACGAGAATCGGCCAATTGCTACAGCGGGTCGTTCCACCGTAGCAGGTGTGCGTAATCGTATCGCGACCGAGCTGGCCGCTCCAGTTGCCTCCCCAGCAGTACGCATCGCCGTTGATAGCGACCGCGCAGCTGTGTCTGCGACCGGATCGGATACTCGAGAAGAGATGACCGCCTGCGACAGGGACAGGCGACGTCTGCCGCGACTCTGTCGCGTAGTCCGGCGACCCGTCTCCCAGCTGGCCCTCCGCGCCATACCCCCAGCAATAGGCATGGCCGCTCACGTCGAGCGCGCACGTATGCCAGTCGGTAGACGGAAGCTGCAAGCCGAGGCCGGCGCCAATGAGCACCGGTCGCGGCCGGATGGTTCTGGTTCCATCGCCGACTCCGCCGTCGCTGTTTTCGCCCCAACAGTAGGCGTCACCCGGGAGACTCAATCCGCACACATTGCTACCACCGACGCTCACGCCGCTAAAGCCCAGCACGGTCAGCGGAACGCTGTCGCGCAGCGTGTCGAGCTGGGCGGTGATGAACGTGGAGCCGTGATGACGGGCCTGCACAGTGACATAATCGTAGAGAACGAAGGCTAGCTGCGCGATCGTCGTGTCGGCGACGCCGATGACCGGGAAGGGATAACGCGGGTTATCATACCGGTCAAACGCGTTCGCGCTCACCCTCACGGTGTCGCCGATAACACCGAGGACAGGGAACGCCCGCGGCGTAATTGAGAGCCGAACGGGCGGCCCGGGACTCGCGAAGGCGGTGATGAGCACCGGGGGAAGGCCGCGGACAAAGACGGCTGTCGACTCAGGACCCGCGACCGTACCCAGCGTCCACGTGGTGCTCGCCTGACCCCGCGAATCCGTTTGCGTGTTGGCCGGCGAGTAACTGCTGCCGCGACTGATCGCTCGCCATTCGACCGGTACGCCCGTATCGAATGTTCCGTCCGCCTTCAGAACCTGGATGACGAGCGGGTATGTGAGGGGCGCTCCGACCGTACCCTGCTGGCCCCCGCCAGTGTAGAGCTGCACGCGCTGTGAGAGCGGCAGTTGGGCCTGCGCGGAGAAAGCCGCATCGAGCCCACAGCAATGCGCGATCACCCCTTGAGCGCCGAGCACGGGCCCCAGTTGCCAGAACACCAACACGAGTCCGGTACTGTCGGTAACCGTCGGAATCGCGCGCGCGAAGAGCGTGCCCCCACCTTGCACGGTCCAAGTAACGGTATGCCCCCGGAGGCCGTGGCCGGCGGCGTCCAGCACTTGCACGGTGAGAGGATCCGGCAACGCCTGGCCCGCTGCCCCGATTTGCGCGCCGCCGGTAACGATCTGGAGCGCGGCAGGTGCGCCAAAGCTCGTCGAGGACGTCGGCGACTCGCCACAACTGAGGCCGGCAGCCGCTCCGACAATTCCCAGCGCCGCGGCGAAACGGCGATATCGAGAATCGTGCATACGGACCTTGGACTATATTTCCACTGCCGCCGCCGAATAGACAAGATCGGGGATGTCTGGGGATGACACGTTTAAAGCCTGCCGTGCTCGCGGCCCTCGTCACTCTGCTCGTGCTGACGGTCGCGCGCTGCAAGGGAGACGACGGCCCCACAGGATGGATTCCGCGCAACGGCGTCCTCACCGGCACCGTCACCGTGACGAGCAGCTCGGTGCTGTCAGCGCCGCAAGCAAGTGGCCTGCTCGACCCCGGAGCCCCCGCAGCAACTCTCGACTTTCGCCGCCCTTCAGCGCTCGAGGCGTTCCGCGCGCGCCGCCTCGAGGGGATGCCCCACCAGATACGACCGTCGCGGCGGCCTTCCATCACCTCCAACGAGCTGATCGTGACATTCAGGTCGGCGTCGCTCGGCGCACCGCCGGTGGGATCGGCGGCGCTCCGGACGACGGGCGCCGCGGGCGCCGTGGCGCGCGCCATCCGCACCCGTCTCGCCACCGCGCTTTACGCCGATGCCGTGGTGGCGGGCGTGTCTCCGTCGATCCTCGCCGCGCGGGTGCGCATCGCGGATCCCTCACGCCGAGACGCGCTGATCGCCGCGCTGGGCCGCGATCCAGACGTCGCGAACGTGACGACCAACAACCTGATGTGGCTGGACCAGTCGCCATACTATCCGGCCAAGAGCTCGGCCGCCGCGGCCACCGGCGTCACGCCCAACAACCCGCTCTACCCGTTCCAGACCTGGAATTATGGATTGATCGATCTGCCGCGCGCCTGGAGCGTGAGCACCGGAAGCGCCACCGTTCTCGTCGCGGTGGTGGATGATGGCATGCGATTCGACCATCCGGCGATCGCTCCGAATCTCACCGCTGACGGATTTCGGCAACCACGGACTGCACGTCGCCGGCACGATCGGCGCCGTGGGGAACACCGGCATCGGCGTCACGGGGGTGAATTGGCATGTGCGCATCAGACCCGTGCGGGTACTGGGGGTCGGTGGGTTCGGCACGAGTTACGACGTAGCTCAGGGTGTGCTGTACGCCGCCGGTCTCCCCGCCGACAATGGCGCGGGTGGAACGATCCGGGCGAGCGCCGGCGCGAAGATCATCAACCTCAGTCTGGGCAGCCCCACCAACGACACGACCCTCCAGCGCGCCGTCGCCAGCGCGACACAGGCGGGGGCGCTGGTGGTGGCCGCCGCCGGTAACGACAGCACATCGCAACCCTTCTATCCGGCCGCCTACCCGCAGGTTCTCGCCGTCGCCGCTGTCGGCCCAGACGCCGCTCCGGCCCCGTATTCGAACTTCGGCTCCTATGTGGGCATTCGTGCGCCGGGCGGAAACTTCGCGCTTGGCGACGCCACCGATGGCGTGATGTCGACGATCTGGGACTTCACGACGAATTCCCCCGCGTACGCATGGGCCACGGGCACATCCATGGCCGCGCCGCACGTATCGGGCGTGGCAGCCCTCGTGTTGTCGCAGTCCGCCGCCCTCGATCCGGCGCAACTGCGGTCGCGGCTGCTCAGCTATGCCGTCGGTCCCGTAACATCCTACGGCGCTGGCCTCGTGAACGCCTACAACAGTCTGACGGCGAGCAACGGTCCGGTCGCCAAGGTCTTCGCGCGACTCTACGCGGCGAGCAACTTCGCGCCTGCGCAGACGGTCGAAGCGGACGCGAACGGCGGGTTCACGTTCAGCGACGTCCAGGATGGTACGTATCACGTCTACGCCGGAACGGATCTCGGAGGGGACGAGGGACTCGGCAGTCCGGGCACGAGGTGGGGCGCCTACGGCGGGCCGATCAATCCGACGACCATCGCGGTGCTCGGCCGCGTGAACACACCCGTGTCGTTCACGATCGGGTTCCCGACGGCCCATGCGAACCACTCCTTGCAGTCCGCCGCCCCGATCGTCGTCGGCAGCTACATGCAAGGGCACATTGTCAGTCCCGATACGGTGGATGTCTATCGAGTACGGATCCCTCAAGTCGGGACGTACACGTTCGAGACCTCAGGTTGGGTAGGCGCGTGTGGCGTAGCTCTCGAAGAGGCGACTGCCCTTGGATTGTTTAACGCCTCTGGGGCGCTACTCACCTTCACCGGCTACATCGACCAGGATCACTACAACTACTGCTCCCGTCTGACCCTGAATCTCAATCCGGGCACGTACTACGTCGGTGTCGCAGGGGTCCTCGGGAACAGGTATCGACTACGAGCACGGACTGGACGCTGAGCGGCGCTACAGCGTGCGCTTACCGAGCCGAACGCCAACACTCACCGGAAAGAACGCAGTCCTCGGATACCCCTTGGCCGCGGCGACCGCCACGTAGCGAAGCTCCAGGAACAGCCGACCCCGCGTAAGTTCGCCACCCAGTTGCCAGGCGAGCTTTGTGGCGCTGGTGTGCGTCGACCCTCCGCCCACACTGACGGTGATCGTCGAGTGCCACACGCCAATCCCGCCGAACAGGGAGGGAGCGAATCGCGACGCGGGAGCGAGCGGATATACGGCGCTTGCGTCCGCGCCGAGCAACGTCATCCGCTCATCGGCCGACTGCCCAAACGCAGTGGTGAGATCGGCCTTGAGTCGATCGTTCGCGCCGTTCCTGGCGTACGTCGCGTCGATGCGAAGCCGAAGACGCTGGAGCTGCAGCGGAGCTCGGAGTGTGACGTGCCCGGTGACCACCCAGCCTCCCGCAAAACCCTCACCCGTGGTGTCTGAGCGAAAGGCTCCGGTGGGGATGCTGCGACCGATCCCGATGCCGATGTGCGAGCGCGCGCCCTGCGCGACGGCTTGCGTCGCGCCAAAGCTAGAGAGGAAAATGGGGAGGCACCACCAAGACGTGTTCAAGTGTCCAGGGGTGGCTGACGGGGATTGAACCCGCAACCTCCGGAGCCACAGTGCGGCGCTCTAACCA
>QHUQ01000243.1 GCA_003221985.1 Gemmatimonadota bacterium | reverse complement strand
CCTTCCGGCTATCCCGCCAGAACACGCCTCGCTCCCGCACCTTGGTCGTCGTCACTCCCGAGCCCTGCTCACACCTCAGCTCACGCGCCGCGCCCGCCGCTGTGCGACCTCGCTGTCTCGACTGAAGCGCGGATCAGCGCCGAGCCGCCGCATTCTCCTTCGCGCCGACGTCCGACACCTTCCTGCTGCTCTCCACGTGACTTCAGGAGCTCGGCGCCACGAAGACAATCTTGCCGAGCAGCGTGATGTTGTAACCGATCCGGTATAGCCAGGCGTCGGTGTCACGCACCGCCAGATCGACGTTGACGCCGTTGAAGAGGTTATTCACGGGCTGGCCCGTCACGACGTTTGTTCCACTTGCGAAGTGCTCGGGGCGCCACGCGTCCACCGCGAAGCCCGAGTTGATCGACTGACCCTGATTGAAGATCGCGCTCAGGGAAACGAAGGGCGCCCAGCTCTCGACGGAGAATCGAACCAGGTACTGCGCTCCAGGCGAACCGGCTGGCCTTGGGATCGAATAGTGTCCGATCGCCCAGTTCAACGGCCCCGACGTCGCGCTCGGGTCGTCGGGTCCCGCCATGTCCGGGCTGAACGTTACGACCTGGTGGTCCCACTGGGCTCTCGAGTCGCCCTTGAGATCCGCGATGACGACGCCCGACAGGACCAGCAGCCACTTCTGGTTGAGGATGTTGGTCGGGGGTGTCTGTCCGACGGCCGTCGGGGCCGGCGTGATCAGCCAGTTCTGGCCCGCAAAATCGCTCAGGTGTTTCATGGCGTTGAACTTTCGGTAGCGAAGCAGCGCGGCGTGATTGTCATGGACCAGCGACGGCTTGACGAAGGTGGTGTCGCGGCAGCGCGTCCAGACCCACGGGTCGAACTGCGCCAGCCACACCCAGCCGGTGGTCCCCTGGTTGTAGTCCGTGCTCCTCTCGCCGCTGCCGTCGACGTTTTCGCTCAGCTCGTTGCTCTTCCACACCTTGCGGAGGAACGTGTTCGCGAAGCGAGCGCCGAGCGCGGGGCTGAGGCGAATCCGCTCCGTCCGCCCGGCCCGCGCGAGCAGCGCATCGAGCCGGATTTGATCCTCGAGGATCACCGCCAGGCAACCCAGATCGAGCCCGCCATGCGCCAGGTTCTCGATCCCCTCCTTTACGACCTGATAGTCCCATTCGACATAAGGAGTGCCGTCGGAGAGCGTCTTCGGGCGCAGGTGATCGACGAAGAACGCCACGTTCTTCGCAATGAGAAGCGGCGCCTCTTCGGTTGCCATGCGCAGCTGGTCCGGCGTTGCGGCGCCGGAGCTCCGATAGAGGGCGCTGTCGGCGGCGAGCGCCAGCTCGGCGAGCGCCTTCATCATCGAGAGGTTCGTGTTGTACGGAATTGGCTTGTCAGCGCGCTCGCGAAACCCCTCGCACCCGGAAACCCCGTTGGTGCACTTCAGATCGGCGTACGCGTGCGGGAAGAGGTAATAGGCGTGCGGGTCTGATTCGACGAGGTGACACTCGTCCCGATACGCCTCGTACGTCTGGATCGTGGCCGTGATGAGCCCGATCGCTTGATCGTGAAGGGCGGGGTAGCGCGCGGGACGGTCTGCGACGCGTCGTGCGAACGCGGCCATCGGGTAGGCGAGGAGTCCGGTCAGGACGACGTCCGTGTTCCACTTGTCGTCGTGGCTGTCGGACTTCGCGCCCCACGACGGCATGACTCGACCGCGAAACGCGTCGGGCGGGGCACCGTGGACGTCGTCCCGGTTCTCGAGGTACTTGCTTGCCATCCGTCCGAGCCGCCGGAGGTAGACCGCTGCGAGCTCCGCATCCAGCGGGGCGATGAGGTCATACACATGAACGAGCGCCGAGGCCCGTCGCCCGTCGTCCCACCATGGCGGCGCCTGCCTTCCGGCGAACGACTCCACGAACGCCGCGTCGATGCGCTTGCCCTCATCCTCGTCGGACGCAGCGAAGTACAAGCCAAAGAACTCCATTGCATCGTTTCGGATCGTCGTGACGTCGTTTGCATCTCCGATGTAGGTCATGTCGATCGCCCCGCCCGCGTTGACAACTCAAGTCGCTGGCAATGAAACGTTACCTCCGCTCAGAAGGCGGGTGCCACGAAAACAATCTTGCCCAGAAGACTGATGTTGTAGCTCAAACGGTACAACCACGCGTCGACGTCGCGCACCGCAACGTCGGCCGTGATGCCGGAAAACAAGTTGTTCACTTGAGCGTCCGTCAGGATGTTCTTGCCAGTTCCGAAGTGGCTTGGGCGCCACGTATCGACCGCGAACCCGGAATTGTTTGACTGACCCTTGTTGAAGATCGCGCCGAGCGACACGCACGGCGACCACCCCTCGACTTGAAACCGAACAAGATACTGTGTACCGGCGGCACCTGGCGGCCGAGGGATCGAATACTGACGGATCGCCCAATTCAAGGGGCCCGAGGTTGCGCTCGGATCATCCGGCCCGGCCATGTCCGGGGAAAACGCCACGGTTTGATGATCCCACTCCTGTCCGTCACCCTTGAGATCCGCAATGACTACACCAGAAAGGAAGAGGAGCCATTTCTGGTCATGAATGCTCTGTGGCTTCGTTTCTCCAACTGCGAGACTCGCGGGTGTGATGAGCCAGTTTTGTCCGCCATATTCTGTGAGATGTTTCATCAAATTGTACTCCCTATAACGGAGTAGCTCCGCGTGAGTCGCAGCACGCAGTCGCCGATCGGGGTCTTTGAAGGTCGTGTCGCGGGCACGGGTCCACACCCAAGGATCGAACTGCGCCAATGGGATCCAGCCGGCCCCGCCCGCGTCTTCATTGGTTCCAACTCCGTCTACCCGGTCACTGAGCGTATTGTTGCTGTGCCAGACCTTGCGGAGAAATGTATTCGCGAGGCCCTTGCAGACTGCCGGACTGAGAGGGATGCGCTCGGGCCGACCCGACCGTGCAAGGAGCGCGTCGAGCCGAACCTGGTCCTCCAGGATGGGGGGGAGGCAATCCAGCTCGAACCCGGCATGATCCAGATCCTGTGGGCGGTGCCCCGTCACCTGGTGACTCCACTCGAAATATGGAGTGTCGTCAGAGAGAGTCTTGGCGCGTAAATGATTGATGAAGAAAGCGACGTTCTTCGCGATCACGAGCGGGATCTCTTCGGTCGCCACCCGCAGGCGCTCAGGCGTCGCGTGATCAGAGTTGCGGTACATGGCACTGTCGGCGGCTACGGCCGCATCAGCCAGTGCCTTCATCATCGAGAGGTTTTCATTGAACGCGATCGGTTTGCCGGCGCCATCGCGGTAATCGTCGCAGCTATCTCGGAGGTCGTCTCGCTTGCTCTCGGGCTGACGGTCGTAGCATTCGCCGGCGCACCGGAGGCCCGCATATTTCGGTGGCGAGATGTAATAGGCTTCTTTGTCGTCATCGCTCAGGTGGAGCTCTGACCGAAACGACTCGTACGTCTCGAGTGCTGCCGTGATGAAGCGGATCGCGTCCGCCGAGTACTGGGCGTAACGCGCCGGATGCTCGACAACACGGCGGGCAAAGGCGGTCATCGCGTAGACGAAGAGCCCGGCAGTGACCGGATCCGTATTCCATTAGCAATCGCGATCAGTGGTGAAGGTCATGGACCTGAGCAAGGCTTCCTGCAAGCTCACCCCACTTCCAGAATTCGGGCGCTCCGGCATCAAAGAAGCCCTTGATCTCCATCTTGTGGTCCTCGTCTGATTGAGGGAACCAGTGATCAAAAAACTCCTGCGCATCCTTGATGATTGTTGAGGGGTCATTTTGGTCGCCGATGTAGATCATGAGCCGAGGAACGCCCCTTGCACCAGATATCGCCCTCGCTTGGGACCGATCAAGCGGGAGCAACCGCAGTCGCGCCTACCGATCACTTTCTCGAGCCGCCGAGCACGCTCACGGTGCAGCGTAGAACGCCGCCGACGATGAACAGTACGCACCGGAGGAGCTCTGATCCCATTGCGCCTGATACGTTCCTGCTGACGCGGTGTTGCTGGTCAGGTGCGCAAAGCCGTTGCCGTTGGTAAAGCGATCATTGGTGAACGCATTACCGGCGTGAATGCCGGTGACACTGTTGGCGACGACGGTAGTCGCGACCACGAACTCGCCGGTCGCGCTCGTGGTGATGCTCGCACCGAGCGGCGTCGACGAGGCGGACTGATTGTCGATCTTGGTCGCGGTCTGGACCGGACTCGTCGTGTTGATCGATGAGACCTCCCAGACCACCGTCGCGTGTACGAGCGTAGTCGACATAAAGCCCGTTCCCGGCCCCAGGGGAGCTGGCGGATGAAGCCGGCTCCGGCCAGCGTGGGCCGATGGTGCGCGTTCGGGGCAGGCCATGTCAAGAGCGGCACGTGGCGGCCGGGGGGCCACGGACAGCGCCGGGGCTCCGAGGCAGGGCCTGCCTCAAGCGACGCGACTCGAACATGCAGCCATCAAACATCAACGAAACCAACATGGTGGCCCCAACGGGATTTGGTAGTGAGGCTAGTCTGTTCGAGATCGCCTTCGAGGGGCTGACGCTTGCCGCGTAACCGGCGTTGCTATATCCGGAATCGGTACGAGCGGGACCCGGAATGGGCGCAGGTCCAATCACGAGCGCCCGGGCACCGTAACTACGCCTTCAGGGCTGAGGTCGGTCTTCGCTACCATCCAGCAGCTTCGGTGCTCGGTCCGAAGGCGCACCCGCGCGGGAGGCACAGGATGTTTCAGATTTCGCCCTCAACTTCTGCAATTG
>QHUQ01000242.1 GCA_003221985.1 Gemmatimonadota bacterium | reverse complement strand
GTCGACCTTCGGCCTTCCGCTCACCGAGGGTCCCAAACGCCGCCAGCAGCTCGGATTCCGGTTCGACTTCTGACGGCTCGCCTGAAGGCTCACCTTGCACGGGGCGGAGGGAACGTGTCAGTCGAGCGAACACTGGAGGAGAAGCACTCATGCTGAAGCGCGTCATCGTCGCGACCGCCCTGCTCAGCCTCGCGAGCCCTGGCCTGCACGCCCAGGGACGCGGAGGGCAGCCGTCCGGACCGCAGAAAACCACGGCCATCAGGGCCGGCCGTCTGATTGACCCGGAGACCGGCACTGCGGCGACCAACCAGATCATCGTGACCGAAGGCGAGCGGATTCGGGACGTCGGCCCGAACGTGCCGATTCCGTCCGGCGCCGAGGTCATCGACCTGTCGAGGATGACCGTGCTCCCCGGCTTCGTCGACACGCACACGCACGAAGCGATGACCTACAAGGAGGTCCCGGAGAACAACGTCTATTACTACACCTACGTCGCCGACTCGACGGCGCTGCGGGCGATCCAGGCAGCGTCCAATACCCTGCAGTCGCTCTCCGCGGGCTTCACGGTTATTTGCGATGTCGGCAACAACGGCCTGTACGCCGATACGGCGCTGCGTGCGGCGATCGAGCAGGGATGGATCCCGGGGCCGACGATCATTCCGTCGGGGCTCATCATCAGTACCACCGGCGGACAGTTCAACCCGACGCCGGAGATGTACAAGAGCCACAACATCGTGTATCCGGAGTACCTCGAGGCCAACAGCCGCGACGAGATCGTCAAGGCGGTCCGCGAGAATCTGCTGTTCGGGGCGAAGGTGATCAAGATCTGCCTCGACTGCAAGCCGTGGGGCTACTCGGTCGACGACATCAAGCTCTTCATCAGCGAAGCGGCCAGGGGCGGCGCGAAGGTCAACGCGCACGTGCAGACGCGCGACGGAGCACAGCGCGCGATCGATGCCGGCCTCCATGTGATTTCGCACGGCCAGCAGATGACGCCGGAGCAGCACGCGCAGATGGCGCAAAAGAGCATCTACCTCGCCAGCACCGACACGCCGTTCACCCCGTATCGCGGATCGGCGCAGGGACAGAAACGCGCGGCCGATCAGCTCAGGTCGGCGTGGGAGAAAGGCGTGCCGATCACCTTCTCCACCGACATGGACTACTGGAACGAGAAGATGAAGAAGGCCAACGGCGAGTGGCTGGACCGCGGCGAGCTGACGATCAACTTCCTGCTCACGTGGAAGGCCGCGGGCATCCCGCCGAAGGACATCCTCAAGGCGCTCACGATCACCGGCTACAAGGCGGCCGACGTCCTCAAAGACCAACGCGGTCCCATCAAGGCCGGCTTCTATGCCGACATCATCGCCGTGCAGGGTGACCCGCTTCAGGACATCGACGCCGTCCGCAACGTGCAGTTCGTGATGAAAAACGGAGAAGTGTTCAAGAAGAACGGCGTCATCACGATCGACAAGCTGCTGCATCCCGGTCCGGTCAACGGGTTCGGGAGGCGGTGAACGTGGAGCAGCCGGAATGCCGGGCGCCGCGATGGTCGATTCTCGTCCTGATCGGCGTCGCCCTCCTCAACGCGTCGTGCGGGGGCGCGGCCGACGCCGCGCGAACACCAGCGGTCGTCTGGCGCAAGCTCGGGTCGTGGTCCGGCCGCGGGCCGATGCAGACCGAACCGTTCATCAGCGACACGGGCTCGCTTCGACTGCGTTGGGAAACCAGGAACGAGGCGGCGCCGGGCACGGGGATCTTTCGCGTGACGGTCCACAGCGACGTCAGCGGACGAGCGCTCGTCCTCGCTGTCGACGCACGAGGCGTGGGACGCGACATTACTTACGTCAGCGAAGATCCGCGCTCGTTCTTTCTTGCCGTGGAGTCGGCCAACCTCGACTGGACGGTCGCGGCCGAGGAAGGGGTCGCAGCGACCGCCGGGCCGGTCGCGAAATAGGCCGGCACCAGGAGCGTGTCTGAGAAATTGAACACGATCCTCGTGGGTCGAGTAGGTCTCGTGGGTCGGGTAGGTGGGGTAGGTCGGGTCGGCGTCTGGGAGCCCGTGGGGCATCACTCGGACGGGCTCCTCGCAGCTGGCTGCCAGCAGGATGACCGTTGAAAACCGTGCGGAATAGGCGTATCTTCGCGTCGTTTCTGGTTTCTGCCTCGCGGCGACCCTGAAAGGGTCGCCCTGCACCAGCACGACGAATGACACGGCGACCTCGAAAGGGTCGCCCTGCAATCGCGGGAACGTGTCGGTATTCGCCGGAAAGTGTAGGTCGACCCTTTCAGGGTCGACGAACAAGAACCACCGTACGGTTTTTGAAACCGGCGGTAAACTTGGCCGCATGACACGCGCAACGGCAACCCCAGACCGGACGGACGTGTCCCGTCCAACAGGCGTTCCGTGGTACCTGTGGTGCGCGGCGCTCGCGGTCACCTCCGCGTACGTCGGCGGCTACTGGGATATTTCGTGGCATCGATCGATCGGACGCGACTCGTTCTGGTCGGCGCCGCACATGGCGATCTATGCGTGCGGCGTGCTGGCCGGCATCGCCTCGGCGTATCTCATCTTCTCGACCACGTTCGGCCGGCAGGCGTCGCTCCGCGACGTGAGCGTGCGCATCTGGGGCTTCTCGGGGCCTCTCGGCGCGTTCATCTGCGCCTGGGGCGGCCTCGCGATGCTGGCGTCCGCGCCGTTCGACGACTGGTGGCACAACGCGTACGGCCTCGATGTGAAGATCATCAGCCCGCCGCACATGGTGCTCGCCCTGGGGTTCTTCGGCATCGAATTCGGCGCCGTCATGCTGATGCTGGCGTTCATGAATCGCGCGACCGAGACCACGCGCCGCCGGCTGCAGTGGCTCTTTCTCTACGTCGGTGGCATGGCCATCAGCGAGTCGCTGCTGATCAAGATGGAGTACATCGCCCGTCCCGACATGCACAACGCGCTCTTCTATATCGTTGTGGTGCTCGGGACGCCGGCGATCCTGATCGCGCTTGCCGTCGCGTCAGGGCAACGGTGGCACTGCTGATCGTCGTACCGTCGCTGGCGATCGATCTGATTCTTCAGCGCACGGACACCTGGCGGCCGATCGTGCGCGGGCCGGCGACCGGGCTCGCGTTCCTGGCCACCTTCATCGTGGTTCAATGGCCATTCGCGAATTTCCTGATGACGCCGCTCGCGCGCAACTGGTTCTTCGGCACCGAGTACATGGACTATGGAACGCCGCCGCGGTCGGCGTACGCCAGGAACGTGTTCGTGACGCGGGAGGCGACCGCGACCGAGTTCTGGCGCGGGATGCTCATTGCCGCCCTCATTGCGTGCCTGATGATGTGGGTGGGCGTGCACGTCGGGAGAAGGATGCGCAAGGTGAGGCGGTGAGCCCTTCGGCCGCCTTGAGGGCGAGCCGGCGCCGATCCTGGACCGCTCCCGCCGCGTTCGTTGCGGCCCTCGCGCTGCAGCCGAGTGTCGCCGCGCACGTCGGCAGCCCCGACGTCTTTCTCGACGGCCTGGCGGGTCCGTATCGCCTGTTCGTCACCGTCCGGCCGCCGTACGCGATTCCGGG
>QHUQ01000050.1 GCA_003221985.1 Gemmatimonadota bacterium | reverse complement strand
CGCGCAACACCCGCGGCGGTCGTCGATACGCACATTCACGCGGACTATGTGAGCGGTGCGCGCGCTGCCGCCGCGCGCTGGCAGGTGCCCTACTTCCTTCATCCCGACGACGCCGTTTCACCGTACGACCAGCGACCCGGCAACCTGGCGTCTCAACCGCTCGGCGACGGCGATACGATCGCATTCGGCCGCGCGACCTTGCGCGCCGCACACGTGCCGGGCCACACGCTCGGCAGCGTGGCGCTGCTCGCGGACGACGGCCTGGCGCTCACGGGCGACTTCCTATTCGTACAGTCGGTCGGCCGGCCCGATTTAGCGGGCCATTCCGACGCGTGGGCCAAGCTGCTCTGGCGCAGCCTGGAGCGCGCGCGCCAGACGTGGCCCGGCGACCTGCTCATCCTGCCGGCGCACTATGCCGCCGAAGGCGAGCGGCGCGCCGATCGCGCGGTCGCAGCCCGCTTCGACGTGATCACGGCCACCAATTCCGTCGCCGCGATTCAGGATGAACGCGTTTTCCTGCAATGGATCGCCGATCGTCAGACGAGCTTCCCGGATGCTTACCGCACCATCAAAGAGGCCAATCTTGGCCTCGTGCAGATCTCGGATTCTGACGCAGAAGTGCTGGAATCCGGCCCCAATCAGTGTGCCATAGCCTAGCTTAAGCACCGCGTGTGCAACCTTCGGGGGGATGCCCGTCTCTCATGGCGTCCCTAACCAGGTGCAGTCCATGCGTATGTCGCACGTGCTCGGAGCGGCCGCCCTCCTGTGCATCCTTTCGTCTCCCCTGCTCGCCCAGGGCTGGATCGATCCTATTCGACCCATTCCGCAGAATCCCAATGGGCGAATCGAGCGTCTCCGCAGCGCCGTGCAAGTCAGCGTTACCGGGCGCGTGGCTCGCGTCACCGTCGAGGAATGGTTCCGCAATAACGGCCCTGTGATGGACGAAGGGATGTACCACTTCCCGTTGCCGGGCGAGGCCGTGTTCTCGAGCTACTCGCTGTGGCAAGGCGACCAGGAGCTGCGTGGGGAGGCGATGGACGCCGCACAGGCGCGCGCGATTTACGAAGCCATCGTGCGCCAAAAACGCGATCCGGCGCTGATCGAGCTCGCCGGGCAGGGCCTCATCCGCGCCCGCGTTTTCCCGATCGCGCCGGGGGAGACGCGCAAGATCACCCTCAAATACACGCAGCTGCTCATCAGGTCCAAGTCACGAGGCGCGATGACCGCCTGGAAGTGACGCTTGGCGATGCCGCGGCCGGTGGCGACTTCGAGCTGCTGCTGCCGCTCGCCCGTGGGTTGGTCGGTCTCTCGCTGATCCCGCATCATCCCGTTGGCGAGGACGGGTACTTCATGCTACTGCTGGCCCCGGGCGCGGCCGCCGATGCCCCGGGGGGGGCGCTGCGGCGAGATTTGGTGGCCGTAATCGACATCTCGGGCTCCATGTCCGGCGCCAAGATCGAGCAGGCCAAGGCAGCGCTGATCCAGCTGCTCGGATCGCTCCGGACGAACGATCGCTTCCGGCTGGTCGCGTTCTCCGGCGGGGTGCGGCGCTATGCGGAGGGCTGGACTGACGCAACAACGGAGCGCCGGCGCGACGCCGCGACGTGGATCCGCAGCCTGGAGGCCGAAGGCGGCACCAACATCGGCGGGGCGCTTACCGAGGCTTTCGCCGTGTCACCAGCCGAGCAGTCGTTGGGTGTCGTCGTGTTCCTCACCGACGGCCAGGCGAGCACTGGCGAAACCGACCCCGAGCGGATCGCGGAGAACGCCGAGCACGGCCGTGGCCGGTTCCGGGTGTTCTCGTTCGGCGTCGGTGACGACGTCAATACGTACCTGCTCGACCGGCTCACGGAGCGCGCGCGCGGCACGACGGAGTACATCCGGCCCGGGGAAAACATCGAGCGCGCGGTGGGCTCGCTCGCCGCGAAGGTGGCAAGTCCGGTACTGACCGATGTCACGATTTCGGCGGGCGCCGGCGTCGAGCTCTACGACTTGCAGCCGGGCAGCATGCCGGACCTGTTCGCTGGTGACGAGATGGTCGTGTTGGGCAGGTACCGGGGAGCAGGGAGCACGGAGCAGTCCGTGACGGTCCGTGGCCGCCGCAACGGTCGTCAGGAAGAATTCACCACGACCTTCACAGATCGCGACAACAACGACGCGCGCTACATCGAGCAGTTGTGGGCCGCGCGCAAAGCCGGCGCGCTGTCCAAGGAGATCCGGCTCCGCGGCCAAACGCGCGAGCTGATGGATTCCCTGAAGCAGCTCGCGCTGCGTTACGGGATTCTCACGGAGTACACGTCGTATCTGGTCCAGGAGCCCACCATCGCGCTTCGCGGTGCCGCGGAGAGTCGCCTCATGCGGGCTCCGGCAGCGGCACCCGCCGACCAGGCGGGCGCCGCGTCCGTCAATCGCGCGGCGCAGGAGCGGTCGATGGCAGAGGCTGTGGTAGTGGTGGACTCGGCGAGCTTCGATGAGCTGCGGCGCGCGCATTCCGGCATCAATCCGACGCAGCGGGTGGGAGGCCGCCTCTTCATCATGCGCGACGGCACGTGGACCGACCTCGGGCATGGCGACTCGCTGCGCGTCGTCACGATCGCGCCCTATAGCGACGCCTATTTCGCCCTGCTCAAGGCCCTGCCGGACCTGCGGGACGCGGCCACGCTCGAGCCGGCGGTGCTCGTGGCCGGGCGGCGTGCGAGCATCAAGATTGGAGAAGGGGGTAAGACCAGCTGGTTGCCAGGTGAACTGGAGCGACTGGTGCGCGAATTCCGGGGCTGAGGCCACGAGTGCCCGACGACATCGCAGACGTGTATCGCAGCACCTATCCCGCGCTCGTGCGCTTCCTGTACCGCAAGGTCTGGGACCAGGGGCGCGCGGAGGATCTCGCGCAGGAGGCATTCGCGCGGGCCCTGGTCCATCGTCCGGAGAATACGCGAGGATGGTTATTCGTGGTGGCAGCAAACATGGCGCGTGACGAAGCACGCCGGGCGGCGCGGGAGAAACGGCACCTCACGCTGCTCAAGAGTGAGCCGGACGTCGTGCGCAGTGCGCCGGAAGACGAGATTGACGCCGACACACAGCGCACGCGCGTACGAGCCGCCCTCGATCTGCTGACTCCGCGCGACCGCGAGGCGCTGTTGTTGTGGGATGCGGGGATGTCGTACGACGAAATCGCCGCACAGACGGGATTGGCGCGTGGCGCCATTGGAACGACCTTGGCGCGAGCGCGCCGGAGACTGGTAGAAGCGTATGATGCAGGACTGGAAGGAGGGCAACATGTCGCACGTGGATGAAGGGACGCTGCACGCTTACCTCGACGGCGAGCTGCCTTCCGACGAGCGGACGGCACTCGAGGCCCATCTCGGCCAATGCGCGATTTGCCGCCAGACGCTCGCCGAGCAGCGGGCGTTGCTCGAGCGCGCCAGCGCATTGCTGGGATCGACGCGACCGGTGGAGCGTGCCGCACCACCGTTCGAGCAACTGCGCCGTGCGCCCCAGCGCTCGCCGTGGCAGGTGCGCATGCCATTCGCCTGGGCGGCATCGATCGCGGTCGCACTTGGGATCGGATACTTCTTCCGCAGCCCGGAGCAGCTCACGCCCAACGCCGCCTTGGCGCCGCCGGCCGGTCCAGTGCCAATGCTGCACTCCGAGGAAGCGAAAGCTTCGCCGGTTCGCCAACGTCAGAGCGCCCGCGCTGACAAAGTGGTGCGGTCGGAGAGCACGGCGCGTACAGATTCGTACATTGGTCCGCAGTCACGAGTGAGGGATGTTGGTGCCGTTGCGATGAACTCATCGCAACTGCGCAATGCCACGCCGGCCGCAGCGGAGCCCGCGCCGAGCGTCATCGTGTCGGGCGCCCCGACACTCGGGGCGGTGCAGCGGATGCCGGTCACGACGCAATGGCCCGTCATCAGCCGCGGGACCGCCGCGTCACTGCTTGGCGCCGATCCGGTCGGGCTGCCGGGCTTGTCGACGCGGAGAATCCAGCGGAACCCCACGGGCGACGGCACGGTCGTCGTCGAGCAGACGCTCGACTCGGCGACGGTGATTCAGATCTTCCAGCGGCCGGCTACTGCGCTCGCCTCCACCGATTCGTCGGCCGCGTTCACACCACGCATGTTGTTCGACGAACGCGATCGTGCCGCGCGCGAACGGGCGCCGGCCCGCCTGGATCGTCTGGCTCGTTTTGTGGGGCGGTTGCGCGTGGAAATCGCCGGCCCGCTCTCGCTCGACTCGCTGAATCGGCTGCTCGAGCAGGTCGAGCCTCTGCCCTAAACTCTAGCGGCGTCGCCAGGCGATCAGCTCGGCGACGACGCTGACCGCGATCTCTTCGGGCGTGACGGCACCGATCGCAAGACCGACGGGCACGCGCACGCGCTTCAGGCTCGCGGCCGGCGTGCCCGCAGCAGCCAGCGCCTTCGTGACTACGGCTTTCTTGCGTCTGCTCCCCAGCAGTCCCACGTAGCTCGCGGAAGACGCGGCGATGCGCTCGAGGATCAGCGCGTCATTGCGATGGCCACGCGTGGCGATCACCACGGCATCGGTGGCCGTGAGCGGATACCGCAGCAGCGCAGCTTCCACGTCCCCGGTCAGCACGGCGACCCCGTCGCCAAAGCGTGACGCGTCGGCATACTCGGCACGATCGTCGATCACGACGACCCGAAAACCGGCGGCGGCCGCAGCGCGGGCGATCGCCCCGCCGACATGCCCTGCTCCGAAGACGAGTACGCGCGGCGCCTGGGTCAACCGTTCCTCCATGAAGCGACCGTCGCGCGTGAGCGTCGCGGCGGCGCCCGAGATCCGGGCGTCGGCCAAGGCCTCGAACGTCTTTATCGGAGTGGACGTCCAATCGATCGCCGTGCGCACCAACCCCGATGCCGCGTTGGCTGCGGCGTCCAGCACGCGCACATAGCTGTCGTCCGGCAGCAGCGGCTCGACGAAGATGTCTACCGTCCCGCCGCACGACAGTCCGAGATCGCCGGCCAGGTCGGCGTTGAGATGATGCGTGAGCAATGCGGGCACCCGCCGCGCCTGTGCCTCGAGCGCCGCGCCGATGACGTCGGCCTCGACGCATCCACCGCCAACCGAGCCGATCAGACGGCCCGCGGCGCCGACGAGCATCTTGGTGCCCGCCGGCACCGGCGTGGAACCGCGAACCCTTGCGACGGTTGCGAGCGCTCCCGGAGCGCCTTCCCGAATCAGGGCAGCGGCAGCATGCCACACGTTCATACCTGAAATACTAAACTCCCGGAGCATGATCTGCCCCGGGAGCAGCGGTGAAGGCGGCGGCTGGGGGGGGGCCGCTACTGCGCGACGATCGTGCCGTTCATCCCCGAATGAATCGTGCAATGGAAGGTATAGGTGCCAGCCGCCAGCTTGGCCTTATACGTTCCCGTTGTCATCGTCGAAGAATTTGTCGGCAACGTGCCGGGCCCGGTGAGCCACGTCACGTTGTGTGAGTTGGAGGCGTTCACCCATGTGAAAACGACTGTGTCCGCCGCGGCGGCGGTATCCGGTGTTGGATCGAAAACATTGTTGCTGACTGAGATGCTGTTGCCGTGCCCGCCGCCGCCGCCGCTTCCCGTCGAATCGCTGCATGCTGCAACGGCCGCAACGCTGATGGTGACCGCGACGGCCAGACCTCCCAACCGCATAACGCCTCCCGAGTTCGAGTAGAGAACAGACGTGCTACTCGTACCCCCGGTTCCTGAAACTGGTTCGGGTTCCAGTCGTGTGCTGCGATGGTGCTAGTGCTGTTCGCGGTCCAGTGCGTCGGCAGCCAGGCGGGGCGAGAGGATTGGATAGCGGCCCGCGAACCACGCCCATGAAAGAAGAAAGAGACCGCCGAAGAACAGCGTCATGCCGACTTCCGGCATGCCAAGCGCCGGGCCGGCGCCGTGATTGATGGACGGCACGATCTCGAGATAGCGCTCCAGCCAGATGCCGACGAGGCTGACGATCGCGAAGCCGGCCATCGTGGGCGCAAACTGCTTCGGCTTGACGCCCAGCAATCCGATGAATGGGATCAGGAAGACGAGCAGAAAGACGGCGATGCCGATCGGCCGCCAGACGCCGGCAAGGCGGTAGAAAATGAAGTACGTCTCTTCAGGAAGGTTGCCGTACCAAATCACGAGAAACTGTGACCACATCAGGTACGCCCAAAACACCGTGAATCCAAAGCCCAGCTTGCCCAGGTCGTGCTGCTGGCGCGTCGTGTAGATGCTCGCGAGGCCCATGGCGCGGCGCAACACGATCGCGAGCACCGCCAGCATCATCAGGGCGGCCAGGAAGGCGCCCATGAAGTAGAACGCCCCGAACAGGTTGCTCACCCATTTCTGCGCGAGCGACATCATCAGGTCGAACGCCAGCAGACTGTACCCGAAGGCGTAAGCGAGCACGAGGATCGCCGCGTCCCGGCTAATCCGTGCCGCATCCTCGAGCCGTTCCGCCGCGGCGCCGGACGCCAATTCGCGGGCATCGGGGCCGACGTCGCGCCGCACGAAGCGCCACGACAGCCACGACAACGCGACGAGGATCAAGCCGTTGCGCGCGAAGAACCATCTGCTGGTGAGCCAGCCGCCAACCTCGGGCCGCGGCTCGTGAATCCACGTGAAGATGTATTGCCGGCCGATGATCAAGCCGATGAAGAGTACGACCGCGACCGTCGTGAAGGCGGCCCCGGCCTCGGCGAAGCGGATGACGACGCCGCCCCAATGACCCTTCGCGAGCTTCAGGACCGCGGCGAAAATGACCATGGCCTGCGCGAGACCCGCCCAGAACATGAAATTCGCATGGTAGGCCCACCAGGTCCGTTCCGGGTGCCTGCTCAGCACGCCGAGCACCAGCACGATTCCGCCGAGAATCGCGGCGATGGCGCCGACGAGCGCAAAACGCGCGACGGGCGCCTGACGGGCTTTCTGGACGAGGTCGGCGCGGCTGACGGTCGCGGCCGTCACTGGTTCGCCCGAGCGTTCAGCTGCAGGCTGCGAACGTAATTCACGACGTCCCAGCGGTCGTTCCCATGAATCTTGTCACCGTAGCGGGGCATCGAGCCGCGTCCCATGCGCTGCGCTTCTACGACCATCCCGTAGATCGCACCATCAGTCATCCTGGGGCGCGTCGGATCGACGAGTGAAGGAACGCCGACGAACGGGCCACCGCCCGCGACCGACACCGGCCCGTCGCCCCGGCCACGCTCGCCATGACACACGAGGCAGTAGGTCTGATAGACCCACTGCCCACGATTCAACGACTCGGCGGTGCGCGTCCGGGGGTTCACGAGCCGATCAGCGCTCTCACGGGTCAACGGCAGCTCACCGCCCGTCACGGGCACCGTGCCCTCGACCGGCGGAATCGGCCGGGCATACGGCTTGATGTTGCGCTGGTGCCGCATCGTGGCGAACCAGCCGACCTTGTGGACCACATCGTCCGGATTGCAGGCCAGGGCAGCAATGGCGGCAAAGACGGCAAGGGCGGCACGGGGTTTACCCACGGCGCACCTCTTCCGCGCCTGACTCGCGTAACAGCGACTCGACGCGTGCTGCCTTGTCGGATCCCGCCGGCACGAAGATGCCGAAGCGGTCGTTCGTGAAGCGCGGATCGTACTGGATGGTGCCGAGGCGCCGCGCGGCAAAGACGGCGTTGAAGAGAATACCCAGAATGGTGGACAGCGCGCCGAACAGGATCGTCATCTCGAACATGATGACGACGTAGGGCGGCACCGACCCGATCGGTTTGCCGCCGAGGACGAGGGGCCAGTCATACGACATCCACAGGGTGAGCCAGGCACCGATGGCGCATCCCGCGATTCCGCCGATCAAGGTGAACATCCGGACGGGGCTCACCGGCTGGCCCAGAGCGTCCTCGATCTCGTGCCGCGGGACCGGAGAATAGACGGTGAAGTCGGTGTGCCCGGCCGCGCGCAGCTTCTTGATCGCGTCGAGCGTCGTGTCGAGATGCGCGAAGACGCCCAGCGCGCCGGGTGTGGGCGGCGGCTGGAAGATGTCGTGCAGCGGCTTGGGAAGCGCGATCATACGTGCGCCTTTTGCGCTTTCCGGCGCGGCGGGGCAAGCACTTCCTTCACTTCGCTGATCGACACGGCGGGGAAGTTCTTCACGAACAGGAGGAACCACATGAAGAACCAGCCGAAGCTCCCCGCCATGATGCCCCAATCGGCCCACGTCGGGTTATAGACCGCGTTCGTCCACGTGGTGTACGGCTCGCCCGCGAGCGAGACCACGATGATCACGTAGCGCTCGAACCACATGCCGATGTTGACGAAGATCGAAATCACGAACAAGGCCGTGATGTTGGTGCGGATTTTCTTGGACCAGAGGAGCCACGGCAGCAATCCGTTGCATATGTTCATCGTCCAGCTCGCCCACCAGTATGGGCCGAACGCGCGATACCAGAATGCGGCGCGCTCGGCGGAGTTGCCGCTGAACCAGGCGACGAAATTCTCGGTCACGTACGAGAAGCTGACGATCGAGCCGGTCAACAGGCACAGCTTGGCGAGATTCTCGAAGTGATGGACGGTGATGATTTCTTCCAACTGAAAAAGCTTGCGGATGGGCGTGAGCAACGTGATCACCATGCCGCAACCCGAGTAGATGGCGCCGGCCACGAAGTACGGCGCGAACAGCGTCGCATGCCAGCCCGGCACGATCGCCATCGCGAAGTCCCACGACACGACGCTGTGCACCGACAGCACGAGCGGCGTCGCGAGGGCGGCGAGGTAGAGATAGCCGCGCGTGTAGTGCCGCCATTGCTCGTTGGCGCCCGTCCAGCCGAGCGAGGTGAGGGCGTACAGTTTCTTGCGCCACCCGGTCGCCAGGTCGCGGACCGCGGCGATGTCGGGGATCAGTCCCATGATCAGGAAGACGGTCGAGACGGTGAAGTACGTCCCGATGGCGAACTCGTCCCAGATGAGCGGCGACTTGAAGTTGGGCCAGAGTCCCCGCTCGTTGGGGTACGGCAGTGTCCAGTAGAAGTACCATTGACGGCCGATGTGGATCAGCGGGAAGAGTGCCGCCGTCATCACGGCAAATACCGTCATGGCCTCGGCCGTCCGGTAGATTGCCGTGCGCCACCCGGAGCGGAACAAGAACAGAATCGCGGAGATCAGCGTCCCGGAGTGCGCGATACCTACCCAGAACACGAAGCACGTGATGAAGACCGCCCAGTACACCGGGTGCGAATACCCGGCGAGGCCCAGTCCGTAGCGCAGCAGGAACAGCAGCGTGACGATACCGACGGTGAGCAGCGCGACGGCCGCGCCGAGCAGCAGGAAATAGCCGCGCGTCGGGTTGCCGAGCGTGCGCGCGATGGTGCGCGTGACGTAGTCGTACGTCACCCGCGTCGGCGTATCAGCCATGACTCTTGGTCTCGGCCGCGACGACCCGCGCCAGGTAGGTGATCGCGGGCTTCGTGTTCAAGCCGGCGAGCACGTGATAGCCGCGGGGATTACCGGCCAGCTGGAAGACGCGCGAGTGGTGGTCGTTGAGATCGCCGAACACGATCGCTTCGGACGGGCAGCTCTGTTGGCACGCCGTCACAATGTCGCCGTCACGAACGTTGCGGTCTTCGAGCCGCGCCTGATTCTGCGCGCCGCGGATTCGTTGGACGCAGAAGGTGCATTTCTCCATCACGCCTTTCTCCCGCACTGTCACGTCAGGATTGAGCAACATCGACAACGGCTCGGGGAAGGCTTCGTACTCGCCGCCGCGCTCCGCGTAGTTGAACCAGTTGAAGTAGCGGACCTTGTACGGGCAATTGTTGGAGCAGTAGCGCGTGCCGATGCAGCGGTTGTAGACCTGGCCGTTCAACCCGTCGGGCGTGTGGTACGCCGCGTACACGGGGCAGACAGGCTCGCACGGTGCGTTGCCGCACTGCTGGCACAGCATCGGCGAATTCACGGCGCCCTGGGGCTCGCCCTCGTTGTCGGTGAGCCAGTAGCGCTCCAGCCGCAGCCACGACATCTCGCGGCCGCGCTGCATCAACTCCTCACCCACCGTGGCGATGTTGTTCTCGGCGTAGCACGCCGTCACACAGGCGGCGCAGCCGGTACACTTCGACAGATCGATCGCGAGCCCCCAGCGCGGCTGCTCGCCTTTGTAGTTGCCGATCTCCGCCTTCTCGTGCTGGCGCTCGGCCCACCACTCGACGGCGCCGGCCGCGTACTCCGGCGTCTCCGCGTGATGGAACGGCGCATCGCCGGGATGCAGCGTCTTGGCGCGCGCGAGACCGAGCACTTCGACCGTGCCGCGTCCGCGCTCGCGGGGGCTGCCTTCGGTCGTGACGATCTTGCGATGCTCGCCGGTCTTCGTCGCGCTGGCGCGCACCGCGAAGCTGCGGCCGCCGTAGCCGTTCGGCTGCACGCCCAGCAGCTCGAACGCGTTCGCGGAGCGATCCTTGGCGTAGCGGCCGTACGCGGTGTGGCCCTGCCCCGTCGGCACGGCGAGCACGTCGGCGCGCACCGAGCGCGTGATCCAGGCGGGGAATTTCTGCGCGCCGAACGGCGACTTGAGGAGCAGGAAGTCGCCCGTCGCGAGGCCCCAGCGCGCCGCCGTGTCGGGATGCACCTCGACCCAGCTGTGCCAGGCGATCTTCGACACCGGATCCGGCAGCTCCTGCAGCCATGGCTTGTTGGCGCCACGGCCGTCGTGCAAGACAGGATGCGGGAAGACGATGACTTCTTGGTCTTGGGCGGCAGGGGCGGCAGGGGCGGCAGGGGCGATGGAGCCAACGTCTGTCGCCAATCGCACGGCCCGGGTCGGGGCGTCGGCATACATCCCGCCCTTTGCCAACGACTCGAACCAGTATTGATCGAAGCCCGTCGGGTGTTTCGCGCGCCATTTGCCCTTCAGATAATCCTGGAAGGTCCCGGTCTTGCCGGAGAGCTTCAGAATCACGTCGCCGGTCTGGCGCGTGTCGAACACCGGTTGCACGACAGGCTGCTGCAGCGCCGTGACGCCGGCGCGCGGACGGCTGTCGCCCCACTGCTCCAGCGCATGGTGGTCAGGCAGCACCAGGTCGCAGGCCGCTGTCGTCTCGTCCATGTACGACGAGAAGCTGACTTTGTACCCCACCTTGCCCAGGGCCTGCTGAAAAGCGCCGGGCAGCGAATGCGCCGGATTTGCGCCGTGGACAAACAGCAGGGCGACACGTCCCGCCGCCATGTCGGACGTCAGCGTTGCGATCTCGCCGAACGTGTTCGTCGATCCAACGCCCAAGTCCGCGCCGAACCTGACGAGCGTACCCACCGAGCCGACGACGTAGTTCAGGATGTTCACGGCGGCGACGATCTCGGCACCGTTGGGGTACTGCATCGCCATACCACCGGCAACCGCGAGCCCGCCCCGGGAATTCGCGAACTCGATCGCGAGCCGCGCGATCACCTCGGCCTCGATCCCGATCGACTCGGCCACCGCACGCGGGGCGTGGCGCGCGAGCAGCGCGGTGAGACGGCTGGCATCGACCGGCGCGCGAGCGAGGCGCTGTCTCACGATCACGTTCGCCATGGCCAGGGCGAGTGTGCCTTCCGTACCTGGACGCGCGGCGATCCATTGGTCGGCGTTCATGCCGGTGAGCGAGAGGCGCGGACCCACGTACACGAACTTCGCCATCGACGCGGGCCGTCCCGCATCGAACGCGTGGGAGCGGGAGAAGCCGTTCTGGAACTCGACCGGCGAGAGCCAGGTGTCGAGGAAGTCGGCGCCGAAGGAGATCAGATACTTCGCATTCGCGAAGTCGTACGTCGGCAGCGACGCGGTGCCGAATGCCAACCGGTTGCCGGCGCGGAGCGCCTCGAACCCGAATGACTCGTAGCTCAGGCGCCGCCCGCCGACCTGCTTCATCCACTCGTCCACCAGGTCGCCGAACGTGGAGACCTCGGCGCCGGTCAGGAAAACGATGCCCTTTCCGTGGGACTCACGAACCCTCGCGCTGAGCCGCTGTATCGCGCCGTCCCAATCGATGTCTTCGAAGGTGCCGTTGGCGTTGCGCACCAGCGGATGCGCGATGCGATCGGGATTGTAGAGGCCCTGGAGCGCCGCCTGGCCGCGGGCGCAGAGGCGCCCACGATTGATCGGCGAGTCGGGGTTGCCTTCGAGCTTGACGGCACGCCCCTCGCGCACGCGCACCTGCACCCCACAGCCGGCCGGGCACTCGCGGCAGGTGGTGGCGTAGTAGGTCGCCTTGCCGGGGATCTGATCCTCGGGCTGGATCAGATAGGGAATCAGCCGCTCGGTGGGCTCGGGGCCGATGCCGCACGACGTGAGGGCGGCAGCGCCGGCGCCGGTAACGCCGAGCACCTTCAGAAAACGACGGCGATCGAGGGAGTCGGTCATATCAGTAGTGACAGACGCTACAGTCGCGGGTCACTTTGCGCTCCATGTGGCAGCGCACGCACCATCCCATCCGCAGGGTCGAGACCTGCTCGACCTGCGGCATGCGTTGCACGTCGCCGTGACAGGTCGCGCACGCCTGCGTGCCGAGCACCTTGATGTGGCGCATATGGGGGAAGCGTACGAAGCCGGGAAGCGCATGGACGCGAATCCACTCCGGGGGTTTCCGCTCGCGCCACGCGGCGCGGACCTTCTGGATCTCGGCCTGATGCGACGGCGTGGAGCCGCTCACCTGCGTGTGACACCCCATGCACGTCTGGAGCGCCGGGATGCCCGGCTCACTGGAGACCGACGCCGAATAGTGACAGTACATGCACGGGATCTGGTCCTGTCCCGCGTGGATGTCGTGGCGGAAGAAGATCGGCTGGCGCGGTCCCTTAAGGTCGCCGGTGTCGCTGATGACAGGAGCCTGATACCGCTGTGACGAAGAGGAAGCCGATTGTGCCTGCTGGCCGTTCGCGACCACAGGCGGGAGGGCGAGGATCAACACCACGACCGCAGCTGAACGCAGATGGCCTCTAGTGGCTGGGACGGTCTGCTATCAGAAGGCTGAGGAAAGTAATAATGGCTACTCTGGCCGCGCCAGTAGTTGATATTTCAATCGGACGACGTCGACGAACGCGTGGACCGCGTCGAGATCGGCGAACTCCATCCAGCAGTGTCGCATGCCGTCGAACAGCGTCCCATCGCGCACCGCCTGCTTGATGACGCGCGGCAATCCGTTGGTCGCGCTGATTTCCTGCTCTTCGAGTCCCGACAAGACGAACGTGCCGCTCACGCCCGACTGCATCGGATGCAGGTAGCCGAGCTTGCGGCCCCCCACCTCGTACATCCAGACCCATTTCCACGTCGTGCCGAGGTAGACGACCTGCTCGGTGACATGGCGCAGGTTGCGCAACTCTTCCCGGGCTTTCTTGAAGCGCTGGCCGGCGCGCTGCGGCAAATCACGAACGGGTTGGTCGGGTTTCGGGCGCTGGCGCGGGCTGAGGTAGAGATGAGTCGCCCAGTAATCAGTGTTTGGCTTGATCATGGCGCCCCAATAGTACAGGTGCGGTCAAGAGCCGGAATCGGGCCGGATCGAGCAGCCGGCCACACGATTGTTGCGGCACCGCCATACGGCCGTCCGGCCCCATGGTGAGCTTGATGACGTCACCATTGCGGCCGAACCAGCGGCTGGACGGCTCGAGATCGGAAGGATAAACGAAGAGCGGCAGCGCGGCGGCCGCCAGCGCCGCCTGTGAGCCGATCCCCGACTCCGGCATCGTCCCGGCCCACAGCCTGGCGCCGTACTCGGCCGCCAGCCTGTACATACGGCAGACTTCACTCAGCCCCCCCACACGATGGACCTTGATGTTCCAGACCTTTGGGCCGTTCAACGCCATGACCTGATGGGCCGCGCGCGCGTCGCGCAATGTCTCATCGAGACACAGCGGCGTTCGCAGCATCTCGCCCAGGCGCGCGTGGCCGACCAGCTCATCGGGATGCAGTGGCTGCTCGATGTACAGCAGGCCGGCATCATCCAGGGTGCGCAACGCCGCTTCGTCACGCGGCCATTCGTAGGCGCCATTCGCGTCGACGGTCAGCGGCAGCGACGTCCCAGCCATCCCCTTGCGGGCCGCATCGACCGCGGCGCTGTCCCACCCGGGCGCGACTTTGATTTTCACGCGGCGGTAACCGCGCTGCACCGCTTCATACACCCACTGCGTCAGAACATCGCCACGACGATTGGGTGGAATGCCCAGCGCGACGCCGCAATCGACTGCGCCCGCTGGTGCAGCGCCCAGGCGCTCGCCGAGCAGCGTCGCCAGGCCGGTGGCGCGCGCGTGGGCCTCGAGGTCCCACGCCGCGGTCTCGATGCCCGCACGCGCAAACCAGTTGCCGCGTATTCCGTCGCGCACCGCGGTGTCCACCGCCTCCGGGAGAGGACCCTCGAACTCTCGACCCATCACCCGGGGGAGCAACGTGTGCTCGATGAGGTCGCGCGCGCTCGCCAACGTCTCCTCGGAATAGAACGGCAGCTGAAATGGCGGCGACTCGCCGTACCCGACGTGGCCCGCGTCGTCGTATAACGCGACGATGAGGGACCGCCGCTCCGCGATCGTGCCGCCCGAGATGACGAACGGCTCGACGAGTGGGAGCGCGAGCTCGAACAGCTCAGCGCGGGCGATACGCATCGGGAAGAAGGTCGAGGAAATGCAGCTCGCCGCCACGTCGCTCGAGTTTGCCATCCGTTTCACGCTCCAACATCACAGCGATCAACCCGTCGCTCGGCTCGAAGATCAGCGCGTGGAGTGCCCGTTGTGTGCGAGAACCATCAGTTGCCGGATATTCCTCGAGCGGCAGCTGAAAGAACGTGTGCACCTGGACCGAGGAGCACCCGCGCGTCGCGTATTCGACGATCAGGCGGCCGGAGTGGATGTTGCCGGTGCCGGAAAGACGACGGTAGGGAACGGTAAGGGACGGTAAGGGACGGTACGAGTCCAACACCCTAAGATTCCGCTGGCTTAGATCCGGCCCACCGTAGGCAACACCTCTTTCGGCGTCGAATAAGCGGTTAAAGCACACGAGCGCGTCGGCACCCTCAGCGGCATCCATCATATCACGCTGAAAGTCGTCGTCGAAGCGGGCATTCATCAGCTTCATGGCGAGGCGGACATCGGCGTGCGCGCGGATGCGCTGCGGCACCTCCCGCAGCCAACGCAGGATCTGTTGTTTTTCACCCGAGAGCTGATCTCCCGCGAGGGTTGGCGAGAAATCCTTCTCGAGGAGTAACGGCGAGTCGCCCCAGGCGTCGGCCAGCGCGCGCGTGGTGAAGGCGTATTCGTCGTCGCGAAACGGCTCGTCCAGCCGCGGCAGATGGTATTTCACCGACGGCACCGTCAAAAGCCGGCCGGCGTGCGTGAGATCCCGGCCGGTGCGGACCAGTGCCAGGTAGTCGTCGAACGAGCGGTCCCAGCCCCTGCCCTTCCACGTGACGGTCCAGCCGTCTCCGCGACGCTCAACTTTCATTTTCGTCTCGTGAATCGCCCACGCGGCCATCGACTGCGTACCGGCGGTGTCCTGTGCGATCACCGTCTTCAGCACGGCCAAGGCGAGTCCCGCCTCGGCATCGGTCTCGAGCTGCCCGGCGTTGAGCGATAGCTGTCCCGACCCTTTGCCGACCGGATGCGGCAGCGGCTCGCCGAGGTAGTGCGCGGAGAGATCGATGCGGTAGGCATCACGCACATACGCGGGAAAGTCGTGCGGCAACTCCCGCTTGAACCGCTCGAAATCCTCAGCGAGCGAAGCGCGCGAGCCGGAATTGCTCATCGGGCGCAGTATCCGTCGCGACGAGCCGGGCGACAAGCTCCCCCACGGCCGGGCCGTGCTTGAAGCCGTGCCCCGAGCCGCCGCCGACGAGCCAGACGTTCGCGGCCGCCGGATGCCGGTCGATGATGAAGTGCTCGTCGGGCGATTCCTCGTACTGGCAGACGCGCCCCTCGAGCAGCGGCGCGCCCTTGAGTCCCGGGAACCGGAACGCGAGATAGTCCCGCGCTCGCTGGATTCCTTCCGGGCTCGGCGCGCGCTCGCCGCCGGTGGGATCGAAGGCGGGGCCGCGCGTGTCATCCGCGACCTTAAAGCCGCGCCATTCGTTGCCCGGAATGCCGTACATGAACGGCGTGCCGTGATCGGCCCACACGGGCATCGCGTCTTCGGTGAAACGCCGATCGCCGGGTGGCGCCCCGAAGAAGTAGACTTCCTGCCGCGTAGCCCGCACGCGGTCTCCGATCGCGTCGGGAAACAGCGATCCGAGCCATGGGCCGCACGCGAAGACGAAGCGATCAGCCGCCAGCCGACTGCCGTCAGAGAGCGTCACACTCGAGAGTTGTCCACCACTCGGGACCGGCGGCTCGACCGCGAGCTGCCGGTACTCGCCGCCTTCGGCGAGGAAGCCTTCCAGCACCGCGGCGCAGGCCCGGCGGGCCGTCAGATAACCGCCGTCGTTCTCTAAGATGGCCCAGCGAACGCGCTCGCAGTTGATCTGGGGATAGCGCCGAGCGACCTCGGGACCCGTCAGCTCCTCGAAGCGAATCCTGGCATCGCGCAGGATGGGAAGCGCGCTCTGCTCGTATTGTTCATCGCTTTCGACGAGCCAGAGGACGCCGATGCCGTGATACAGCTGGCGGTGCCAGCGCCGCTCGTGCTCTTTCCAGAGGGTCAGCGCGCGCGCGGCCATGCGTGTGTACACGGCGCGCGGGCCGTAGGTCGCGCGAATGACGCGCGTCTCGCCGCCCGAGCTGGCGCGCGAGTTGCCCGGCCCCCAGGCGTCGAGCAGTGTGACGCGGGCGCCCTGGCGCCGCAGGAACAGCGCGGCCCAGCCGCCAAAAGCGCCCGCCCCGACGACGACGATATGCGGTTGCTTGGGCTTTGGCATCAAGCCTCCGAGCGCGACTGTCGCGCTGGTCTTGAGAAAAGATCGGCGTTCTATCATCCGCGAGCCTCGCGCACCGCGCGGCGAACGATGTCTCGATCGGAATCCGGCAATGCGGGACCCCATGGGTCGTCGCAGGCTTCGTCGGGAATCACGCCCTCTGCCGCCAATGCCCACAGCATGCGCCGGATGTAGCCTTCCATCGGGTCTCGGAACGTCGCCTGGCTGAACGCGTCCAGCAACGCCGCAAGGCGGAGAAATGCGTGGTCGTCTCCGCTCGCAAACGCGCGCAGCAGCAATGCCTGCAGCTCCGTCAACGCCGCGCCCATCCCGATCAACGCGGCGCGCGCTCCCATCATGAGCGAGTAGCCGAGGAACCGGTCTTCCCCGGTGATCAACAACTTGTCCGGATGGTCCCGCATGACGGCCGCAACGCGCTGAAACGTCATCACGGAATCGAGCGTGGCGACTTTGATGCCGATGACGGCGGGGAGCGACAGAATCCCGTGCAGCGTCTCGTTGTCGTAGTCTACGCCGCCGGCCGCTTCGTATAAGTGGAACGCGATCACCGGCAGCTCGCGCCCCAATTCCTGATGGTAGTCAACTGCATGAGCCCGGCGCGGAAATGCCAGCAGTGCATCGGCGCCCCCACGCTTGGCATCGCGGGCCATCTCGACTGCGTTTGCCCCCGCCACGATGACCTTGCCGGGCAGCGCGCTGCGCCACGTCGAGAGCACCAGCCGGCGTTGCTCGGCCGACAAGTGCGGGCCGCGACCGGTGTGCGCCCACACCGCGACGCCGGCGACAGCCTGGCGTGCCATCCAGGTCGCATACGTTCGCTGCGCCTCCACGTCGATCTGCGAGCCTCGAAACGGAACGGGCACCGCGGGGATCAGCGACCACTCCAGACGTTCGATCAGGCCGTCAGCCCTTGAAGGTTCTTGGACTCGATGGCGTCGCGCTTCTCGGCCGACAGATCCAGGAGATCGAGCTTCGCGACGCTGGTCTCCGGCAGCCGCAGCGGTTGCCCCGTCCCGAAGACGAATCGCTCGACACCGATGGTGTCCAGCAACGTGGCGAGGTGATCCTCGGGTGGGCCCCAGATCCAGCAGATGTCCCACCAGATGCGCCGCGCCTCCTCCGGTGTCGAGCCGAAGTGAACCTCCTCGACAAACGCGCGGTCGGCGTGCGTCACGAGCAGCCGCACCTCGGGATCACTGCGAATCAGCGCCCGCACTGCGGCGGCCGGCAGCTCGCCGACCCGATCGTGCGCATGGCGCTGCCGTCCGTCCTCCAGCCGTACCGCGAGCATCAAGGAGAGACGCGCCGCGCCACAGGCAGCGGCGAGGACTCGCATTTCACCGCCCGCCGGCTCGAGTCCCAGGTAGAGTGGATCACAGCGCACCGCGGGCGCACCGCCATTGGCGGCGTCAGCGAGCACCTGCTCCCATTGCGGCAATCCGGGGTGCACGGTTGGGACCGGCTTGAACCGCTTCTCCGCGCGGGCCGTGTGATACAGCCACGCGTTGCCTTCGGTGGGATCGCGCCAGAAGAGGCTCGGCAAGTGCGTGATCCAGGCGACGTCAATCGCGGTGCGATCGAGCGCTTTGACGAGCGCGTCGGGTGAGGTCCCGGGGACTTTGCGCCAGGGATAGGCGCCGAGGAACGCGTTGCAGTCGGTGCGCATCAGTCGGCTGGAAAGGCGCCGGCCGGGAAGATGCGCGCCGCGTTCTTCCAGCGCACCAACGCCAGATCGTCTCTGGATAGCAGCGTCTCGAGATAGCGCAGCTTCGCCCAAGCGGTGTCCATCGTGATGTCGCTGCCCCACAAGAGGCGATTCACGCCGGCGCTCGCGAGGCACGCTTCGAGCATGCCGCCGTCCACGCCGCTGCCCGAGAGATCGACGTGGACGTTGGGCACGTCGGCCACGGCGTGCAGGGAATGCAGCCAGTCGCCCCCGCCGCCGATGTGGGCGAGGATGAACGCGACATCCGGATGGCGCCGCGCGAGCGTACACAATTCACCTGCGTCCGATGCCTCCTGGCCCGGTCGATCACCGCGGCGATGCTGCCAAATGTGCTGTAACACGGGGACGCGGCGTTGCAACGCGAGCACGGCGATCGGATCGAGCAGCGGATCGTCCGCTCGCCGGCTCGCCGCCAGCTTGATCCCGATCATGCCGGCATCGAGGCAGCGCACGATCTCGGCGCGCGCATGCGCGGTGTAGTTGGGATTCACGCAGACGTAGCCGCGGATGCGGTCGGGATGCGCGTGCTGCAGCGCGAGCAGCGCGTCGTTCCCGGCTGTGACATCGCGGGGCGATGGGAAATAGGTCGGCGACGTGAAGCCAAAGCTGCCGAGGATCGAGGCAACGTGGACCGAGATGCCTATCTTACTCCCGGCCGCGAGACGGCTGTCATTGCGCTCCCGCCAGTCCGCGCGGGGCGTCCGTGCATGGTAAAAGTGCGCATGGACGTCGATCAGCATTGCCACAATCTACGGTCCTTTTATCTTGGGGGCGTCCCGAGGGGGGAGAACTCGATGGCGATGGAGACGCTGATCAGCCGCGTGAAGGGCATCCTGCTCGAGCCACGCGCTACGTGGAAAGAAATCGATGCGGAGTTCACCAAGCCCGGTGAAATCTGGGGCAAGTATGTCATTCCGCTCGCCACCATCGGCCCGATCGCCTCGGTGATCGGCCTGTTCATCTTCGGCCAGCGGATCGCGTTCACCTCGCTCACCAGCTCGGTATCGCTCACCACCGCGATATCGCGCGGCGTCGCGGGCTACGTGCTCGCGTTGCTCAGCGTCTTCGTGCTCTCCAGGGTCATCAGCCTGCTCGCGCCGGGGTTTGGCGGGCAGCGCAACGACGTGCAGGGGCTGAAAGCTGCCGCCTACGCCAGCACTGCGGCGTGGCTGGGTGGCATTTTCATGCTGATTCCGGCGTTATACCTCGTCAGCTGGATCTTCAGGCTATACAGCCTGGTCTTGCTGTATGTCGGGTTGCCGATCGTGATGAAGGTCCCCAAGGATCGCGCGATGGGCTATACGGCCGTGGTGATCATCATCTTCATCGTCGTCTCGCTGATCGCGGAAGCGATTCTCACGGCGTTCTAGATCTCCCGCAGCGCCTCGTCGAGGATCGCGACGGTTCGATCGACCGTCGCGTCGTCATGGGCGAGCGACACGAAGTTGTACGCCGTGCGCTTGAACAGCAGCCCGCGCTTGGCGGCCGCGAGCGCGGCGCGGTGCGCCAGATCTTCCGTCGCATAATGCAGAAAGCACATCTCGGCGATGCCGGCGACGCCCGTGATCACTCCGGCATGGCGCCGCTGCAGATCGTGCAGGCCGTGCAGCAACCGCGTGCCCACGCGATGGAGATGCCCGCATACATCGTCGCGGACGAACACCTCCAGGGTCGCCCCCGCGGCGGCCAGTGCCACCCCTTCGGTCGCCAGCGTCGATGAGATCCAGGTGCGGGCCGCCGCGGCCATGAGATCCGCCCGGCCGCCCACCACGGCGAGCGGGAATCCATTCGCGAGCGCTTTCCCCAGCACGACGAGATCCGGCGCCGGCCGGATCTCGTAGCGCGCCACCGCGCCACCGATCGCGAGCCGGAACGCCGTCTTGATTTCATCGAGGATCAGCACCGCACCCGCCCGCTCCGTCTCCGCGCGCAGCATCTGCAGCCATTCGCGGGAAGGCTCGGACACGATCACCGGCTCGACGACGACTGCGGCCAGGCGCGCGGCGCGCTCCCGGATCAGCTCGCGGCCCGCGACGACGTCGTTGAAGGGCAACTCCGCGAACAGCTCGCGCACTCCGGCGGGCACGCCTTCGGTCGCCCCCTGGCACCAGTCGAGCCAGCCGTGGTAGCCGCAGCCCAACACCTGCTCGCGGCCGGTGGCGACGCGCGCGAGTCGCACCGCTGCGGCAACCGCTTCCGCCCCCGTCTTGAGAAAGCGCACGTGCTCGAGCCACGGGATCCGCTCGGCCAATGCCTCCGCGAGCTGCTGCTCGGCGACGGGCGGCAACGGACCCACGACGCCGGCCGCGATCGCGGCCTCCGCCGCCCGATTGACGGCGGGATGCCCATACCCCAGCGCCACCGCGCCCAGCGCCATGACGTAATCGACGTACTCGCGGCCCTCGGGATCCCAGACGCGGCACCCCGACGCCCGCGTGATTAACGCGGGCGAGCCAAACATCGCGTCGGGCCGCTTGCTAGCGGTCGACGTGAAGCCCGGAACGCGCCAGTCGTTCACCGTATTTCGTCACCTCGATGGCCATCGCGCGCAGCAGCATGACCTCACGGGCATCCAGCGGCGCGCGATGGGCGATCTCGCGCATCGTGCGCATGACGCCGTCGGCATTGCGGGTCTTGAAGAACTCGATTGCATGGAGCGCCTTCGCGACGTCCGCGAAGAGCCGCTCGAGGTCCGCGGCGACCGCCGGCTCCGACGTACGGCGCGGCTCCTTGAACGGACGCGCCTCGGCGCCGCGCGCGAGCGCCAATTCGTAGAGCATGATGATGACGGCGTGGCCCAGGTTGAGCGAGGCGTAGCCGGGATCGCTGGGGATCGTCACCACGCGATGACAGCGATCGAGCGCCTCGTTGGACAGACCCTTGTCTTCGCGGCCGAACAGCAGCGCCACCGTACCGCTCTCGGCCAACGCGACGATCTCGGCTGCCGCGTCGCGCGGCCGTTGGAGATTGCGCTTCGCCGTCCGCCCCCGTGCCGTGAACCCGACGATGTGCATGGCGTCGGCGAGCGCCTCCTCCAACGACGCGAAGGTTTGCACGCGCGCCAGCACATCCTGCGTCTGATGCGCGATCCCCTCGACGCGATACGCCTCATACTCGCGCGGATGCACGAGCCGCAGATCGCGCAAGCCGAAGTTCTTCATGCCGCGCACGACGTGCGCGATGTTGACGAGGTCCTGGGGCTCGTGCAGAACGACGGTAATCATCCCACCAGCTCCAGAATCCCGAAGCGCGCCGGCTCCTGGCGATCGCCGCGCAGCCATACCCAGCCGCCTCCGCCGCTCCACACGAGCTGCCCGACGCGCCGCAGGCGGCCCGGCAGCATCTCGTTCACGATCAGATCAAAGCGTGCCCGGCCCCCCGCATGCGGGTGCACGCCGTCGGGCCACGGGATCGCCACGGTCACGCAGTAGCCGACGTCGGTGCGACGCCACGCGCCGCTGACGCCGGCGGGATTTGCGTCCCGCGAGTCGCTCGTGGTGCTGGCGCGCACGGTATGTCCGTCCTGATTCGGCACGATCAGATATCCGGCGGCAGGCGGAGTCGCGCCGTTCTTCCCCCCTTCTGACGAGCCGCGAGCGGCGCCGAGATAGACCTGGAGCCCGTCGGAATGGATGTCATCCGGCTCGTTGTCCAGCTTGAGCGGAGCCGAGCCGGCCGGCCGCAGAAAAACGTCGGGTTTGGTGACCGCCACCGCGAGATACAGCGCCGCATTATCCCACGCGGCGTACGCGATGGCGGAGAGATCCTCGGGGCCGGGATACGCATCCTCGCTGCGCCGGTACTGATCTTCCAGCGCGAGCTCGAGCGGTTCGGACAATTCGAAGCCCTCGAGCGTGCCGTCGAGCGGTGGAGGAGCACCCACACGGAACGCCGGCGCCGCGACCGGCGTCGGCACGTCAATCTCGAGCAGCGGGACGAACGGCGGCGCGGCTTCGCGGGCTCCGCGCAGCCCCCGCGGCGCCTGGCCCTCCTGTTCGACCACCCACTCCGCGCCGCCGAAGCGATGCCGGTCGATACCGGATGTCGTTTCAATCTCTACCACGTCGCCCCGCACCTGCACCGCACGAATGGCGGGCCCATTCGCATGTGGCTCCAGCACGGTGACGACACGGGCGTTGCGGCCGCGGGCCCGCACCACGTAGAAACGCGCCCGTTCATGACGGCCCGGGAGGCCCGGCCCCTCGACCTCCAGCAATTCCCCGGCAAACACGAGATGCGCGGTCAGTTGCGCGGACCCCTGCCCATGCGACAGGACGATCGAGCCCCCATCGGACGCGTTCGGAATGAATCGTTGCACGCGCGTGACGAATTCGTCGGGGAGCTCGTCCGTCACCCACCGCCCTTTGGTTGCCACTGATCCACGACCGGCAAAGTGCCACGGCAATTCGAGCTGGTGCTCCTCACCTGCGGAGAGATCGAGGACGTCGACGACATAGGCGGGACCCGCGGTGATCGTCCGCGTCAAACTCTCGAAGCGCCCCCGCACCCAAGCCCAGTCGTCCTGATCATCAAAGCATTCGCAGCTGGCGTTCCCGGGCGTCTGCGACGCGCCGTCGAGTCGCGGCGCGTTATGCGCGAGCGTCGAGCGATACCAGAAAAGGTCACGCGTGACGTACTGTCCGGTGCCGGGATCGGGAAGCCAATAAACGCTCTCCGCGTGCAGCGTCAAATGCAGGCGGTCCGGATGCCCGTGCCCGCCCCCAGGCGGCCCGCACTCGAGACTGACATACCGTCCCTTGTTGCGGAGTACGGCGAGCCCCTGGCTCTCGAGCAAGACGCTCTTCGGCTCCCATGGCGCGTCGCTCGCGGGAAGCTCAGGAAGCATCTCGAGCAACGAGCACCACGAAAGCGAGATGCGGGATACGGGATGCGGGATGCGATCGATGGGAGCATCGTGCAGATACGATTCGGACAGTTCGCGCGGAGCGGGCGGTATTGAATACAAGGCATGAAGCCACGCGGCGACATCCCGCATCTCGTTTCCCGCATCTCGCATCCCGAGTCTCGCAAGGCCGATTTCCCACAGCTCGACATACGCCGGCTGTGCCAGCGACATACCGAAGCGCGAGTCCTTACGTGCGGGAAACGTGAAGTCGGGCAGCGCCGTCAGCGACGGTGCGCGCAACGCCAGCCGCATTCGCATTGCCAGGCGTTCGTCCGCGACGAAATCGACCCCCGCGAGGCGCGCCCATCCTGCTCCGGTCAGCAGACCGCGCAGCGCGAACAGGTGATAGTTCTCGCCTTCGTACCACATCCCGTCGCGCCCATAGCCACGCATCAGGTGCGCGATGAGACCCGTATCTCCCTCGATGACGCGTTGGGCCAGCTCCTCGTCTTCGAACCACACGGCGACGGCCGCGAGCGCCGCATTGTTCCAGGTCTGCCGGTTCGAGAACGACTCATCGTAATCGCCGATCACGGTCGCGGCTTCTTCCGTCACCTGGTTCACGGCCCGCGCCGTGGCATCGTCGAGCTGAGCGCTGGCTCGCAGCAATGTCGCCGCAGCGACGTAATTGCACACCCAAACCGATTCCAGGTAGGTCGAGAAGAAGAGGCGGCTCGGCCCCAGCACGTTGTCGCGGTTGGGGTAGCGCCAGTAGCGTTCGGCATATGCGTTGAGAATGTCACGCGCACGTGCGGCGGCCGAGCGGTCGTCGGGACCGCCGAGCGCCGCGAGCGTCGCGAGGTGCGCAGCGCGCTCCGCCAGCCAGAGGTGCTGATAGCGCGCCCACGACCAGTCGTGGCGTTCGCCCCGCCAGACCTTGCGGCACTCCGGACATCGATGGTCGGTGGGATTCCACGGATCGAACGTGAGCGCCGTGCCATCCTCGGGGCAGAAGCCGCCGTCGGTCGTAAGCAGCGCCTTCTGTTCCGGGATGATCGGCATACGCTGCACGACCGGAGCAGCGCTCGCCCGCAAGTGCGCGAGCAGCGCCCGCAGATCGGCGGAGCCGTTCACGACTTCCGCGCGTGCGGCCAGCTCTTCCGCCGTCACCACGTGCGGACTCCTTCGCTAGTCCACGAGAGCGGCAGCACCTTGGCGCCGTGCTTGCCCCCGGCGACTGCGGTCGCCGCCTGGCGCGCGTCGCCGCGCATCACGAAGAACATGCACCCGCCGGCTCCCGCACCGGCCGCCTTTCCACCGAGCGCGCCGGCCTTGATGGCCGCGTCTTCGAGCTGCGCCATCTCTGCGGTTCGCATGCCGGGATCGAGCGCCTGCTGATGCTTCCAATTCTCCGTCAGCAACGCACCCACGCGTGCCAGATCCGCAGCGCGCAGTGCGTCGGCCATGGCGTTGCCGGTCTCCTTCAATCCTCGCAATGCGCCCGTCACCTTCGAATCGCCTCTGTCATACGCTCCCATGACTCGTGAAATCGTGTCGCCAGACATGCGGCTCTTGTTCGTGTAGCAAATCAACGTCTGGCGCTCCAACACGGCGGCAAATGCCGGATCGAGCGTCAGCGGCTCGATGCCCACGTCCGGATCGCGAAACGTCAGGCGATGAAAGCCACCCAGGGCGGCGGCGTACTGGTCCTGTTTGCCGCCGGGCAGCTGCGCCTCGATCGTCTCGATCTGCCACGCCTGGTCGGCCACATCCTGCTGGCTCATCGAGTCCTGGCGCGCGCGCGTCAACGCGCCAACCAGCGCGACGCCCAGTGCCCCCGAGCTGCCGAGCCCCGACCCGGGCGGCGCGTCGCAGCGCGTCGTCAGCGTGAACCCGCCGAGGACGGGAAACATCCGCAACGCGGCGGTGAGTAACGGCAGCTTCCCACCGCGGACGAGGCCACCCGAGTTGGCGCACTCGAGCGTCTCGCCGAGCTCGGCCGACACGAGCCGCAGCAGCGCGCCGCCCAACTCCAGCTCCACGTGCGCGCGCAACCCGATCGCGGCGTTGACCACGACACCGCCCTCGCGCGCGGAGAACGGCGGCACATCGCTCCATCCGCCGGCGAAGTCGAGCCGCATCGGCGCACTCGCGTGGAACGACGTTGGCAGCTCGCGGCGTCTCATGGCATGACATGCCAGGCCGCAACCGTGGGCAGCTCGCCGCGCAGGTCCATGCGTACGCCCTGGACGCGCTGGTTCATGGCCTGGACGCCGCGGCCGTGATACAGCCACACCACCGGCATTCGTTCGGCGAACAGTCGCTGAGCGGCGACCGGGTCCGCCGGTACGGGAATCCCCGTCAGATTGCCGAGTGGTTGCAGGAACCCAAGCCCCGGATCGCCGGGGATGCCCATCACGGCCGCGGTGAAGTCGTGCCGCGGTCCATAGACTCGCGTCAAGAATGCAGACAGCTCGAGCTGCCGGATCGTCACGTCGAATCCCACGGCGGCGAGCCTGGCCTGCAGCATCTGCTCCAGCGGCGCTTCCCCACTGCCGACCGTGAGCAGCTCGAAACGCGGCCGCGCCGGCAACTCCGCGACGAGGCGCCGCGCCGAGTCGGGAGCCAGCCGCAGGTGCGGCGGTGGGACGTAGCGCGGCAACCCCGGTGGCACCGGCCCGTCGGCAATTGCGGCGAATCCGAACAGATAGCCGTCGACGATTTCCTGCCGGTCGATCGCCAGTGCGGCGGCGAGGCGCGCGCGCGGGTCAGCGAACGGGGGCCGGCGCGTGTTGAAGACGAGGCCGTATGGGAAGATCAGCGGATATTCGCGGATGCCGAGGCCGCGATGCCGCCGCACGAACGCGGCGTGCTGCGGACTCACGCCCGCGAAATCGAGCTCGCCGGCGACCAGCGCTGCGAGCTTCACCATCGGCTCATCGACGACGACGACGATCAACCGCTCGACCTGCGGGGGACCGCCCAGGTCCGCCGGAAAGTCGGCGTTCCTCGCAAACACCCAGCGGCGGTTCGCTTCGTGCGTGACGAACCGGAACGGGCCGTTGCCGACCGGATGCACGTTCCAGGAGGCGTCCCGCAGACGCTGCGGCGGAACGCTGTCCAGCAGGTGCGCCGGGAGAATCGCGAGGTCGGTGAGCACATCCGGGAAATAGGTTGACGCTGCCGCATTCTCGAACCGGAGTGCGACCGTAGAGTCGTCCGGCGCGGAGACCGACGTGAGATTGCGCAACTCGTTGAGTCGCGGATAGCCGGTCCGAGGATCGCGCGCCGCTTGCAGCGTCCAGACGACGTCGCGCGCGGTGGTCGGCGCGCCGTCGTGCCAGTGCACGTCCGTCCGCAACCGGAACGTCAGCGTGCGCCCGCCGTCCGACCAACGCCAGGTGCGCGCGAGATAGGGACGCGGCACGAGCGACGAATCGTAGCGCGCTAACGTCGTCAGGAGCACATAGCGCTGGACCTGACGCGCGAGCGGATGCACGGTGAACAGGGGGTTGATGCTCTGCAGATCAGCGCCCGACGCGAACAGGATCGTCGCGCCGCGGCGCGGTGCCTCGTCACCGCAGGCGCTCGCCAACAGCAGGGCCACGGCAAATAGAATCGGCACAGGCACGCGCGACACGCACGGATTCTAGCGGGGCGCGGAATGCGGCGCGAGATTCCCGCCGATGTTCGCCAGGCTGGGACATCGCCTGCTCGCCGGTCTCGCCGTCGTCGTCGGCGTGGTCGTCCTCACGTTCCTCCTGTTGCACCTGGCACCAGGCGATCCTATCGACATAATGCTGGGCCCCACGGGGACGGCCGAGCAGGTCGCAGCGCAGCGCCGGGCATTGGGGTTGGACGAGGCCCTACCGGCCCAGTTCGCCACGTGGTTAGGTCGTTTCGCGCGGGGCGATTGGGGCAACAGCATCGCGAAGGGACGGCCGGTTCGCGCCGTCCTCGGCGACGCGTGGCCCGCCACCGTCCGGTTGGTCGCCTTGTCCCTCCTGCTCAGCTATCTGATCGGGCTCGTGGTGGGCGCCGTGCAGGCGGCCCGCAGCAGCTCGCGAACCGACACCGTCTTGTCGATTGCGTCCGTCACGTTGTTTGCGGTGCCGGGCTATTGGCTGGGACTCATGCTGGCGTTGACGCTGGTCGGCATCGGAGGCGCCGCCCGCCTCGTGCGCGGCGCGATGCTCGAGACGCTGAACCAACCATTCATCACGACGGCCCGCGCCAAAGGCCTGACTCCACGGCGCGTCATCGGCCATCACGCGCTGCGCAATGCGCTCACGCCCATCGTGACGCTGCTCGGTTTGTCGCTGCCGGCGCTTTTTTCGGGTGCGGTCTTTGTCGAGGCGGTGTTCGCCTGGCCCGGCGTGGGACGGGTGCTGGTCGAGGCGGTGCAGGCGCGTGACTATCCCGTCGTCATGGCCGCGACCGCGGTCAGCGCCGTGCTGGTCGTCGCCGGGAACATGCTGGCCGACGTGTTGGCGGCGTGGCTCGATCCGCGGATTCGGACGCGCGCGACGTGACGCGACTGCTCCGGGATCGGCGCGGCGCGTTCGGCGCCCTCGTCCTGCTCGTCGTGCTCGCGTGCGCCATCGCCGCCCCGCTCGTCACCACCGGCGACCCCGCCGCGCAACGGGACATCGTCGCGACCCGGTTTTTGCCGCCGCTGTCCACCGATGTGGACGGCGCGTTTCACCCGATCGGCACGGATCGGTTCGGCCGGGACGTGTGGACGCGGCTGGTGTACGGTGCGCGCATTTCGATGGGAGTCGGGGTGCTGGCGGTGCTGGTCTCGATCGCGCTCGGTGTGATCGTCGGCGCTGTGGCGGGCTACTGGCGCGGCCCCCTCGCGGTCGCACTCCTGGGACTGACCGACTTCGCCCTCGCGCTTCCCCGCGTCGTGCTGCTGCTGCTGCTCGCGGCGTTGTGGCAGCCGAGCACCGCGCTCGTCATCGCGGTGCTGGGGCTCACAGGGTGGATGGGAGTCGCCCGGCTGGTGCATGGCGAGGTCCGGGCGCTCGCGGCGCGGCCGTTTGTCGAAGGCGCCGTCGCGCTGGGCGCACGACGCCTGCGGGTGCTGGCCCGGCACATTCTCCCCAATGCATTGACGCCGGTCATCGTCGCCGCTGCACTCGGCGTGGGCAACGCGATCATGCTGGAGGCTGGGCTCTCGTACTTGGGCCTCGGTGTGCAGCCGCCGACGCCGTCGTGGGGAAACATGATCGCGTCGGGTCGCGACACGCTCGTCAACGCGCCGTGGGTCGCCACCGCTCCCGGAATCGCGCTCGTGCTCGTCGTCGTCGCCTGCACGCTGCTGGGGGATGCGCTGCGCGACCTGCTGGATCCGGGCGTGCGGCGTTAGACCAGACTGCGCAGCGTCGCCTCATCGATTTCATGGCCGCCGTCGAATGAAAGGAGCTCGAAGGGGATCTCTCGCTCGCGGAGTCGCGCCTCCGTCGCCGCAACAATCTTCGGCGTGAAGAACTCATCGCGCGTGCCGTAGACGAACGTGAGCCGGGCGGCGCGTAGCCGCGGTGCCGCACGTGCCAGGTCGAGATCCGGCGGCACTTCCCCGCCCCACACGATCAGACGGTCGATGCGCGCTGAGCCGAGCGCCGCCCAGCGGCACACCGTCGACGTCCCTTGAGAGAATCCCAGCGCCGTCACCGTCGCGCCCTGCGGCACGACCTTCGTGTGCAGCGCATCGAGATAGTGGACGTAATCGTCGATCTCGTGGAGGCGGTCTTCGCGCGTCATCCAGCTCGCGCCGACGCGTCGTTCGGCCGGACTATCCGTCAGGTAGAACCGCGACAGCCCCTCAGGGGCGACGATGCAGCGCCGCTCCGCTTCGAGCGGGCGAAACCGCTCGAGGAACCGTGACGCCAGCTGACCGTACCCGTGACAGACGAACCACACCGCGCCGGCATTGCCGGGCGAGCCCAACGTGAAGTACCGCGCCGATCGCGACGTCGCAAACGAGTGTTCCTGCATCACGTCACCAATATCGACACGAGCTCGTGCGGCTCGGCGACGAATCGCACGACATTGCCGCGCTGCTCGAGCACCAGCGCCACCGCCTCGCGCTCGTCGGCGCGCACGCGGTGCGCGGTCTTGACGCCGCTGCCAAAGCGCCACGCGCCTGCGGTCTTGCGGTCGGTGGCGTTGTAGCAACGGAGCACCATCGGCGATCCGATTTGCGCCGGTTTAAGCGCTGAGAACACGAGTCCGCTGCCCTCCAACGCCACGTCCACAGGCGCCACCGTGAGCGTGGCGGCGTCCCGCAGCCACAGACCGTGAGGAGGCAGGAACGCATCCTCCCACAGCTGCGGCACGGCGTCGCCGCGCTCCAGGTCGGCCGCGCTCACCGGTGCTATGGCGAGATCGATGCGGGTTGTGCCGATGCATTGCGCGCCGGGTATCGGCGTGGGCCACGCCGCATGACCCGGACGAGCCGGGAGGTCGCCGCGCGAAAGATCCCCCACCGCCCGCAGCAGCGTGATGAGCAGATCGCCTGTAGCGGTCCATTCGTATTCGAAAAAGCCCGGCACGAGCACCGCCAATCCCCGGCCGGCGCGCGCCGCGGCCACGAACCGCTGCGCGGGCGCGGTACGCACCGGTGTCTCGCGCGGATAGGCGGCCGGATCAGCGGTCACCGCCGGTCGCGGAACGGCGCCGAACGCCGTGCCTGCCGTAGCCAGCGCCCCCGCGAGATCGGTCGCCAGACGCGCGCGCAACCGATGATAGGAATTGCGGTTGTCGATCTCGAGACTCACACGAACGATAGGGCTGTCGGCGTACAACTGCACGATCGATCGGGCTTCGATTCCGCGGGTCATTTCCCAGCGCGCCTCGAGAGCCGCGACCAGCGGCCCCGCGGCGAGCCGCCGCACCGAGATGGGACCGCGGCTTTGCTTCACGCGATCGCGCACGGGCGGGCAGTAGGTATAGGCGTCGCCTGCATCACCGCTGTCTTCCAGCCGCAACAGCTCGCCGTAACGCTCGTTGCGTTTGCGATCGACGAGCGTGATGGCGCCGTTCGCCTCGAGCGTTACCTCGACGAAGCGGTTCTCCAGAGAGCGACCACGCACACGCACGTCCTCACTCCGGGGCAACAGCGCAGCGGCACCCGTGGTCAACGCCGCGAGCCCCAGGCCTGGCAGCGGTGGAGATCGAAACGCGATGCGGACCTGATCCACTTCGTCCTGATCGGGATAGTGCCGCGTCGCGTCAATGCGCTCCTGCGCCACGCGCTGCGCCAGGACTTGCACAGGGATCGCTTTCCCATCGCGGCCATAAAGTGCGAAAGGCCGGTAGCCCGGCCCCTGGCGCGGCGTGCGTCCCGCAGCGGGCGGTCCAACGAGCACGTCGCGCCGAAACAACGTGACATCAGCAACGGTCACGCCGCCACGCGGTCGCGCGGCTGGATTCCACAGCACCAACGCCGGCTGCTTGCCCTCCGCACGCTCCCGCGCGACGTCGGGATCGTGACCCGCGAGGTCCTGGAGTGCTCCGCGTGTCAACTCGGCAGCGTACGCCGCGACTTCCGTGAGCCGGTGCGCGGCTGCGTCGGCGACGGCATCAGCCGTACATCCTGCGACGGTATCGTGGAATTGCGTCCGCACCAACGTCCGCCACGCCGTCTCGAGGACGGGCCGCCGATCGCGATGTCCCGCATTGCGCGCCAACGCGACGAGCGGCTCCGCCAGGCGCTCCAACCAGAGCTCGACCTGCGCGTGTCTGCGTTTCAGCGGTGCGCGAGTGCCGTGCACCCCTTGCAGGGTCCAGGTATAGCCGTACGACCAGCGGAGCTCACCGGCAATCGCGCGCGCCGGACTGGCTTCAGCGGCCTGGAAGAATTCGTCCAGCCGGGATATGCGGAACGCGCTCGCGGGTTCGAGGTCGGCGAGCAGATCGCGCAGTCGCGCGAGCGTGGGGTGCGGGGCATGATGATCGGCGCCGATGAAGAGCGGGATGTGCTTGCCGGCGGCCCGCTCGACGAGCGCGGCGCGGACCTGTGTCCAGACGTCCGGCAGGCGCGCGCCCGAGCCGGGCAACCCGGCCCCGATCTCATACCCATCCGGTGGGAGATGCCAGACCAGGATGTCTTTGCCATCCGTCCCGCGCCAGCGGAAGAAGTCAGGCTCCTGTCCCGGCTCACGTCCCATGCCGCGCCACAGGACGCCGACCTTCATTCCGAATTCGCGGCCCAGCGTCGGCAACGCGGCGGGATGGCCGAAGGCATCCGGCGAGTACACCACGTCCAATCGTCCACCGAGGCGTTCCGCGTCCGCCGCGCCCAGCAGGAGATTGCGCACGAGCGATTCTCCCGAAGGGATCAGCTCGTCGGCCAACACGTACCACGGCCCGACCTGGAGACGCCCCGTCTTAACGAGCGCCTTGACGTCGTTCTCGCGCTCCGGGCGCGCACGCAGGTAGTCCTCGACGAGCACCGTCTGTCCGTCGAGCAGGAAGGTGCGGAACGCGGCATCGGCGTGCAGCCGCTCGAGCAGGTCGTCGACCATCGAAACCAGCCGCGCATGAAAGGCGGCGCGGGGGAGGAACCACTCGCGATCCCAATGCGTGTGCGGGATGAGATGAAAGATGAATGCTGTCACGGCATCAGCTGCGACAGCTCCGCAGTGCTCGACAGATGCACGTGGGCCACGCGCCGGCCGCGTGCAAGCAGGGCGCGCACGTCACCGCGAGCCTGGGCGCGATGCAACTCCCCGAACGTCCAGCCCATCTCCGGGATCGCGACGTCCTCGTCGACATCGGTCGTAACGACCAGAAAGAGCCCGGTGTTGGGGCCGCCTTTGTGTAGCTGGCCGGTCGAGTGGAGGTAGCGCGGGCCGATCCCGAGCGTAGTTACACATCCCAGGGCACGGCCCCAGGCGCCCCGCACCTTCTGGAGCTCTGTGTGTATTTCGGGTGTGGGTGGGACGTACGCGAGAACGGCAACGTAGTCGCCGGGGCGAGATCGCTTTCGCAGCTGCCCCGGCATCAGGGTCCGCAGGGGCGCAGCATGCTGCGCCCCCCCCCCTCCGTGCCCACCGTCCAATTCCGCGCGCGCGAGCCGCTTGGCCTCCTCGACGTCAGGCTGATCGAACGCGTTGACGCCGAGCCGCTCACACAACGCGGCCGTGGCGTACTCCCAGCGCAGAAACTCGCTGCCGAGGTCGAGCGGATCGGCGGAGAACAGGTCGGGCCCGGCGGCTTGCGAGTCGGGCAACGCGCCGCCGGCGGGATCCTGTACGATGGGCACCACGCCGCGCCCGTCCTTGCCGGAGCTCTCGGCGATGAGCTGCTCGATCCAATCCGCGATGGCGCCGATCCGGGGCGGTGGGGTCAGGCACAACTTGTCCCGGCCGGCCAGCGCCCGGTCCGCGACGCCCAAGCCCATCGCCTGTGCCGCTGCAACGTCGACGGCCCGCGTCCGCTCGAGCAGGGTGCGGCCGTCGAGTCCGCTCAGCACGGCGGGGACCATGCCGATCGCCGTCAGCGCGGCATAGCGGCCACCGATGCCGGGTGGATGGGGGATGATCGCGCGGAAGCCCCGCCGGCGCGCGATCCCGTCGAGCGGGCTCCCGGCCTCCGTGATGGCGATGAACTGCTCGGGACGCGCCCGCGCCATGAAGTAGTGGCAGAAGGCGAGCGTCTCGACCGTGTTGCCGGACTTGCTGGAGACGACAAACAGGGTGCGCGCGAGGTCGGACTCGTCCGCGGCCGCGCGGACGGCGGCGGGATTGGTGCTGTCCAGCACATGCAGGCTGCGCGCCGCGAACGTCTCGGCGAGGACGTCGGCGACGAGGCTCGACCCGCCCATGCCGCACACCAGCGTGCGCGTGAGCCCGTCGGCGCGGACCGCGGCCGCCAATGCGGTGTGCGCATCCCACTGCGCGAGCGATTCCTCGGCGGCGCGCATCCACGGGAGCTGATTCATTGGCGGGCAAACATAATGCGGATAATTTAGGCCGGGGTGGGGGTGTCCTTGAAATGATGCCGCTGAGCCGGTCCGCTCGCGTGCTGGTCAGCATCGCCGTTGTGTTACTGGGGGCGGTGGTGCTGCTGTACGCTTTCCGGGAGACTCGCCTGCCGACTCGCCTGATCGTTGGCGTGGCGCTCGCGCTCATCGCCGCGTGGTTCGTGTATTCGTTGTGGGTCGATCGCCGCTATGCGCGGTTGCTCGAAGACGAAGTCGCCAATCAGACCCGCTCGCTCATGAGCTCCCTCAGCGCCACTGCGTCGGCCGAGCGCAACCTCCGCCTGCTCATGGAAGCCGTTCCCGATGCGATCACCGTCGTGGATCGCGACGGCCACGTGCTCGACGAGAACAGCTCCGGCCGCGCGCTCGTGAACACCGCTCCCTCCCCCGAGCCTCCCCGATCGGCCTTCGGGTGGCTCGCCGGGACCGCCATGCGCATCGCGCGCGAGAATCTCGGCGCCGCGTTCGACGGCGAGCTGCGCCGCTTCGAAGTCCCGTACCGGCGGCCGGACGGCGGCGAAGGCACCGCGCACGTGCTGCTCGCTCCGGTGCGCGAAGGCGGCCGCATTCCCAAGGTGCTCGCGCTGGTGCGGGACATCACCGAGCAGCGCCGGGCACAGACACAGCTGCAACAAGCGGAGAAGCTCGCGGCCATGGGGCAGCTGGTGAGCGGCGTCGCCCACGAGATCAACAATCCGGCCGCCATCATCTCCGGATTCGCCCAGACGCTGCTGCTCGATCAGCTCGCGCCGGAACAGCGGGAGACGGTGCAGATGATGTATGACGAGGCGACACGGATCGGCCGCATCACCTCGAACTTGCTGGCGTTCGCGCGCGCCGGGAGCAAGGAACGCACGCTGGTGGACCTGAACGAGATCGTGCGCCGCACCTTTGCGCTGCGCTCCTACCATCTCACCACGCTCAACATCACGGTGAATCTCGAGCTGGACGACGCCAACCCCAAAGCGTGGGCCAACAGCTCGGAGGTGCAGCAGATGCTGCTGAACCTGCTCATCAATGCCGAGCAGGCGCTGACGGGAGTGGCGGGCCGGCGCGTGATCACGATCCGCACCCTGACGACGAGCGAACAGCAGATCCAGCTGCAGGTCGCCGACACCGGCCCGGGAATTCCGCGCGACATTCAGGAGAAAATCTTCGATCCCTTTTTCACCACGAAGCCCGAAGGGGCGGGCACCGGCCTCGGGCTATCGATCTGCTACGGCATCGTGCACGACCACGGCGGCCGGATCTCGGTGCATTCCGTGCCCGGCCACGGCGCCACGTTCACGGTCGACTTGACGCGGGATGCGCGCAGCCGTCACCGCATCACGCCCGCGCCGCTGTCCGTCATCGCCGCGGCGCGCGGGCCGGACGGGAAACTGTCGGTGTTGCTCGTGGATGACGAGGAAGGGCTGCGCCGCGCGGTCCTCGGCTTCCTCAAGCGCCGGGGCATGTACGCGATCGCGGTCGAAGACGGCGGCGACGCGCTGCGCGTGCTGCGCCGCGAACGATTCGACGTGATCGTCTCCGACGTCCGGATGCCGGGGATGAGCGGCGGAGAGTTCCTGGAACGGCTGCGGCGCGAGCATCCCGCGATGGTGAACCGCCTCATCTTCACCACCGGCGATGCCTTCGCCGCCGACACCGCCACCCTGCTGCGTGATGCCGGCGTGCCGTCGCTCGTGAAGCCGTATGATTTCGCGCAGCTCGAAATCCTGCTGCACGAAGTTGCCGAGGCCGCTAGAACCTCGGCTTGAGGCGCAGCTCCAGGTCCGAGCGCCCGATCCCGTTCGCCGTGGGGGCGAGGCTGAACCGCAGCGGCTCTGCGTCCACCGCCAGCGCCTCGAGCACCTGCGCTGCGACGGTCAACGCATAGTCGCCGGGCTTCACGCCCATGAGATAGAACGCGCCGTCGTTGAAAGTGACGAGCGTGCGGCGCGTGCCGCTCCGCCGATCGGTCAGCAGCAGCGTCACACCGCCCACGCCGGCGCCGCCGTTCCGGACCACGCGCCCCTCGATGATGCCCGCTTCGACGACGGGGATGTCGAGACTGCGGAAGCGATTCGGTCCCGGCACGATGCTGGTGCGCGCGAACAGCGGCACGAGCAACGGCGATTCCAGCGACACCGAGTCGAGGCTGACGAGCACGGGCTCGAACGGCACGAGATCCCAGACGTGATATGCGCCCGCGGAATCGGTCTGGGCGGCCAGCGTCCCGACGAGGACGCGCGCATTGGCGACCGGTGCCTCACCGATATCACGGATGCCGTTCGCGTTCACGTCCATGAACACGCGGCCCGAGAGTCCGGAGCGCTCGAGCGACGGACCGGGAGCGACGCCGAGGCGCTCCGTGCGACGGTCCCACAGGACCGAGCCCTGCAGGAACTGGGTGGCGCTCACGGGCTGGCCGGGCGGAGCGAGCACGGCCGTCACGGCCCGCAGCGCGGAGAAATTCGACGTCACCGTCAGGCTAAAAGTGAGCCCGGCATCGCCGCGGAGCCAGTTCGCACCGACCTCGAGACGCACGCCTTTGGCGACGGGGCGAGCGGCGAAGGCCGACCAGGAGACGAGCCCGGCTTGGCGCTCGATCTCGGTCGTGCCGCGCAGCAGCACCTGACTCAGGAATCCGCCCCAGCGGGGCCGCGGCAGCATCAACGCGCTCATCCCGACGAACTCGCGGTCGCCGCCAGCGGCCTGCCCATGCTCCGTGCGCACGTACGGCAACAGGCGGATGTCGTTCGTCTGCAGCGACGCGCCGAGTCGAGTCCGGGTGAGCGCACCGGCAGCGGTGCTGATGCGCTCGACGCGGCCGTCGAAGAAGAAAAACCCGTGGCTGGTTCTGGGCCGCACGAATCCGGTCAATGTCCACTGCGCACGCCGGCCGGGGACGGCCAGGACCGAAGCCGAATCGCGCTCGAAATGCACGTACTCGCCTTCCACGCGCAAATCCACGGACGGCTCGTAGCGCAGCGCGCCACGCTCGAGTCCCGCGCCGACCACCTCACTCTGAATCGCCCACGCATTGCTGGGATTCCCCACCACCGTGGCGTAGGGGTGCGTCCGGTCGGGCAACGAATCCCGCCAGTACTGATCGAGACCAGCCTGCACCGTCCAGCGACGCGTGGCGCCGTAGCGCAGATCGAGATTCGCCGTGGCATCGCAGATGAACGTGGGCTGCGGGCAGCGGCCGCCGCCCAACCCGTATTCGAAGCGGCGGGCGGGAAGCAGCTCGCTCAACACCCGGTACGTGCGGTTGAACTCGCGGATCTCGCCGAACGGCCCGTACGCGACGAAATCGACCGGATTCTCGCCGTAGCGCACGGGGAGATCGATCGCGAAGCCGCCCGCGGCATTCGCCGAATCGAAGGCGACCAGATCGCCGCCGCGGTACGCCTCCACCGACCAGCCCGGCTCGAGACTGCCGGCGTAGCGCAGCGACCCGATGAGCGACGGGCGAACGAATGGCGCGTTGGTGAGCGAGACGCCTTCGAGCGCACGCGCGCGCGGGCCGGTGGACGCGACATCGCCCAACCGCAGCTGCTTGACCCAGCGGTTGTCCCGCCAAACGCCGGTCCACGACCCATCGACATGAACCCGGCCCTGGTCCGCCGGTCCGACACTCTGCCCGAGCATCTCCAGCGAGCCACCCCCGACATCGGCGCCGAGCCCAAACCCGTAGGTGGATCCCGCGAGCGGATCCGACGACGGCGCAAACAGGGAGTAGTCGATGACGACACCGTCCCACGCCGGACGCTGCAGGCCGAATGTCAGATCGGGGCGCAGCCCGTCGGCACGCCGCAGATAGGCGTCGCGCGCGGCCTCACGGCGCAGGCGTCCGGCGATCGGCAGGCTGCCGGGATCCACGACCGTCGCCGTGAGATCGGACCAATCGACGGCGAACATCACGCCGAGCAAGTCGCCCAGACGCTCGCTGCCGACGTACAGCTCCGGAGATTCGAACCGGATGAACTCGTGCTCGATGTGAACGCGGTGGTCGCCATATTCCATCGAGTCGCTGCGCGGATCGATGATGATGCGGCGGTTGCCGGGATCGACGGTCGCCTCGAGGCGGCCCTCCGGCGTAAGGCGATGGCGGATCTCGACGAGCTGGAAGAACTGTGACAGCGGCAGCAGGACCTCGGACCGCACACGGTACCCTTGCACCGTCGTCCCGGTGATGCGGCCGATGCGCAGATCGATGACGACTGGTTCCGGCGTCGTATCCTGGGGCACCCGGGGGGTGGGGGGGGCCGTATGCAGGGCAGCCACGAGCGAGAGCACCGCCCCGAAATGGAGCATGGGCTACTGGTAAATCAGCGAGACAATGACGTTCCCCTGGTAAATCCCCGGCTTCGCTGCGGCCGCGGGGTTCACGGTGCCGCCGATCCAGATGTACAGGTTGAAATTCGGCGGTGGACCGAAACGACCCACGGCGCCCGTCGCGGGGTTGAACGTGTTGCCACCGGTCGGATCGTTCGTCGCACGGCGCCAGATCGCCGACGTCGCGTTGAAGGAGATCGGCATGGTCGAGCCGGGCAGTGCCTGAATGTTGGTGAGCTGCGTCGGCAGCGTGAAGGTGATGATCACGAACGCATTCCCGCTACCGCTGACCTGCCATTCCCCTGCATTCGCCGCCGTGGGCGCGATAGTCGTTGCGACTCCCTTGATGACCGTGCCGAAGTTCAGGTCGCGCAGCGTCGTGATCGTCATCCCGACGGTCACGATGACCGCGTCGGCGGAGACGCTCGCGCCGGCTTGCGCGGAAACACGACCGCTCAACCCCAGGCACATCGCGACCAGCAGCGCCCGTTTCACGGAACGACCAGCTGCACGGAGTCACGGACTGCGGGAGCCTTCAGCACGACCGCGGGGTCGAGATCCTCGCGCTCGGTGACCACCTCGTAGCGCAGCCAATACCGGCCGCGCGGCAGCCGCGGCGGCGCGACCACGGTCGCGAGGCGCGGCTCCATCGTGAAGTAGACGCCGATAGGCGAGTTGTACGACGCGCGCACCGCCCCGGTGGAATCGACGAGCGTCTCGCGAATCATGCCGATGAAGGCCGCATTGCCGCGGCGCTCGAGCCGGCCCCAGGTGACCAGCGTGTCGCCCATGAGTTGGGCACGGACATGCGACAAGCCGACGCTCGTCGTGACGGGACCTTTGCGATAATTCACGCCGATGATCGTGCGCACTTCGAGCGTCAGGCCGACCCGAATCGCTGTCGTATCTCCGACGCCGGTGATCGGCACGTGACCAGCCTGCGCCGCGATGACGAGACGCAACCAGTATTCCCCGTCGGCGAGCCCGACGGGCGGGCGAGCCAGCAAGCGGACCGTCTGGCGCTCGCGCGGCGCCACGGTGAGGCGCCGGGGGAAGGCCTGAATCCACGCCAGCGCCGAGGGCAACGTCGAATCGGGCGCGTCGACGGTGCGCAGCGCAATCGATCCGGTCGAGTCCGTCACCGGATAACCGAACAGCGTGGAGATGGTGACTTCGACGGGCTCGGTGCCCGGATTGTAGAGCAGGACTGAGCCGCTGCGCAGGCGGTGATCGATGAAGACCGCGTGTGGGGCGACCATCACGCCCTGCGCGGCGAGCGACGCGCTGCCGAGCGCCAGCACCCAGGCGACGCCGAGGGCGCGCATCACGGCAGCACCGTCACGTTGAGAATGATCGTCGCGGTGTATGCGCCGGCGCGCTGGTTGGTCGCCGCATTGGCGGTGGCACCAATGAAGACCGAGGCCCGGCCATTGTTCGGAATCGCCGCCGTGAACGGCTGCTTCGGATCGAATCCCACTTGACTCCCAATGGCCTGAGTTGTCGAGTAGCCGGCGTCACTCGACCCGAACGCGAGGGGCATGAGCGCACCGCTCGGACCGGTCATCGTCAACGGCAGCACGAACGACAACAACACGTTGCCCTTCGGACCCTTGATGTCGAACTGACCGCTGTTCGCCGGATCGGTGCGTAACACCACGCGTGGGACACCGGGCAGCACTGCGCCGAACGTCACGCCGCGCACACCGGTGACCGTCAGCGGCTTGCCCTGTGCCCCCAGCGGCACGGCGAGCAGCATCGCTCCGATCGCGAACCACGATCCCTGTTTCATGCGTTGAGTGCGTCTGCTTGCGACAGCGCCGGCAGAGGAACTTGAGTCCCCTGCCGGCGCGCCATCAGCTCGACGCCAAGTCCTTCGCTTAGTAGACCACCGTCATGGTGATCGAACCTGTGTAGACACCAGCCACCTGGTTCGTTGCCGGCTGCACCTGCGCGCCGACCCACACGAACAGCGCACCGGTACCGCTGAGGGTGGGGTTCGCGCCCGCTGCGGGCGAGAACGCGATACCACCAGCCTGCGTGGCGAGCAGCGCATGCACACCCGTGTAGCTGACGATCGGCATGGTGTTACCGCCGGACGACAGCGTCGCGGGGAGCGTAAACGACAGCGTGACGGGAGTGCTCGTCTGGCCCGTGACGTCAAAGCGGCCGCCGTTCGTGACGTCAGTCGCGGCGACCGTCTTGTTCACGCCCGGGAACACGTTCCCGAAGCTCAACTGCTGGGCGCCAACCACGTTGATCGGCGTCGCTACGCTTGCCGTCGCCGTTATGGCGGCGTTGTTCGTCTGGGCCTGGAGTGCCGTGCCCGTCATGCCGAGGGCGGCTACAACCAGGGACAGCTTCGTGATGCTGCGCATTTCGTACTCCTGTTTTGGTGTCGAGCTATTAGTCAGCTGGAGTGCCATTCGGCTCCTCCATCATTCCGGAGCCTCGCCAAGGCAAGGCTTATGCCAGACGCCAATTTCTTGGGCAGTGTCAAATTTCTTTACGAAATGGCTCGAAAAGGCGGAAGCCAAAATAGGACATTGACTTAGCTAACGCAATAGAGGGCCGGTGTCGTAATAGTTGACAGTTCGCGGGGCATGACGACGAGCCACAGAATCGTCTAACTCCCCTTCACGTGACGTTTTAGCTCGTTACAATTGAACGGCACATAGCCTGCCCTAGTGAGACCCAGAAATCAAGCGGTTCCTCACACAACGGAGCAGGGAATGCGGTTCGGTCTAGTAGCGGTCCTGGTCGTTGGCGCGCTGATGCTGGTGGGCCAGAGTGCAGAAGCCCAAGCTCGTGGCACGGTGCAAGCCTCCGCGACCGTGGTCGACACCCGCCAGGGCTTCGAGGCGCTGTCGCTGGTCCGCCAGGCGGTTGCCGATTCCCGCATCGAGAGCGCGCATACTGTCGCGACAGTAGCTCAAGTCTCGAGGGCCCGGGCCGCAACCGATCCGCGCACTCTGGTGGTGACGGTGGATTACTCACGTAACTAACAGACGCAACAGACGCAGCAGGTCTACCGAGATGCCGAGCCGCTGGCGCAGCGCGCCGCGAGGTCGTCGCGCATCGTGTAGCGATGGACAATCTCGCCCACGCCCTGGTTGGTGCAGTGATCGGCCGCGCCGTTGCCGATCGTCATGTGCCGCGCGCCGGCGTGATCGGCATCGTGGCCGCCAACGCGCCCGACTGGACCGAGCTGTTCATCGGGCTTCCGGGAACGAGGGCCGATTATCTGGTGCTGCATCGCGGCATCACGCATTCCCTCGCCGCCGCGTGCATCGAGATCGTCGCGCTCACACTCCTGGTGGGCGGCGGCTGGCGTCTGCTGCGACCCCGTACGGCGCCGCCGTGGCACTGGCTGGCCGCCTGCATTGGCGCGGCGTTGGTGAGCCACCTTTATCTGGATTGGCAGGGCTCCTATGGGTGGCGCCCGTTTCTTCCCTGGAGTGGGACGTGGTATTACCTCGACTGGGTAGCGGTTGTCGATCCCTTCTTCTGGCTCGTCCCCCTGGTCGCCCTTGCGTGGGGTGCCGAGCGCCACTGGATACCGCTCGCGGGAGCGCTGGTCGTAGGCGGCACGTTCACGGTCTTTGTGCTGCGCGCTGGTGATATCGTCGCGCGCTGGGTGCTCGTGGTTTATGGGGTCGTGTGCCTCGTCGCGGCGGTTGGATGGATTCGCTACTGGTTCGGACCGGTGGGCCGGCAACGCGCGGCAGCGTTTGCCTTGTTGCTGCTGGCGCTCTATGCCGGTGCGCAAGGTATCGTGGGCGCCCAGCGCAAAGCCGGGATCCGTCGGACGGCGACGCAGCGGTTTGGCACCGCGGCGTCGTGGGCGGCGCTCACCAACATCGGACAACCGTTTACCTGGGAAGCCGTGTATGCCGGTGTCGATACGGTTGCGGGAGACGACTGGCGATTGCCGCGGAACCTGCGGAGTCCCGCCGTCGCACGCGCGCTGCGCGAGACGCGCGAGGGGCGCGCCATGGCGCAGTTCGCCCGGTTTCTCGTAGCCGACGTCGACAGCAACACGATCTACCTGCTGGACGCGCGCTACGCGCGCGCGGCGCGTGTCGGGTGGGCGGTGGTGCGGATTACGAAGCAGTGACCTCTTTGAACGTCAGTCCCGAGCCGCGCCGGTCCTTCAGTGTGCGGCGTTGGCGGAGTGATCGGCGCTCGACCCGGCCGCGTCGTGGGGCGAGTCCACGCCGATCCACCAGCACGTCGTCGTCACGGGTTCGCCGTTCCGCGATCCGGCGATCCAGCCCGGAGCGGCGTTCCGGCCGGACGCGCCGCTCGACGCGGTGACGCAGATCGGTCATAGACCCAATCTGCGACGTGCGCGTGATTCGTGCCAGCCGAACCGACTGGCTACATTTCTCGGCCGTGCAGACGCCCGATCGACGTGCTCCGACCAATGTGATGCCCGTCACTACGGCACCGCAACAGACACCGCCCGCCGGCCTGCTCGACGACGCGCTGCGCGCGTTGGAGCCGGCGTTCCGGTTGGACAATCTGGTGGCGCTGTCGTCGGACCGCGCGCTGTATCACGCGTGGGATCGCGTGCTGAAGCGCCACGTGGCGATCCGGGTCCACCTCGCCGCCGAGGCTCCCGGCCGCGCGTGGTTCATGCGCGAAACCGAGACGCTCGCGGCGCTCGACCATCCGGCGATCCGGCACGTCTATGCCGCCGGCGAGATCGCGACGTTCGCGTACCGGACGGCCAACTGGGTCGAGGGCGAGAGTCTGGCGGACGCGCTGCGGCGCGGGCCTCGCCCGATCCCGCAGTCGATGTCGCTGATCCGCGATCTGCTCTCGGCGCTCGAGCACGCTCACGCGCGCGGCATCATCATGCGCCGCATCGTGCCATCGACGCTGATGATCAATACCGGCGGCCAAGGCGTCATTACCGACCTCCGCTACTCCAACTGGTGCCTGCCCTACCTGGCGCCGCTGCAGACGGACGATGCCAGTGCCGCGTACATGGCGCCCGAAGTGCGCGCCGGTGAGGCAGGCGAGCCGTCGAGCGACGTGTACACCGTCACGGCAAACATCTACGCGGCCCTGACCGGTCTCGCGCCGGATGTCGACGCGGCGAAGATCATTCCACCGACGCAGCTGCGGCAGGCGATTCCCGCGGCGGTCGAGCGCGTCATCACACGCGGGCTGTCACGCGTGCCCAAGGACCGCTACTACACGGCGACCGAAATGCTGGAGGACTTCGTGAACGACGCGGGCACCTTCCAGGTCCCGGCGGCCGCGCCCCTCGTGACGGAGTCGGGGTTCGAGCGGCGCCTGCGCCGCGCGCTGGGCGACGATTACGAGCTGCTGGAGGAAATCGGCGCGGGAGGATTTGGCCGCGTGTATCGCGCCCGCGACCTGGCGCTGGAGCGTGACGTCGCGATCAAAGTCCTGCATCCCGCGCTGATCACGGATCCCGGCGTGATGGAGCGCTTCCGGCGCGAGGCGCAGCTCGCGGCCCGGCTGCGCCATCCGAACATCGTCGCGATTCTCGACATTATGGGGCGCGCCGGACTCACCTGGTACACCATGGAGTACGTCCCCGGCTCCAACCTGGCGCAGGTGATTCACCGCCACGGCCCGTTCTCGCTCGACCAGGCGGAGCGATTGCTCACGGAGGGCCTCTCGGCACTCGAGCACGCGCACAGCGTGGGGCTGATTCACCGCGACTTGAAACCGGAAACCATGCTGATCGAGCCCGACGGCCGGCTGCGCATCACCGATTTCGGGTTGGCGCTCGCGTTGCGGGGCGGCGCGCGCTTCGGCGGGGCGACGTCCCGCAGCGGGACACCGCAATTCGCAGCGCCGGAACAGCTGCTAGGGGAACGCGTAGACCAAAGAGCCGACTTGTATTCCCTCGCCGCGGTCGCTTATTTCGCATTGTTGGGCAGGCCGCCGTTCAGTGGGAAGACGCCCGAGCAGATTCTCGCTCGGCAGGCGATCGACGACGTACCGCCGCTTACTGCCGAGCGTCGCGACGTTCCGCGCGAGCTCGAGGACTTGCTGAAGCGAGCATTGCGCAGCGATCCCGCTGAGCGGTTTCACTCCGCCGGCGCGTTTCAGTCGGCTGTGAGGGGCGCGCTGGGCGGGTTCCTGCGGCGATTGGCCGCGCTGTTTCGACCGGAGAGCTGACGAGCGGAGGAGCTTATGCGCCTGTGCTGCGGTTTGTTGCTTGCGTCCCTTGTTGCCTGCGGCTCCAGTACCGGATACGGTGGTAACCCACCGCCCCCGCCTCCCCCACCCGCGCCACCGCCCCCCCCCGGCACCGTGTTCGTCACGATCTCGGAATATCAGTTCAGCCCTGATACGATCACGATCGCGAAGAGCACGCCGGTACGATGGACTAACTCGGGAACGGTCCCGCACACCGCGACGGCGGACAATGGATCATTCGATAGCGGCACGCTTGGCGGGACAGGGACCGATCCCTATGGAAATCCAATACAGGGCGACAAATACGACCACACGTTCACGACGGCAGGGACTTTCACGTATTACTGCATGTTCCACGCGCAGATGCATGGAACGGTGATCGTCACCCCGTAGGCTACCTCCAGCGGAAGATCTTCAGCGCGACCACGAAGCTGACGGCGCCCCAGACTACGACGATCGCGAGTGGGGCGCCCAGCGTCGGCAGGGCGGCACCGTCGATCATCACCGCACGCAGCGCGTCGTTGAGCGCCGTGAGCGGCAGCGCTTTGACGAACGGAATCATCGCGTCGGGGAACCGGGCGTAAGAGAAGAACGTCCCCGAAAGAATCCACATCGGCAGCATCACGAGGTTCATCAACCCTGAGACGCCCTCGATCGTGCGCGCCCGGCTCGCGACCAGCAGGCCCAGGCCCGCGAACGCAAACGCCCCCAGGATCGTGATCCCCGCCAGGGTCACGAACGAGCCGCGCACGGCAACGCCGAACAACAGCCACCCGAACCCCACCAGCGCCACGACCTCGAGAATCAGAAAGACGAGCCGCGACAGGATGAAGCTGAGCAGGTAGTGGCTGCGCCGCATCGGCGTCGCCATGTAGCGCTTGAGCAGCTTCTTCTGGCGCGCCTGCACCACCGAGAAGCCGACCCCCCAGATCCCGCTGCCCAGCAGGTTCATTCCCAGGAGCCCGGGAATCAGGAAGTCGATGTAGCGTGATCCCGGTGCGACGACGCGGTCGTCGCGCACGACGGCGCGATCCCTGCGCCCCCGCGCGCGCTGCACGACGTCGTCGACTTCGAGCCGCGCGAGCCGGCTGTCGGTGCGGGTCGAATCGTAGCGGTACACCAGCGAATCGCCCGCCACCACGAGCAGCGCGACGCGGCCGGTGCGCAGCCGCAGGCGCGCCGTCGCCGTATCGAGCACGGCGGCAATCAGTCGCGGGGACGAATCGAGCGTCGCGGCGAGCGCGCTGTCGCCGGGCCCTCGTGCCACGCCGACCTGGAGCTCTCCCGGCCCGGTATTGCGGAACGCGAGGCCCAGCGCGAACGCGAGCACGATGGGGAAGCCGAAGACCCAGAACACCGCTTCCGGCTCGCGGTAGAACTCGCGCATCCGCGCGAGTGCCAGCTGGAACATCGGATGCTCACGTACCACGGAGCTGCCGTCCGGTGAGCGCGACGAAGACGTCGTCGAGCGTCGCGTGATGCGTCGTCAGCAGCGACAGCTCGAGCTGGCGTTGCTGCAACAGGGCGAGCAGCGCGGGCAGGGTGCGATGCAGCTCGGTGACGGTCAATGCGAGCCCCCCCCCGTCCGCCCCAGATCGCACCGCGGTCACGCCGCCCAAGTGCCGCAGCCGGTCGATCAGGTCGTCGGGCGTTCCTTCGCTGAGCGCGAACTCGACGACGTGCTCCGCGCCGAGCGTGGCGATCAGCTCGCGCGGCGTGCCGAGCGCGATGATCTTGCCGTGATCCATGATCGCGACGCGGTCGCACAGCCGCTCGGCTTCCTCCATGTAATGCGTCGTGAGCAGCACGGTGCCGCCCGCGGCGCGGAAGCGCCGGATGATTTCCCACAGCTGGCGCCGCGACTGCGGGTCGAGGCCGGTCGTCGGCTCGTCGAGGAACAACAGCTCGGGCTTGCTCACCAGGGCGCAGGCGACGGCCAGGCGCTGCTTCTGCCCGCCGGAGAGCGTCACGACCCGCGCGTGGCGCTTCTCCTCGAGCTCGACCAGCGCGAGCACTTCCTCCACCGTATGGGACTGTTGGTAGAACGAGCGAAACAGGGAGAGCGTCTCGCTGACCGTGAGTTTGTCGGCGAGCTGGGTTTCTTGCAGCTGAATGCCGAGCCGTTCGCGCAGCGCCCGCCCCTCCGCGCCGTCGCGCCACGGTGTGCCCAGGATCTCGACGGCGCCGCTGTCGGGCGGCGTGAGGCCCTCGAGGATTTCGATGGTCGTCGTCTTCCCCGCCCCGTTCGGGCCGAGCAGGCCGAAGCACTCGCCGGCAGCGACCGTGAGATCGAGGCCGGCGACCGCCACGACGTCCCCGAAGCGCTTGGTCAGCGCGCGACAGCTGATCGCTACGATCGTGTCTTCTCTTTGTCTTTGTCTTTGTCTTTGTCTTTTTCGGGCGGCGCTTCGTGGGCCGACTTGAGCGCCTGATCCAGCTGCATCGTCATGCTGTTCACGCCATCCGCCAGCGCGCGCACCTTCATGTTGATCCCCGTCCCCGCCCGGCCCGCGACAATGGCGAGCGAGCCGGCGACGTCGGGCAGCGTGCCCAGATTCGCGGTGAGCGCGCGCTGCCGCATGTGGGACAGCTCGCGCGCGATGGTGCCGCAGATGCCGTTGATGATCTTGGGGTTCGCGGCCCGGTTGGATTCGAGCTCCGCGACCAGCTTCTTCACGTGATCCACGGTCCGCACGTACTGCTGCAACTCTTCGATGCGGCGGATCTGATTCGCCGATTGCTTTTGAACCACGCCTAGTTTCTCGGTAGCAGTGCTTCGGTGCGCGCGTGCCCGTCGACCAGCGACAGCGGCGAGATGCCGAGCAGCACGCTGAGTGTGGGGGCGATGTCCACGGTATTCATCCGCCCCGCGTACGAGCCGCGCCGCACGCCCCGGCCCCAGAAGATGATCGGCACGTGCGCATCGTCGTCGGAGGGCTGCCCGTGCATCGCGATCGGCAGATTGGGAATGTCCCACACCGACCCGGGCTGCAACGTCACCGTGAGGACCACGCCGGCGTCGGGCGCCAGCTGATGCAGCCAGCGCCGGGCCACCGGGTCTGACGCCGTGTCGGCACGCGACAGGTCGGCGGGCTTGATCACGCGCGCGACGCCCTGGATGCGCAGGATGCGGGCGGTGAGAGCGTCGAGGATGCTGTCGGTCTTCACGCCGGTGGCCGCGAAGCGGCCGTTGTCGTGCAAGAACAGCATGCCGGTCTCGAATTCCAGCCACGCGCGCGGCGGTGCGCCCCCGCCCCCCCCGCCCCCCCCGCCCCCCGCTCCAGCCAAACGATCGAGATCGCGATTGACCGCGGTGATCAGCGTGTCGAGCAGCACGCGGTACGCCGCGCCGCCGGTCTTCGCCCGCGTCCGCTCCGGGAATGACGTCACGCCGTGGTCAGCCGTCAGCACGACGATGACGTTGTCGCGTCCAACCCGGTCGGTCACGCGCTTCAGGAACCAGCTCAGATAGCGGTCGAGCCGCAGCACCTGGTCGTGGATTTCGCGGGAGTCGGGGCCGAATGCATGTCCGACCGCGTCGGTGGTCGACAGACTGACCGCCAGGACGTCCGTGCCTCGGCGGCCGAGACGCAGCGCTTCGAAGCCCTCGAGCGCGAACAGCAAGGTCAGCGAATCCATCGCCGGCACGCCGGCGACCGCCGCGGCCGCCTGCGTGCTGTCGGCGGGGAGACGATGCGGAAACACGACGTCACGCCCGAGATTCTCCCACGGCGCGTTGTCGTCCTCCTTATAGGAGCTGTCGGGCAGCAACAGCGTCCAAACGGTATTCGCCGCCTTGAACGGCAGACGCCGGGCGTTGAACGCCAGCACCCACGCCGGCAGCGAGTCGGCGTAATACCGGCTTGTCGTGAACAGCCCCGACTGATACCAGTAGACTTGTTGTTTCGATTGTCCGATGGGGAGAATCGCCCCGCGGTCCTTGCGGCTCACCGAAAGCGCCCGCGCGGTCGGATCGACGGCCTTGAGCCAGTCGAACAGCTCGGTACCGCGGACGCGTCGCGGCGACGCTCCGGGACCCGTCGTGCCGATCAGCGGCGCCGTCGAGTCCTGCACGCCCTCGGAGTTGCGGATGATGCCGGTGTGCGCCGGCCACATCCCGGAGAGAATCGTCGAATGCCCCGGCGCCGTCTCCGTCACCGCGTGGTCCTGGTACCCGTCCGTGAAAAACGCGCCTTCGTTCATGAGCTGGCCCAGCCCACCGGTGAGCTGGGTCTTCCAGCGCGTGAAGTAGTCGGGACGCAACTGGTCGACGGTGATGACGAGGACCAGCTTCGGTCTGGCGGGCGGGGGTGGCGTCACTGGCGTCCCAAGAACGGACGCGAGGAACGCGTAGACGGCGATGGTCATGGCCAGAAACTAGCGGCGGTCAGGCGGTTGCCGCCACCGGCTGATCGGGCCGCTCACGGAACGCCATGCGGCCCGCCACCGCCACGACCACCGCGGCAATCAGGAACGGGACGCCATGCCCGAACTGATCAAACACGAAGGTCGCCCCCACCGGGCCTACGATGCTGGCGATCCCCCGTAGCGTCTGCTGCGCGCCCATCACCAGCCCCAGCTCATGACGAGGCACGCGCTGGCTGACGAGCGACGTGGACGCAGGAAACAAAAGCGCGGTACCCACCGGAACCAGCGTCAGGAAGAGAATAAACACCACGATCGCGGCAGACGGTGGGAGAATCGCCGCCGGGAGCGGCATCAGCGCGAGACCCAGGAAAAGCGAGATCGTCCCCATCTGCATCGTACGGATCTCACCAAAGCGGTGGTTGAACCATCCCACCAGTCCAAAACGCATCAGCACGCCGACGACCCCAAAGATCGTGAAGAAGTAACCGATCGTCTCTTCAGTGACGCCGTAGACGTCCTTGAAGTACAGCGCCATCACCCCGATGACGACGTTGAGCGCCAGCATCCCGACGACATAGATCCAGATCACGCGATGCGCCGGCTCCGACGGATGCTCGACGATTTGCCACAGCGCCTGCTGGATGGTCCGACCGGGGGGCAGCTGCTGGCCGCTCGGGGTGTGCGTATGTTGGACGCGGGATTCGGGGAGCCATTTCCAGGCGAAGACTACGCAGAGCAGCATGAGGCCCGCGGCCACCATGCCCGGTACTTCCGTTCCGAAGCTGCGCGCGACGGACCCGATCACCGGTCCGATGAGGACGCCGGCGCTGGTCGCCGCGGAAATCCAGCCGAGTGCCTTCGCGCGCTCCGCCGGTGCCATGGTGTCGGCGACGTAGGCCTGGGCGACGCCGGTTGTCCCACCACCAAGGCCCTGGACCAGACGGGACGCGAACAGCATCCAGAGGCTCGTCGCAAACCCGAACACCAGGTAGGCAATCGCGGACCCCGAAAGGCCGATCAGCATCGCGGGCCGCCGGCCGCAACGATCGGAGAACTTCCCCCAGACAGGCGAGGAGATGAGCTGAGCGACGGCGAATGCGGAGATGAGCCATCCCACCATCCATTCCGGCGCATGCATCCGCGTCGCGTAGAACGGCATGAGCGGGGCGACGAGCATCAGGCCCAGCATGTCGACGAAGCAGACCGCCATGAGCACGGAGAGCCGCTTCATCGTCTCGCTCCCACGCCAAGCACGAGTGCGCTCACCAGCATCAGAACGACGCCGAACGCGGCGGCGACGCCGGTCTCCGCGAGCCGCAGGCTGGAAAGGATTTCGATGGACACCGGCCGCGTCTCATACGTGTAGAGCACGATGGACGCCACGATGTCGCCGAGCGCCGCCACGAAGGCGAGGCTGGCACCGGCGGCGAGCCCGGGCCGCAGCTGTGGCAGCGTGACGCGCGCCAGCGTGCGCCAGCGGCCCGCGCCGAGACTCGCCGCCGCTTCCTCGAGCGTCGGATCGAGCTGGCGATAGGAGGCGAGGATCCCGCGGCCGGTGAGCGGCAATGCCCGCACGAGATACGCGAGCGGCAGGATGACGGCCGTGCCCACCAGTACGAAGCGCAGCTGCAGCGGCGCGTTCACGCTGAACGTGATCGCGAGCGCGATCGCGAAGACGGTGCCGGGCAATGCCCACGGCAGCGCGAGCAAGCCTTCGATGACGCGCCGCAACGCGACGCGTTTCCGCACCACCAGCCAACCGCCCGCCAGTGCCAGGACGACCGCGACAGCCGTGCTTGCCGCCGCCATCCACAGCGAATTGAGCATGGGACGCAGGCGCTCGGGCTCCGAGAAGAGCCGCCGGTAATTCTCGAAATTGATCACGGGGGGCAGGATCTCGGTCGTCCAGGCGCCGTAGGGCACGAGCGACACGAGCGCGAGCGTCAGATGGGGCAGCAGCAACAGGATCGCCAAACCCCATCCCGCCACGGTCGCGAGCCGGCGCACGCCGGCGCGCCGGATCGGCCGCGGGCGCGGCGCAATGCCCTTCCCGAGCGCCACGAGGATGTCGTCACCCTCGGTGCCGCGCAGGATCGCGAGTCCCGCCACGGCGATGACCGCCAGCGCCACCGTTTCGACCATGGCGAGCGGGAGATCGCCGTTCAGCTTCGTCGCCACGATCTGCGTGGTCATGACGCGAAATCCACCGCCGAAGATGTAGGGCGCGCTGAACGATCCAAGCGCGGTCATGAACGTCAGCATCGCGGCGCCGACCAGCGACGGACGAAGCAGTGGAATGATCACGCGCCACACCGTCGCCCGAGTGGAGGCGCCCAGCGCCTGCGCCGCTTCAAGCATCGAGACATCGAGCTTGGCGAGACCGGCGCGGGTGAAGAGGTAGAAGTAGACATACATCGAGTAGGCGTGGACGAGCAGGATGGCCCCCGCCCCTTGCAGCCGCCACGGCGCCTGCTCGAGATGCAGCGCCGTCTGAATGGCGCGCGCGATGAATCCCGACTCCCCGTACAGAAACAGGAACGCGATCACGCCGACGAGCGGCGGCAGGACGACCGGCAGGGCGATGAGCGCGCCCAGCGTCTTGCGCCCCGGGAAGTCGAACCACTCGAACAGGAACGCGAGGGGGATCCCGATGGCGGCCGCGAGCACGGCACTCAGCAGCGAAATCCAGATGCTCGCCCACAATGCCGCCCACTCGCCCGGCCGCGTCAGGAATGCGCGCACCGCAGTCCAGTCGGCGGCGTCGGCCGCGACGATGAGAATCGGGTAGATCACCACCCAGGCAAGCAGCAGCGCCAGGCCCACAGCCAGCAGGTCCGTTCTCCGCAGATTCCGGATCACAACGCGATCACCCGAGTGGCTTCGACATAGACCCGCTCGCCGACCCGGGCGGCGTCCGGCTCCGCCAGAACCTCGAAGCGGTTCTTGTCGTCCCCTTCAACGAGGAAGAACGCGCCGGCACCCGTGTAGCGCCGTTCCCGCACAACGCCGGGAAGCCCGGCACCGGCAAATCGCAAACGCTCCGGGCGCACCACGACGACCGTACCGTCACGCGCACCAAGCGCCCGCGCCGCAGTGCCACGAAACACGTTGGCGCGCCCCACGAACGTCGCGACGAACAGGTTCTGCGGCCGCTCGTACAGCTCTTCGGGCGTGCCCGTCTGCTCGAGGCGCCCGTTGTTGAGCACCGCGATCCGGTCGCCGAGATCGAATGCTTCCTCCTGCTCGTGAGTCACGAAGACCGTGGTAATCGCGACTCGCTTGATGACCTGGCGCAGCTCGCGGCGCGTGCGTTCGCGCAGCGCCGGGTCGAGGTTCGAGAGCGGCTCATCGAGCAGCAGCACGCGCGGCTCGGGGGCGAGCGCGCGCGCCAGCGCGACGCGCTGCTGCTGGCCGCCGGACAGCTCATGGACTTTGCGCCGCTCGTAGCCGCCGAGATCCACCAGGGCCAGGGCGTCAGAGACTTTTTGCTTTACCCGTCCCTCCTCCCCCTTCCCCCTTCCCCGCAACCCAAAGCCGACGTTTTCTCCGACGTCGAGATGCGGGAACAGCGCATAATGCTGAAACACCATCCCGAAGCGCCGCCGAGCGGCGGGCACGGCGGTGACCTCCTCGTTCGCGACCGTGATGCGCCCGCCATCGGCCGTCTCGAAACCCGCCAGGAGCCGGAGCATCGTCGTCTTGCCACTGCCTGACGGTCCCAGCAACGCGAGGATTTCACCGCGCGCGATGTCGAGCGTGATCGGCCCGACCGTCACGTCACTGCGCCAGCGCTTTTCGATCGCCTGGATTTGGAGAAACGCGGTCAACGCCTGCCTCCCGTGCCGCGCACGTGCTCATCCCACCAGCGCATCCACTCGGGCCCGTGCTCGGCCAGGAGATTCCAATCGACGTCGGCAACGACCATGCGCCGGCGTACGTCACGCACCCACTCCGGGAGTGAATCGGCGGGGAGGTCGAGCCGCGCCGGGACACGATAGACTTCGCGTGCGGCCGCGAGCTGCATTTCGACGCTGCCGACGAAATCCACGTAGGCACGCGCCGCAGCGAGATGCTTCGCGCCGTGCACGGCGGCGATCCCGTCCTCGATCACGACTGTGCCGCTTTTGGGAAAGACATACCCGATCGGCATACCGCGCCGGCGGCTGATCAGCACGTCGGGCAGGTCCCAGATCGTGACCAACCCTTCCTGCCTCGCGATCTTCTCGCTCACGAGTGCCGGGTTTTGCTCGTAAACCTTCGTCTGTCCGTCGAGCCGGCGCAGCCACGCGAATCCGGCGGCGGTGTCGCCCGCGTGCTTCATCCCACGCTGGATGATGAAGCCGAACACGGCCCGCATCGTGCCACTCGCCAGCGGGTCGCGGATGATCAGCTTCCCTTTCCATTTCGGATCGAGCAGGTCGTCCCACTCCTGCGGCGCGTCCTCCGGCTTGACGACCTTCTCCGCGTAGAGAAAGACCGCGGGCGTTTCGTAGGCGGCGAAATAGCAATCGCCGGTGCCACGGCTCCGTGCGGCAATGGCGCCGGCCCACGGCGGCCGGTAACAGTCGAGCAGCGAGTCGCGGGCTGCCTGCGCAAGAATCAGCGACGGACCGCCGAACCACACGTCGGCCTGGGGATTCGCGCGCTCGGAGCGCAGACGGTCGTAGACATCCTGCGAGCCCATGTCGAGCCAGCGCACGTCGATATCGGGGTGCAGTGCTTCGAAGCGGAGCTCGAAGAGCGTCAACAGATCGCGGCCGTGCGGGCTGTACACGACGAGGGGTGTGCGGGAGTCCCGCGAGCAGGACGAAAACGAAAGAACCAGCAGCACTGCGCCTAGGCGCAGTGCTGCATCGGCCCCATGCTTCAGCATGGGACGCTCATGGGACATTCCTTCTTTTGAGTCCCAACAAATTGACAAACAACCGATAGGCTCCAGGCACACCGGCGGGGAGCTGCCGGAAGAAACTCAACCCCGTGTACACATACGTTCCGCGCCCCAGCGGCGCGACCAGCAGGCCACCCTTCAGCTCGGCCGGCGGGTTGGGCGCCGGATCATGCGTTTCGAGCAGCGGGACGTAGGTCGTGTCCCAGGTGTGCGCGAAGTACAGGCCCCGTTCCTGAATCCAGCCGCGCCAATCCTCCGGCCGGATCTCGTTGGGATAGTGAAACGCCGGGCTCGACGGATCGAGTGCCGTGACCGGCGCGTTCTCGTCCGTCACCCGATCGTGCGGCCGCGCGATCGTCAACGGATACGGCGCGAAGCCGCCGTCCACAAACGGATACTGCTGGTACTGGACGATGACGAGCCCGCCGTCTCTCACGTAGTCGAGCAGCCGGCCGTTGTTGGCGACCAGCGCCGGCTCGGTCTCGTAGGCGCGACTTCCGATCACAATCGCGTCGTAACGTGATAGGTCGCCCCGCGCGAGCGAATCGGGGCCGACGAGCTCGAGCGGCACACCCACGGCGAGCAACGCCTCAGGCACACGATCAGCCGCACCGCGCACGTAGCCGACGTGCGACAGTGCCGGAAGCGCGACGCGGGCCGCACGAATCTGGGCGAGGGAGGGCCGAGCCAGCGCGCGCGGCCGAATGTGCGGATAGTCGATGATCTCGAGCCAGCCGTTGCCGGCGCGCAGGTCGTAGCTGCCCGCCTTGAGGCTATCGGCGACGGGAGGCGCGAGGGCTACGGTGACGGTCTTCGTCTCGTCCTCTCGCGTGAACGCCACACTCTCGGCAGCGATGGGCGGCCAGCCGCTGGGCGCGGTCACGGCAAGCCGCGCCTTCGCGCTACCCCGCGACCGGTTCGTGGCGCTGATCGTGAAATGCCGCGGCTCGTGCGAGCCACTGCCCCCGTCGATCGGCCACAGCAATTCCTCGGGCGTGATGGCGACGTCGAGGTCGCGTGTCACGAACAACGGCCGTCGAATTTCACCGATCGCCTGATCGCGATAGCGGTAGACGATCTCACGGGTGAGCGTGATCGGTTCGCCGCCGATCACGAGCCGCACTCGCGCGCTGACGGGCGGCGGCTCGAACGGCAGCCCGCGCACCTCCGCCGGCGCCGTCGACCAGTCGTACAAGCCACCGCGATTCGTCAACGGGCGGCGCAGGAAATACGGCTGCGTGCGCTCGGCATCCCGCGCCACCGTCAGCACGAAGCGGCGCGTCATCAGTGCTCCCGGAGCGACGGTCGGAGCACCGAGCTCGAGTCGCTCCAACGACCAGCCCGCGGGAGCCGCGACGGCAACGCTGTCCACGCGCACCGCGCTATCGCCCGCATTCCACACTGTGACTTCGACCTGCAGGCGCTCGCCCGGTGTCACGATCCCGTCGTCGGCCGTTCCATCGATCGTGACGCCCGCTGCGGTGGCGATGGCGCGCTCCAGCAGGGCCCGCTGCTCGGAATCCGCCGCGGCGACGAGCCGCAACGCCCGGATCAGGAACGGCAGCGTGGCGCCGGGATGCCACGGCGTGAGCGCGGCGCGTGCCGAGTCGATCAGCGCTCCATAGCCCGGCACGTGAATCGTCGTGTCGACGCCCGCGAAAACCGATGTCTCCCCCCCTCCCCCCCCTCCCCCGGGTGAGGGGGTCTTCGAGGGGATGAGCGCGACCCCGGACGTCGCGGGGCCAGGGCGTTGCAGCTGCCCCATGTCCTGGGAGCGATGGCGGCTGCGACTTGCCATCGCGATCTGGAAGTAGGACTGCCCCAGGATGGGATCGAGCGTGCCGACCGGCAACGTGAGCGTCGTGGCCGATGGATCGCCGCGTGTGGAGCGGTAGAACTTTTGGGGGCCGCCCGCTGAGTCGCGCAGCAGGTCGAACGCCTGCCGCGCGAGGATCGCCGAGACTTGATGGTGGCCATGGCCGTCGGCCGGAGTCCCCGAGAACACGGCGATGATGACCTGCGGCCGAAATCGCCGGATGACGTCCAGCACGTCCTTCAGGATCGAATCGCGCGGCCAGAAGCGGAACGTTTCGTCGGCCGATTTCGAGAAGCCGACGTCGTAGGCGCGCGTGAAGAACTGCCGAGCCCCGTCCAGCTCGCGCGCCGCCAGCAGCTCTTCGGTGCGAATGATCCCCAGCTCCGGCCCCAACTCGGGGCCGATCAGATTCTGCCCGCCCTCGCCGCGGGTCAGCGAGAGGTAAGCCGCCTGCACCCCCATGCCGCGCGCCAGCAGCACGAGCAGCTGGGTGTCTTCATCGTCGGGATGGGCGCCGATCATCAGGACGCGCTTGTTGCTGCCCAGCTGTCGGAGCGTGCCCGCCAATGCGGCGACGCCGCCGGTGCCGGCGGGCGCCAACTGTGCCAGGCCGGCGCCCGCGGCGCCGATACAAAGGAAGAGCGCTACTGAGAGCTGTCGCACTTACGGGGAAAGATAGACGGCACCGCCCTTCATAACGAACTTGACGCGTTGCAGTTCCGTGATGTCCCGTGTCGGGTCGCCGCCGACGGCGATGATGTCCGCGAACAGGCCCGGCGCGATCGCGCCGAGATTCTGCTCCTGGCTGAGCAGCGCCGCGGCGACCGAAGTTCCGGACTGAATCGCCTGCATCGGCGTCATGCCGTACTGCACGTAGTACTCGAACTCCTTGGCCTGATTGATCTCCGTCCAGGGGAACCCGCCGACGTCGGTCCCCATCACGATCTTCACGCCCTTACGCAGCGCGCGCCCGAACGCGCGCCGCTCCAGCGCCACCAGGGCCGGCCACACGCCGCCGCGCGGCATCACGTGCACGCCGACGGTCACCGTCGGCACCCAATAGACGTTGTTCTTCACCATGGCATCCATCAGCGAATCGGTGAGGCCGTCGCCGTGCTCGATCGAGTTCACGCCGGCGCGGAGCGCGGCGGCGATCCCGTCCGACCCGATCGCGTGCGCCGCCGCCATGCGGCCGAGGCGATGGGTCTCGTCCACGATCGCCTTCGCTTCGGCATCGGTGAAGTTGACCCAGCTGTGCAGCACGCTGTCGGGTGTGAAGTAGTAGCGGCGATCGCTGTAGTACTTGATCCAGTCGGCGCCGTGCTGCACCTGCTCCCGCACCGCCAGCCGCGCGTTATCGACACCGTCCACCGTCTGCACGCCGTGCGGCAGCTCGATCTCCCAATTCGGCGTCCCGATGGGATACATCCCCGTCGGGGCCATGGCGCGGGTCGAGGCGAAGATGCGCGGGCCGGGAATCTCGCCGCGGTTCACGGCCAGCTTCACGTCGACGTCGGCGTACATCGCCCCTTCGGTCTCCACGTCGCGGATCGCCGTAAAGCCGTGCTCCAGCGACAGCCGCGCGTTGCGGGCCGCGAGAATCGCGCGATACGGGATCGACTGCTTCAGCAGCTGATCCTCGTATTCCTGCGACGTCACGTCGCCCTGGAGGAGCAGATGCGTGTGCGCATCGATCAGGCCCGGCAGCACCGTCATCTGGCTCAGATCGATGACCCGGGCGGTCGGGGCCTGTCCCTGGACCTGGGCGAGCGGGCCGACGGCCTTGATGCGCTCACCCTCGACCAGGATGCCGACGTTGGTCTGCACCTGTTGCGAGCGGCCGTCCACGAGCCGACCGGCTTTGATGAGCACCTGTTGCGGCGGCGTTTGACCGGTGAGCGTCGCGGCGAATGTCGCGAGGACGAGAACGGCTACGTTGAGCGAGCGCACGGAATTCTCCAAGAGAAAACGGGACGGGAGAAGTTACTCCCGTCCCGTGGAAGCGACTACCTGCGCCTTAGCGCGATGCTAAAGGCTTCCCATCCGCATCCAGGAATCGAATCTCGCCGAAATTCAGCTCGCGAATCCCAGCCTCGATCTTCGCGCGATCGCCCACGACCACCCACACGAGGTGATCGGGACGAATCGCTTCCTGCGCCGCGGTGGTCGCATCCTGAACCGTCAGGCTGCGCACGCGCTGCGCATACGTGTCGAAGTAATGGTCATCGAGCCCGTATGTCACCATGTCTTCGAGCGACCCCTGCACCGCGCCCATCGTTTCCCAGGTGCCGGGCAACGTGAGCGTGAGGTTCGCCTGCGCTTTTGCCAGCTCGTCGGCCGTGATGGGCTTGGGACCCAGAATGCCGCGCAGCTCGCGATCGACCTCGATCATCGACTCCTTGGTCTTGTCGGTCTGCACCGGCGCGTACGCGATGAACGGCCGCTGGCCGCGCGCGTCCCAGACGAACGTGAATGCCCCGTACGACCAGTGCTTGCCTTCGCGCAGGTTCATGTTGACGCGCGACGTGAACTGCCCGCCCAGCAGCGACGTCATCGCCTCGACGGCATACTCATGAGGGTTGGCTTTCGGCGCGGCGAGATCGGCGGCGAGAATGACGGACTGCTCGGCGCCGGGCCGGTCGAGGATGTAGACGAGCGGCTTCGCCTGATCGGCGACCGTGCCGACGTTCTTCTGCGGCACCTCACCCGACTGCCAGCGGCTGAACAGGCGCGCCAGCTTCGGCTGAATCTCCGCCAGCGACACGTCGCCCACGATCACAAGCGTCGCATGATTCGGCTTGAACCAGGCCCGGTGGAAGCGCACCAGGTCCTCGCGCGTCATGCGCGAGACCGACTCTTCCGTGCCCGACCCCGTGAGCGGATTGCCGTAGGCGTGATTCGTCCCGTACAGCAGCTGCGGGAAGACGCGCAGCGCCATCTGCACGGGCTGCACCTTCTCACGCTGAATGCGCGCCAGCCGCTGGCGCTGCTGCCGCTGGAAGTCGGCCTGCGGGAAGGCCGGATTCAGAATGACGTCGGCAAAGATGTCGAGGGCCGGGTCGAGATTCTCCTTGATCGTCGACAGCGCGACTTGCGACACGTCGAGCCGCGAGCCGGTGCCCAGGGATGCGCCGAGCTGGGAGAGGGTGTCGCTGATCTGGAGCGCCGTCCGTTTCACCGTCCCTTCGTCGAGCATGTCGAGCGCCAGGCTCGCCGTGCCGGGAGCCGCGAACTGATCGGCCGCGTAGCCCGCGTCGACGAGCAGCGTGAGATTCACCTGCGGAATAGAGTGGCGCTCCGCCAGCACGATCTTGAGGCCGTTGGGCAGCGTCGCACGCGCGACCGCGGGGAAGCGCGCGTCAGGCGGCGTGCCCGCGTCGGGGAGCTTCGAGCGGTCCGCTCCGCCCGCCGTGGTTCCGAACTCCGGATACGGATGAACCTCGAGTACGTACTGGCCGTCGGTCAGGTAGCGTGCGGCCGCGGACCGCAGGTCGGCGGCGGTCGCCGCTGCGATGCGCCGCTCGGTCACTAGATAATTGTCGGCATTCCCCGTGAACACTTCGTAGTGGGCGAGCACGTCGGACTTGCCGCCAAAGCCGCCGATCCGCTCGACGCCACGGATGAAATTGGCCCGATATTGCGTCTGGATGCGGCGCAGCTCGCTGGCCGTCGGGCCGGACTGAACGAACCGCGCCAGCTCCTCGTCGATCGCGCGCTCCACGCGGGCGAGGTCACCGCCCGGCTTGGCGGTCGCACGAATGACGAGCTGCCCGCCGATCTCGCGCAGATCGGCGTAGGCGATGACGTCGGTGGCGGTCTGCTCGTCGTACACGAGCCGCTTGTAGAGCCGCGACGTCTTCCCCTGGGCGAGCACGTCGGTCACCATGTCGAGATAATCGGCGTCCGCCGAGCCGAACTGCGGCACGTTCCATTCCTTGTAGATCCGGGCCTGCGGAACGCGGTCCTGCATCACCTGACGGTGTGACCCGGTGCGCCGGGCGATCCACGCGTCCTGCTTCGCGATCGGCGGCGTCGCGGCAATGTCGCCGAAGTACTGCTCGACCTTCTGGCGCGCGGCCCCGGGGGTGATGTCGCCGGCCAGGACCATGACGGCGTTGTTCGGCCCGTAATACGTCCGGAACCATTCCTTCACGTCGTCGACCGAGGCGGCGTTGAGGTCCTCCATCGATCCGATCACCGTCCAGGAGTATGGATGGCCGACGGGATACGTCCCCTCGGTCATCAACAGATCGACTTTCCCGTACGGCTGATTCTCGCCCTGCCGCTTTTCGTTCTGCACGACGCCGCGCTGCTCGTTCACCTTCGCCGTGTCGATCACGCCGAGCAGATGGCCCATCCGGTCCGACTCCATCCACAGCGCCACATCGAGGGCATTGGTCGGGACGTTCTCGAAATAATTCGTGCGGTCTTCGTTGGTCGTGCCGTTCTGATCGGTCGCGCCGATGCGCTCGAACGGCTGGAAGTAGTCGTCGTTGAAGTGCTCGCTGCCGTTGAACATCAGATGCTCGAACAGGTGGGCGAAGCCGGTGCGGCCGGGCCGCTCGTTTTTCGAGCCGACGTGGTACCAGATGTTCACGGCGACGATCGGCGCCTTGTGGTCCTCGTGGACCAGCAGGGTGAGGCCGTTCTTCAGGACGAACCGCTGGTACGGGATCGTGATCGCCGCGGGGGCCGCGCGGGCTGTGGGGGCTGCGCGGGCTGCGGCTGGTCGTGGGCGCGCGCGGCTGGCTCGAGCGGGCCGCTGGGCGGTCGCCGGGGACGCGATGGCAAGCCCGAGCGCGAAGCTCACTAAGGCTATGCGGGACATGGGACATCTCCTTCATGAAGGCTGACGGCGGGCTGAACGCGTGGAAGAAACCCCCCTCTGCGGCGGGTCGCAAGGTGTTAGATGGTGTTAGATTGGGTGTGATGACCACACTCGCCCCGCCCACACGCAAGGTCAGCGCCGCAGAAGCGCGCGAAGTCGCCGAGGCGGCACGCGAGCAGGAGTGGGCGGCGCCCAGTTTCGTGCGCGAGCTGTTCCTCGGCAACCTGCGGATGGATCTCATCCATCCCTACCCCGAACAGGATCCTGACGAAGTCGCCCGCGCGAAACCGTTTCTCGACAAGCTGGCGCGGTTCCTCCGCGAGGACGTCGACTCCGATCGCATCGATCGCGAAGGCGAAATCCCCGAGAACGTGATTCAGGGACTGCGAGACGTGGGCGCGTTCGGCATCAAGATTCCGCGCGAGTACGGCGGACTCGGCCTGTCGCAGCTCTCCTACATGAAGGCGATCGAGCTCGTCTCGTCGGTGGATGGCTCGCTGACCGCACTGCTCTCCGCGCATCAATCGATCGGCGTGCCGCAACCGCTCAAGCTGTTCGGCAGCGAAGCCCAGAAAAAGACATACTTCCCCCGTCTCGCCCAGGGCGCGATCTCCGCGTTCGCGCTCACCGAGGACAGCGTCGGCTCCGATCCGGCGGCGATGGAAACCAACGCGATCCTCGACGACGATGTCTGGGTCCTCAACGGCGAGAAGTTGTGGTGCACCAATGGCACCAAGGCCGAGCTGCTCGTGGTGATGGCACGGACGCCGTCGAAGATGATTAACGGCAGAGAGAAGAAGCAGATCACCGCCTTCATCGTCGAGACGGACTGGCCCGGTGTCGAGGTCGTGCACCGCTGTCACTTCATGGGCCTGAAGGCGCTCTACAACGGCGTGATCCGCTTCACCAACGTGCGCGTGCCCAAGGAGAACGTGCTGTGGGGCGAGGGCAATGGACTGAAGCTCGCGCTTATCACGCTGAACACCGGCCGGTTGACGCTTCCCATTTCCGCGGTCGCCGCCGGCAAGCGCTGCCTCGAGATCTCGCGCCGCTGGGCGGCGGAGCGCGTGCAGTGGGGCCGGCCGATCGGGCAGCACGACGCGATCGCGCAGAAAATCGGATCGATGGCCGCGAACACGCTGGCGATGGAAGCCGTGGCGGAGCTGTGCGGCGCGATGGCCGAGCGCGGCGGCGCCGACATCCGGCTCGAAGCGGCGATCGCCAAGCTGTACAACTCCGAGGCCGGCTGGCGCATCATCGACGATACCGTGCAGATCCGCGGCGGCCGCGGCTACGAGACGGCCGACTCGCTGCGCGCGCGGGGCGAGGCGCCGGTGCCGGTCGAGCGCATCATGCGCGATTTCCGCATCAATCTGATCTTCGAAGGCTCCTCGGAGATCATGCATCTCTTCATCGCGCGCGAAGCCGTGGACAAGCATCTCCAGGTCGCGGGCGACGTCGTCATGCCAGGCAAGACGGCGCGCGAGCGGCTCACCGGCCTGGTCCGGTCGGCCGGGTTCTACGGCTGGTGGTATCCGTCCCGCTGGCTCGGGTGGAGCCTGTGGCCGCGCTACGCGGAGTTCGGCCGGCTGGCCAGGCACGTCCGCTTTGTCGAGCGCAGCTGCCGGCGACTCGCGCGCAGCGTCTTCCATGCCATGATTCGCTTTGGGCCGAAGCTCGAGCTGCGCCAGTCGGTGCTGTTCCGGCTGGTGGACGTCGCGGCCGAGCTGTTCGCCATGGCGGCGACCTGCTCACGGGCGCAGCGCCTGTTCGAGCGTGACCGTGCCGCCGGCGCGCGCGCCGTGCATCTGGCCGACGTATTCTGCCGGCAGGCGCGGCGGCGAGCGAGATATTGTGGAACTGCCGGAGTAGGTTGGAAGGTTGGAAGGTTGGAATGAACGGCGAACCTCTGGTTCGCCGTTTTTTGTTGTCGTCGTGCGACGTTTTGGTTACAACCAACATTCAGTTTGTCGAAGAATTTCGGCATGATGCCATTCGAAAGACTTGAGGCCTGGCAATGTTGTCACACGCTCTTTCTTGCGATCTATCGAGTCACCTCCCGCTTCCCAAAACATGAACTCTACGGTCTGACTTCACAGATGCGCCGCGCTGCCTTCTCGGCGCCTGCAAATATCGCCGAAGGATCGGCTAAACAAGGGCCGCGAGAATTCAGACGTTTTCTCGACATAGCGTTGGGGTCACTCGCAGAGCTTGCCTATGCGATTCGCGCCACGACCGATCTCGGACTTCTGACGATGGAAGAATCGCGACAACTCGACGAGCTACGCGCAAAGGCTGGGAGGGTAACATGGGGGTTGTACAGACGAGTTCAAAAATTATCCAATCAACACCACCGTCCAACCTTCCAACCTTCCAACCTTCTCACGCTGCCTGGTGGGCGATCATGATGCTCTTCAGACGCTCCGGTGCATCCGCCCCGGCATCACCGTACGGCAACGGGTGCCCTTCGGCTTCCATGACGACACTCGGACAGACCAGCTGGTACTGGCGAGCCCGAATGCGATCGGCGGCTGGCTGTGTGGCGACGGGCGTCGCGATCACGACCTCGCGCGCGCCCAAGCCCTCGGCAGCCTTCGCGGCGGCCAGCACCTTCCACGGATACACGACTTGTCCCTCGACGATCACCGCCGTGCGTCCCTCCAGCTTCTTCACCGGCCGCTGCGTGCGATAGAGCACCAGATCCTGCTTCACGCGCGCCCGCGACTCGTCGATCGCCGCCTGGAGTTTCTCGAGCAGATTCATGCCCGGCTGGAAGTCGGGATCCATCTCCGCCGGCGCCGATTCGGCCATCGCCCCGATCGGCGCGAGGTTCGCGCCCAGCTTGATGAAGGATGCCACGATCACGTCGAACTGCGCCCCCATCGCCTTGGCGGCGTGGGCCGCGATCTCCACGCCCTCCGGCGTAATCCCGAGCAGGATGCACGCCTGATAGCCGCGGGACGCCAGCTGCTGCCCCAGCAGCGCGCCCGCGCTGGAGCGTGTGGGATAGAGGCTTGGACCGGGCTGGGTCATGGTTCGCCAAGATAGGACGACGGTAAGGGACGGTAAAGGACGGTAAGAGACGGTAGGGGTGTGCGAGCAACCCTCTACCGCCCCTTACCGTCCCTTACCGTCTCTTACCGTCCCAGTTCGGGTTATCTTTTCGACCTCTCACATCCAGGATCCCCGTAGTGCCGAAGGACACGCTCACCGTCGTCGACAACCGGACCGGCAAGAGCTACGAGCTGCCGATTCAGGACGGAACCGTCCGCGCCGCCGATCTGCGGCAGATCAAGGCCGGCGACGACGATTTCGGCTTGATGAGCTACGACCCCGCGTTCATGAACACGGCGGCGTGCCGCAGCGCGATCAGCTTCATCGACGGCGACAAGGGCATCCTGCGCTACCGGGGCTATCCCATCGAGCAGCTGGCCGAGAAGAGCACGTTCCTCGAGACGGCATACCTGCTGCTGCATGGCGAGCTGCCGTCGGCCGCGGAGCTCGACACGTGGGTGTACCAGGTCACGCACCACACGATCATCCACGAAAACATCAAGAAGTTCATCGACGGCTTCCACCACGACGCGCATCCGATGGGGATGTTCGTGAGCGCGGTGGCCGCGCTGTCCACGTTTTATCCGGAAGCCAAGAAGATCTTCGACGAGCAGTCGCGCGACAATCAGATCTTCCGGTTGATCGCGAAGACGCCGACGCTCGCGGCGTTCGCGCATCGGCACTCCGTCGGGATGCCGTACGCCTATCCCGACAACGACTTGAGCTACACCGGCAACTTCCTGAACATGATGTTCAAGACGACCGAGGTGAAATACAGCCCGCACCCCGTGCTCGAGCGCGCGCTGGACGTGTTGTTCATCCTGCACGCCGACCACGAGCAGAACTGCTCGACGAGCGCGATGCGCGGCGTCGGGTCGTCGCACCCCGATCCCTATTCGTGCATGGCCGCCGCGGCCGCGGCGCTGTACGGGCCGCTGCACGGTGGCGCCAACGAAGAAGTCCTGCGCATGTTGCGCGAGATCGGGTCGATCGACGCGATTCCGGCCTACCTCCAGCGCGTGAAGAAGGGCGACGTGCGGTTGATGGGCTTTGGGCACCGCGTCTACAAGAACTTCGATCCGCGCGCCAAGATCATCAAGCAGATCGCCGAGCAGGTGTTCGACGTCACGGGCAAGAACCCGCTCATCGACATCGCGCTGGAGCTCGAGCGCATCGCGCTGCAGGAAGAATATTTCGTCACGCGCAAGCTCTATCCGAACGTCGATTTCTACTCGGGCATCATCTACGAGGCGATGAAATTCCCGATTGATATCTTCCCGGTACTCTTCGCGATCGGGCGGACGCCCGGTTGGCTGGCGAATTGGCAGGAGATGCTCCTCGACAAGGAACAGAAGATCGCCCGGCCGCGGCAGGTCTACATCGGTCCGGACAAGCGCGATTATGTCCCCATCGAGAAACGGAGCTGAGGTGCCCACCCCATGCCCACCTACATCCTGTTGTCGAATCTGACGGACGAAGGCGCCAAGGCGCTCAAGAGCAACCCCAAGCGGCTGCAGGAAGTGAACAAGGAGATCGAGAAGTACGGGGCCAAGGTCACGTCGCAATACGCCGTGCTTGGCCCCTATGACTTCGTCAGCGTCGTGGAGTGTCCCGACAACGAGACCATCGCGCGGGTGTCGGTGGAGCTGGCGTCGCGCGGATCGATCCGATTGCTCACGCTTGCCGCCACCCCGGTGGCGAACTTTATCAGGACGCTGAAAACAAAAGACTGACGGTAGGTGAAACGACGGTAAGGGACGGTAAAAGACGGTAAAGGTTTCGCCATTACCGTCCTTTACCGTCGTCTTATTTACCGTCCTTTACCGTCGCTTTTTCCCACCCGGGCGAGGTCTCATCGAGCGCTCGGGCTTTGGCTCTGCAACCGCAAGGGATCGAGGTTGGAGTGGCGGCACCGACGGCTCGAATCCCGGAATCACCTCGCGCGGAAACGTCTGGCCGATCAAGCGCTCGACGTCGGCCATCAGCAGCCACTCGTCGGGAGAGATGAGCGTGAGCGCCAGCCCACGCGCGCCCGCCCGCGCGGTCCGTCCCACGCGGTGCACGTACACCTCGGCGTCCTGCGGCACGTCGTAGTTCACGACCATGCGGATGCCGTCGACGTCGATGCCGCGCGCGGCGATGTCCGTCGCCACGAGGATCTCGGCCGCGCCGGAGCGGAACTGGTCGAGCGTCCGCGTGCGCTGGCTTTGTGCCTTGTCGCCGTGCAGCGCGTTCGCCGCGATGCCTTCGCGCTTGAGGAACGTGACAAGCTTGTCGGCCCCGTACTTCGTGCGCGTGAAGATCAGCGTCTGGCCGGCGGGCTTGGCTTTGAGAATCGAGGCGAGCGCGCCGCGCTTTTGCAGCTTGTCCACGGCGACGATGACGTGCTCGATGCCATCGGCCGCCTGCGCGCGCCGGCCGATTTCAACCGACGCATGGCCGTTCAGCGCGCGGCGCGCGAGCGCGTCCACCTCGAGCGATATGGTCGCGGAGAAGAGCATGGTCTGCCGCTCTTCGGGCAGCGCGTTCAAGATGCGCTTGACGTCCGGCGCGAATCCCATGTCGAGCATGCGGTCGGCCTCGTCGAGCACCAGCACCTCGAGCTTGGAGAAATCCGCATGGCCGCGCTCCATGTGGTCGAGCAGCCGGCCCGGCGTCGCCACGACGACGTCCACGCCGTGCTTCAGCGCGCGCGTCTGCGGCTCCATCCCGACGCCACCATAAACCGCGGCGCCCTTGAGATGGGTGTGCCGTCCGTAGGCGCGGATGCTCGCGGCGACCTGCTCGGCGAGCTCGCGCGTCGGCACGAGAATCAACGCGCGCAGCACGCCGCGCTTCCCTGCCGACAAGCGTTGCAGGATCGGCAATACGAACGCGGCCGTCTTGCCGGTGCCGGTCTGCGCGGAGCCGATGAGATCGCGGCCCGCCAGCGCCAGCGGAATCGCTTCGGACTGGATGGGGGTGGGGTGCGCGTAGCCTTCATCGGCGACCGCGCGCACGAGTTCGGGCGCTAGGCCCAGTGATGCAAATGGCATGCTTACTCCTAGACGTCTAGACGTCGAGACGTCTAGCCGTAACTCACACGCGCGTCGCGAGATGACCCAATGTCATCCCGACATCGACGCTGCTTCAGTTGTTGAACCTGGGGGATGAGACCGTGCGTGTGTTCAGCGACGGAGTCCCTGAGCGGGACTGTCCTTGAGGGATGCCAGCTCGCGGTTCCTTGCGAGAGGAAAGGTAACTAGAAGTGCTTGGTAAACCAAGGCCTGTCCTAGCGAAGCGTCTCAGCCGCCTTGCCGGGTTCAGTCCCCCACCACCACATGCGGGGTAGCTGCCGCTGCCGCGGCCACACCTCATTCAAGGTTTCACCCTCATACAACCTGCCATTCTTCATCACATATCGGACCGTATTCGTGTTGTGTATATCCTCGAGCGGATTCGCGTCGAGTACGATCAGATCGGCCAATTTGCCCGGCTCCAGCGAGCCCAGATCCTGCTCCATGCCGATCGCGTTCGCGCCGTGAATCGTGGCGACGCGGAGCACGTCGTGATTCGACATCCCGCCGGCCGCCATCGCCCACAACTCCCAATGATCGCCCAGCCCGTCCATCTGGCCGTGGCCGCCGAGGCCGATGTGACCACCGGCCTGGAGGATGGCATTCGCCGATGCCGCGATCCGTGGAAACACGTATTCGCTCTCCCGGAACCACGGGCGGCGCTCGGCGCGCTGATCGATTTCATCGTGCGGCATGAAGCGCCGCACCTTCGCGTTGTCGTGAATGTCGTAACGTTCGTAGAAGAAGTTCTCGCTCCATGGACCGCCGTAGGATACGAGCAGCGTCGGCGTGTATGTGATGCCCGACTGCGCGACCAGCTGCACCGCGTCCTTGTACAGCGGCATGATCGGATAGCTGTGCTCCGATCCGGGGTAGCCGTCGATGACCGCCGTCAGATTCATCTTGAAGTCGAGCCCGCCTTCGATCGTCGGCATCAGCCCGAGCTCTTTCGCCGCCATGATGACCCACTGTCGCTGCTTGCGATTGCCCGTCATGTACATCTTGATCGTATGGATGCGGTAGAAGTCGCTGTAGCGCCGCAGCGCCTGGCGCGTGTCCTCGAGACTCTTGAAATCCTCGGACCAGAACACACCCGGGCCGGTATGGAAGATGCGCGGGCCGAGAATCTCTCCCGTTTCGACGAGATCGGCGTACGTCAGGACGTCGGTCGTGGATGTCTGTGGATCGCGCGTCGTGGTCACGCCCCACGCCAGGTTGGCGAGATACTTCCAGACCTGCGTCTCGTGGATGCCCCACGTCGGCCAGGGGTGCGCATGCACGTCCACAAAGCCCGGAATGATCGTCTTTCCTGTGACGTCGATGATGCGCGCGCCGGCGGGGGCATTGCCCCCCCCCCGTGCTCCGACCGACACGATGCGATTGTCCGTGACGACGAGATCACCGTTGTCGATCACCTCGTCGCCCTTCATCGAGATGATGCGTGCGCCGCGCAGCACCACCGTGCCGCGCGGAACGTCGCGGGGTACGCGGATCGTGACGTCCACGCGCGCCGGCTCGTACGCCGGTTGCTTGGACAGCGAATCGGAACGCGAGCGCAGCCGTTTCTGCACCGAGTCGGCGAGCGCTTTGAAGGCGTCGGTCTTCAGCGAGTCGGCGCGGATCGAATCGGTGCGGGCTTTGATCTTATCCATCGAGTCGGCAACGACGGGATCCCACTTCAGGAACGAGCGGCCGATGGACCAGAACGCCTGACGGCCGTCGTTCGTCCAGCCGACGAAGTCACCACCGATCATTGTCAACCGCTTGACCGGGAACGCCGCTGAGGAAGGGTCCGACACGTTCACGACCGGCGTCTGGCCGCCGATGAGCGGCAGCGTGACGAGGTAGACGTAGTTTCCGACCAGTGCCAACACTCGATCGGAATCGGGACTGATGATGATCTCCCCCGCCGGGTTAGCCTCCGCACCCGGCGTCGGCGAGGTGTAGCCCGTAACCCGAATGTGAGCCCGCCGGTCGGTGCCGTCGTAGCGCATCGAGACCAAGCCTTCGGGCCCTTCATAGATGTAGATGCGGTTGGGATCACGGCTGAAATGCGGCCGCCCCCAGGCGTTGATCGGCGAAATTCGCGTGGCTGCTCCACCCGCCGCCGGTACCCAGACGATCTCGTAGCCCGGCCCAAAGTGCTCCTCCGTCCGCGGCGCACGTGGGCCTTTGACGACCACGATCCGCGCGCCATCGGGCGACCACACAGGCGTGTCGTAGAACGCGCTGTCAGCGGTGAGACGCACGGGGCGGCTGCGGCCGTCGGGTTTGATCTTGTTGAGCGTCCCGCCCGCATCGGTCCACGTCACGTAGGCGAGCCACTGTCCGTCTGGCGACCACGCCGGGACTTGCTCCTTCACACTGTCATTGGTCAGGCGGCGCGGCGTGCCGTTGGGCAGATCCATCACGTACAGCCGATCGAGCGCGCTGAACGCGAGCCGCTTCCCATCGGGCGAAGGCGAGGCGTCGCGAATCTGACGCACGAGCACGCTGCCCGTGTCCACCCGGATCGGGAGATGCACCATCGGTCCCAGCTGCTGGTCGACCTTCGCCGTGAACGGAATGTCGGTCACCTGCCCGGAGGGCACTGCGACGCGGTGAATCTTGCCGCCGTACGACACGATGATGGCCTGATTGTCGGGCGTGAACGAATACCCAGGGTACAGGTCGCGCGTGAAGCGCGATTCCTGATCGTCGCGGGTCACCGGATAGACGAGCCACTTCTCGTCACCGCTGGCGAGATTGCGCAGCCGCAGCCCCGTTTCGGCGTCGTAGCGGGTCGCATACACAAGCCACTTGCCGTCCGACGAGAGCACGGGCCGCATCGCGCTGCCGTACATGTCGGTCTGGGTGAAGAGGCGGCCGGTTTGGCGATCGTAAATCGCGAGCTGCCAAAGCGGATAGTCGAGGTTGTACCCGAACCCGCCGCGGTGGCGAGAGACCCAAATGTAGCGGGGATCCCTCCCGAAGGCGGCGCCGAGCGTGTTCATCGGCGGGGGCATGTTCGGGCCGGTCTGCACGCGCAGCATTGCGGCGCCGGAGCCACCGTCCTTGTGAATCAGCCACAGCTCATAGGTGCTGCCGAGGAAGCCACTCGTTCGAGAAACGACGATGTAGCTGCCGTCCGGAGTCCAGTCGGGAGACGCATAGAGGTTGGTCGCGCCCTTCGTCAAAGCCTTCGGATGCGATCCATCGGGATCGCACAGCCAGACGTTCTCGGCGCCGCTGCGGTCGGACAGAAACACGACGCGTCTGCCGTCGGGCGAAACGTCGAGCGACATCCACGTCGCTTCCGACGTCTCGAAACTCACGGTGCGCGCCATTTTCAACGGCAGTGAGTCGAGTTTGACCTGGGTGGTGTCGCGCTTCGTCGAGTCGGGTGGAGGTGGTGGAGGCTGCTGAACGGCGAGGAATGCGGCGACAACAAGGGAAAGCATGGACGCTCCGGACGGAAGAACGACGGCGTGCGGGGACGGCTGGAACTTAAAACGGACGGTAAAGGACGGTAAGAGACGGTAAAAAAAAACGATGGTAAGGGTTTTGCCCTTACCGTCCCTTACCGTCCTTTACCGTCCCTTACCGTCAGATGCTCAGTGCACGCACCTGCCGCGGCGCCGGATCCTGCGACCGCAGCACGATCCGCATCGCATGGGTATCGTAGTCGATGTCCCAGCCGGCAATGCGAGGCCGCACGAACTCCGCGCCGTCACCCGGCGTCAGCCCTTCGGGCGTCGCATCGAGGAACTCCATCAGCTTCATGCGCCACTCGAGATAGCTGCAGCCTTCACGGCTCGCCGCGATGCGAATACCCACATCATCGTCGAGCTGGCGCCGCACAAAGCCCTGGGCGACCTCCAGCAATCGCCCGACAATGACCCGCTCGAGGGTCACGCCGTCTTTGCGGCCGAGCCGGCGCGCGAGCACGCGGGCTTTGGCGGGATCGAGACAGAGCTCCAGGAACTGCTGCCGGATCTCCGGATGCGGCCGGCGCTTGCTCTTCGTCTCGCCGTCCCGCTCCGCCTTGGCGCAGGTCGGGAGGTCGTTGCGGTGCAGCTTGAGGAACTTGGTCATCGGTGCGTAGACGTCCATGCGGCCAGGGGCCGGGGGACGCCGCCGTCCGGCGACGAGGTCACTGATATAGATCTCAGACACCTGAACCGCATCCGCCAGCTCGCGCGGGGTGCGCTTCAGCTCACGCAACCGGCGCCGTACCAATTCTCCGACTTTGACGGGGCGCTTCAGGGGGAGGGCTGCCGCCATGTATGCTCCTTTGAGCTTGTTTAGCTGTTTTGGGGTCGAGCAATATCGCTAAATCGAGGTCAAAACGGTAGTTCCTCTTGCAGTCCGACTGCATTCCATGATACAATTGTATCATCATATGGATTCAATTGTCTCCAAGATCATTCGCCAGGGCGGCGCCGTCTGGCGAGCGCTCATCGGACGTCCGCCCTCGCTGGCGTCGGCCACAAGTGGAGTCCGCGTCCTTCCAGCCTACGCTGCCCTCGCCTGCTATCGCGTTGGCGTTACCGACCTCGAGCCGCGTCTTCGGTTGCTGGTCATGCAACTCGCCGCCGAGCGCTCCCGCTGTCGCTGGTGCATCGAGCGAGGGCGGCATCTGTGGCGTGAGGCGCAACTGTCGATCGC
>QHUQ01000235.1 GCA_003221985.1 Gemmatimonadota bacterium | reverse complement strand
CAGCACGCGGCGGGTGCACGCCATCGATACGTTCGTCTCCGCCGATTCCCCGCTCGAGCTGCAGAACTTCGCGGTCGCGCGCCTGGGAGCGGGTGCCGTGGCGCGCGCACTCGACAATTCGTCCATCACGCCACCGGCCGACGTGGACACGTTGGCACAGCTCGCCCGCGCCCGCGGCGTCGCGCTGCAGATCGGCACGACCAACGGCGGCAACGACGGCTCCACGTTCACGCAGTTCGGCGTCGTGGACGTCGCGATGGGCTGGCCGTTGCGCTACTCGCACTCGCCCGCAGAAGTGGTGGACCTGAAAGATCTGGTGAGCCTGGCCGATATGGTGCGTGCGGTGGCAGAGGACTGGTGAGTAGAGCCCTTCTCTCCGTATCGGACAAGCGCGGGATCGTCGAATTTGCCCGCGAGCTGGTGAGTCTCGGCTGGGAAATCGTCTCGACCGGCGGGACGGCGGAAGCGCTGCGGCGCGAGGGCATTCCGGTCGTCCTCGTCGAACACGTCACGGGCTTCCCGGAGATGATGGATGGGCGCGTAAAGACGTTGCACCCGAAGGTGCATGGAGCACTCTTGGCACGAAGAGATAACTCCGGTGATCTCGCAGCGCTGAAGCAGCACGGCATCACGCCGATCGATCTCGTCGCGGTGAATCTCTACCCCTTCCGCGAGACCGTCGCGAAACCACAGACCACGTTCGCGCAGGCGATCGAGCAAATCGACATCGGCGGCCCGTCGATGCTGCGCTCGGCTGCCAAGAATCACGAGTCCGTTATCGTGGTCGTGGATCCGGACGATTACCCGCTCGTGATCTCATCATTGAGGGATGGCTCGCTAACCCCGGGCGGCAGCCCGGGGTTGCGACGGAGCCTGGCCACGAAGGTCTTCGCCCACACCGCCGCCTACGACGCCGCGATCCTCGGCTATCTCACACGGTCGCAGGAAGCGCTTCCGGAGACGCTGAGCGTCGTGTTGCCGGTTGCGCCTTTTGGCAGCAAGGACGCGCGTCCCGCGTGCGTAATTATCAAGCACACGACGCCCTGCGGCATCGCGCTCGGCCGCAACGCCGCGGATGCCTACGCGCGCGCCCTGGCGACCGACCGCACCTCCGCGTTCGGATCGGTGATCGCGTTCAACACCGTCGTGGACCGTGCCGCCGCCGAGGCGATGCGCGACCTGTTCGTCGAAGTCGTCGTCGCGCCGCGGGTCGATGCCGAGGCGCTGGCGGTCTTCAAGGAGAAGAAGAACCTGCGAGTCGTGGAGTTGCCGCGCTTCCCCGATGAGCCGACGCTCGACTACAAGCGGATCCGCGGCGGGTTTCTCGTACAGGACCGGTTCCGCTACGCTGGCGTCGCCGACGAGTCCAAATGGCAGGTGGTCACCACACGCCGCCCGACCGATGCGCAATGGAACGACCTGCGCTTCGCCTGGGCCGCGGTCGGGTCGATCAAGTCGAACGCGATCATCCTGGTGCGGGATGAGGCCGCGATCGGCATCGGCGCCGGGCAGATGAGCCGGGTGGATTCGTCATTCCTGGCCGTGCATAAGGCCCGGCAGCAGGGCCACGACCCGCGTGGGGCGGTGCTGGCGAGCGACGCCTTCTTTCCATTCCGCGACGGGGTGGACGAGGCGGCCGCCGCCGGAGTCACGGCGATCATCCAGCCGGGGGGGTCGGTCAAGGATGCCGAGGTCATCGCGGCGGCGGACGAGCATGACCTGGCCATGGTCCTCACCGGTATGCGGCAATTCCGTCACTAGATTACACGACCCATGACCCCCACCCCTGCCAAGCAGACGTACCTCACCGCCGCCGGCGTCTCACTCGCCGCGCTGATGCTCTACATCGTCACGCTCGCCCCGACGACGCAATTCTGGGATGCGTCTGAATACATCGCGGCGGCGCACGCGCTCGGCATCCCGCATCCGCCCGGCAATCCGTTCTTTGTGATCGTCGCGCACGTGTGGGGACTGTTGCCGGTCGCCTCCGACTACGCGCGACGCATCAATTTCCTGGCGGCGGTGACGAGCGCGACGTCGGCGGGCCTCTGGTTTCTCATCGGCGAGCGGTGGCTCCGCCCCATCGTCGCCCCGGACGGCTGGCGCCGCCTTGCCGCAGCCGCGGGTGCCATCGTCGGCGCCACGATGTTCACGGTGTGGAATCAGGCGGTGGCGAACGAGAAGGTCTATACGATCAGCGTGCTGTCGATCGCGCTCATCCTGTGGCTGACGCTGCGCTGGGCCGATGAGCCCGCCGAGACGCGCCCCGACAACCTGCTCGTCCTGATCGTGTATCTGCTGGCGCTCACCGCCACCAACCAGCTCATGGGATTGCTGGTCGCGCCGCGGTGCTCGTTTACGTGCTGCTGACCGATCCGCGCGCGCTGCTGCGGCCCCGATTCGTGGTCGCCGCCGGCCTGGTCGCCGTCGTCGGGCTCAGTGTGAATCTGTTCATTCCGATCCGCGCGGCGCTCGATCCCTACATGAATCAGGGCGATGCCACCAACTGGCCGTCGTTACGCGCGGTCCTCGCGCGCGAGCAATTCGCCAAGCCGTCGGTGTTCGACAATCCGATGTACCCCGCCGGGCCGGAAAACCCGGGGCGCTCGATCGTGCTGATCGGCCAGCAGTTCCTCAACTACTGGCAGTATTTCACCTGGCAATTCGGGCGTGACTGGTCGGCGCTAGCGCAGCGCCTGCTCGCCGTCCTGTTCGCCGGCCTCGGCTTCCTCGGGGCGCGGCGTCACTGGCGGGCCGACCGCTGCTCCGCGCTCGCGATGACGGCGCTGGTCGTCACGGTAACCGTGGCGCTCGTGTTCTATCTCAACTTCAAGTGGGGCTACTCGCAGCCTTACACGGGGCTCGAGCACGAGGTGCGTGAGCGCGACTACTTCTTTATCGCCTCGTTCGCGGTGTGGGGCGTCTGGGTCGGCATGGGACTCGCGGTCGTGGCTGACGCGATTGCGACGAGATTCCCGCGCGCCGGATGGCGTTACGCGGCCCCGGTGTTCCTGATCGCGCTGATTCCGCTGGTCGGCAACCGGCTCACCGCGTCCCGCGCCGGGGAGACGGTGGCGCGCGACTATGCCCGCGACCTGCTCGAATCGGTCGATCCGTATGCGCTGATCATCACCAGCGGCGACAACGACACCTTCCCGCTGTGGCACGCGCAGGAGGCGCAGGGGATCAGGCGGGACGTGAGCGTCATGGTGATGACGCTGGCCAACACGAATTGGTACCTCACACAGCTGCAGCGCCGGCCACCGGTGCCGTACGCCGGCGTGCCCGCCCCGACGCAGCCGTGGATGAGCCGGTACTATCTCGGCACGCCGGGCGACTCGCTGCCGCCGTACGTGATCGTAGACCACCCCGTGGCGGGAGACGTCGGTCCGATTCGCGTGACGCTGGATCCTCAGGTGCTCAAGCGCCCGTATCTCGAACGCGCCGAGCTCGCGGTGCTGCAAATCATCAAGGATCAGGTCGGCAAGCGGCCGATTTATTTCTCGACCTCGACCGGCAACATTGCCGATCAGCTCGGCTTGACACCGTATCTGGTCGGTGAAGGGCTGGTCCGGCGGCTGCTGCCCAAGGCGGTCGTCGCGAGCGACAGCATTCGCTTCGTCGAGGGACGAGGCTTCCTCGATGTGCCGCGGACACGGAAACTTGTGTTCGAGGTGTATCGGGGCGGCATCGCCGCGGCCCGGAAGCGGCCGCGGGGGTGGGTGGATACACCCTCGCAGCCGAGCCTGCTGGGCTACGTGTTCGTGTACGACACCATGGCGGCCGCGCTGCGCGACCGCGAACCGGCGCTGGCGATGCGGGCCCGCGAGCTGCGCGACGCAATCCTCGCCAATACCACGTACGCCATTCCCCGATCTAACTGATTCCCTCTATGACAACGACGCAGTCTCCGGTACGAGCACCCAGCCGGCCTCTTTCAGGGACGGCCATCGCCGCTCAGGTCCAACGGCCGCCCTATATCATGGCGGCGTGCGTCGCGGCCGGCGCGCTGCTGCTCTATCTCCTCACGCTCGCGCCGACCACGCAGTTCTGGGACACGTCGGAGTACATCGCGGCCGCGTACTCGCTCGGGATCCCGCATCCGCCCGGCAATCCGCTGTTCGTGCTCATGGCGCACGTCTGGGGGCTGATCCCGCTGGTGTCGGGCTATGCGGAGCGCATCAACCTGTTCGCCGCGCTGACGAGCGCCGTCTCCGCCGGGTGCTGGTTCCTCGTGGGCGAGCGCTGGCTGCGCTCGTTCGTGCCCGCCCTGTGGCCGCGGCGCCTCGCCGCGCTCGCCGGCGCCATCGTCTCGGCGACGGCGTTCACGGTATGGAATCAGTCGGTCGTCAACGAGAAGGTGTACACACTGAGCCTGCTCTCGATCGCCTTGATTCTGTGGCTGATCGTGCGTTGGGACGATCAACCGGCGGGCGACGCGCACGACCACTATCTGCTGCTGATCATCTATCTGCTCGCGCTCACCGCGACGAACCACATGATGGGCGTGCTCGTGGGCCCGGTGGTTGGGAATTCATCGCCGTCGCGGGCGTCTTGTGTGCCGGCGCACTGGTCGTCGCGATGCTGGCGGGCAACGTGCGGTTCGCGATCGCCGCCATCGTGGTGGTCGTGGTCGGACTCTCCGTCTATACCTATCTCCCCATTCGCGCCGGCTTCTACCCGCCGATCAACGAGGGGGAGCCGACGAACTGGCAGGCGCTGTGGGCGGTCCTCAGCCGCCAGCAGTACGGCAAGCCCTCCATCTTCGACAATCCCACCCAGGCACCGGGCGTCACGAATCCCGGTCACACCCTGACCCTCTATTGGGATCAGCTGGTCAACTACGCACAGTACTTCAGCTGGCAGTTTGGCCATGACTTCCCGGACCGGGCGCAGCGGCTGCTGGCGGTGTTGTTCGGCTTCGTCGGATTGGGGGGCGCGGTGCGCCACTGGCGCGCCGACAAGCGCACCGCGATCGCCCTGACGGCCCTGATGTTCATCTTCACGTTCGCGCTCGTGTTCTACCTGAACTTCAAGTACGGCTACTCGCTGCATCCGGAAGCAGCCGTGAATCAGCACGAGGTGCGGCAGCGCGACTACTTCTTCATTTGCTCGTTCGCCATCTGGGGCATCTGGGTGGGCATGGGCCTCGCGGCCGGGATCGAATGGGTGGGCGACCTGTTCCGCGAGCGCCAGCCGGACACGGCACGCCGCTGGCTGTACGGCACGCCGCTGCTGGCGCTGGCGCTGATCCCGCTGGTGGGCAACCGGCTGACGGCTTCGAGAAAGGGCGAGACGCTGGCGCGCGATTTCGCCTACGACCTGCTGCAATCGGTCGAGCCGTACGGGGTGCTCGTCACCGCCGGCGACAACGACACCTTCCCGCTGTGGTACGCGCAGGAGGTCGAAGGCATTCGCCGCGACGTGACGATCGTCAACCTCTCGCTGGCGAATACCGACTGGTACGTGCGCCAGCTGCAGCGGCGGCCGCTCGAGCCGTTCGATTCGACGCACGCGCCCGCGATCTATCGGGGCAAACAGTGGCCGATGCCGGCCGGCAAGCTGATGAGCTTCAGCGATGAGCAGCTCAACGCGCTCGAGCAGTATTACATCCTCGATCAGAAGCGCGTGGCGCGACTCGGCTCGATCAGCGTCACACTCGATCCGCAGATGCTGGGCCGCCCCTACCTCGAGCGCGCCGACGTGATCGTGCTGCAGGTGATCAAGGATCAGCTCGGTAAACGCCCGGTCTATTTCTCCCGCACGGTCGGCCTGTACGGGGATCAGTTCGGGTTCACGTCCCATCTCGAAGGCCACGGCTTCGCCCGCGCGCTGCGCGAGCAGGAGATCGTGGCCTCCGACAGCATCAAGGGGATCCAGTCACTGGGCTACGTGAACGTGCCGCGCACGACGCAGCTGCTGTTCGACGTCTACCACACGGACGCCGCCGCGCGGCCCAGGCCGCGCGGCTGGGTGGACAAGCCGTCCGAGGGGATTCTCTCGCTATACGGGCTGACGTACTACACGATGGCGCAGGAGCTGCAAAAAACGAACACCGCGCTGTCGGCGCGCGCGCAACAAATCGCGCAGTCGATCTTCCGGAATACCGAAACGCCCGTACAGCCGCTGCCGGAGCAGCCGGGCCCCCCCCACTAACGAGTCGCGGGCCGGGACGTGCCCGTCGACTCGCCGGTCTGCACGCGGCGGTGGCGATCCACGACCTGCGCCATCACGTTCGCACCGGGGAACAACCGCTCCGCGCCGCCAACGACCACCGAATCACCGGCGTCGACGGAGCCGGCCTGGATCTCGACCCAACCCGCCGTCCGCACCCCCAGCGTCACCTGCCGGCGGTCAGCTTTGCCGCCTTTGACGAGCCAGATGTAGGTCTGACCCTGGAGCGGCAGAATCGCGTCCTCGGGAACGACGACCGCGTTCGGCCGGATATCCGTCGCCAGCCGCGCCTCGATGAACATGCCCGCCTGGAGCCGACGCTCCGGATTGGGCACGCGCGCCTTGATCAGGATCGTGCGGCCCGGCAGCTCGACGACGGGATCCACGAACACCACCTCACCGGAGAAATTCTTCCCCGGCAGCGCGGCGACCTGGAAGCTCACGAGCTGCCCCTGGCGTAGCCGATCGGCGTAGCGCTCGGGGACCTGGAACGTCGCATGCTGCGGGTTGATCGACTGCAAGCTGATCAACGGCGTCTGCGCGTTGACGTACGTGCCGATGCTGACCAGGCGGCGACCGGCGAGACCGGCGAACGGCGCACGGACGACCGTGCGGTCGAGCCGCGTCTTGAGCAGATCGTATGACGCCTGCGCGGACCGGTACCCGGCATCCGCCTTCTCGAGGTCGGACTGCGACGAGGCGTTTTGCGCGATCAGCTGCTTGGTGCGCTCGAGATTGCGCTGCGCCATGTCCCGGTCGGCCTCGGCTTTCGCCACCTGCGCCTTGAGCTCCGCGTCGTCCACCTTGAACAACGCGGTGCCGGCTGCGACGCCCTGCCCTTCGCGCACGAGGATGTCGACGATACGCCCGTCCACCTCGGGCCGCAGATCGACGGACTGAATGGCCTCGATCTGCCCCGTCGCGCCGATCGCGTCGACGACGGTGTCGTGAATCGCCAGCGCCACTTCGGCGGGCATCGGCGGCATGCCGCCGCCGGGAGCACCACCGGGTGATGCGGATTTGGCCTTGTTGCACGCGGCCGCCAGCACGACCAACACAACGAATGAGCGATACGACATCACGGGGCTTCCTTATCGGTGAAAAGTCTCTTGCCGAGGATGCTCTCGAGGCCGGCGAGGGCGAGTCGCGTCCCATAGCGGGCTTGCACGAGGTCCGCCTCGGCCTGGGATACGTTTACTTCAGCGTCGAGCAAATCGAGAATCGTCGTCGCGCCGCTTTGGTAGCGCGTTTGCTGAACCCGGAAGCTCTCACGCGCGATGGTCAGCCCTTCCTTCGACAGTTCGGCGCTGGCACGGGCGGTCACATAGGCGTCGTACGCCGCGCTCACGTCGTGCTGGATCGCGCGATCCAGGTCCTGCCGCCGGACTCGGGCAACATCCTTGTTGACGCGCGCGCGCGAGAGCGCAATC
>QHUQ01000234.1 GCA_003221985.1 Gemmatimonadota bacterium | reverse complement strand
CGTTAGACGATGCTGTTAGACGGTTTTGTTAGACGACATTGTTAGACGAGGTTTATGAAGACAGTTAGCGAAGTCCAAACCTCCAATTACCTGGTCGCCAAATTCCAGGACCTGGTCGACTGGGCGGTGAATTCGTCGCGTGCCAATTCGCTGTGGCCGATGCCGTTCGGCACGGCGTGCTGCGCCATCGAGTTCATGGCCACCGCCGCGAGCCGCTTCGACTTCGCCCGCTTCGGCATGGAGCGCCAGGCGTTCTCGCCGCGCCAGGCCGATGTGCTGATCTGCGCCGGCCGGCTGCCGTTCAAGCTCGCTCCCGTGATCCGCCGCATCTACGACCAGATGCCGCAGCCCAAATGGGTCATCTCCATGGGCGCGTGCGCGTCCACCGGCGGCATTTTCGACAACTACGCGATGGTGCAGGGCATCGACACGATCGTCCCCGTGGATGTCTACGTCCCCGGCTGCCCGCCCCGTCCCGAAGGCCTGCTGTACGGCATTCTCCTCCTTCATAAGAAGATCAAGGGCGAGTCGCTGTTCGATCACGTCCGGCGCCGCGACGAACAGCTGCTCGACGAGAAGGGGCTGCGGCTGCCGCCCGAGACGATCGACGAAATCTCCGAGCCGTTCGGCAACTCCGTCCACCAGTTCCGCTCTTCGTGATTCCGGGCGCAGTGCGGGAAGCCGTAGCCGCGGACGGCGACACGATCGTCTATGTCGCGCGCGAGCGCCTGCTCGACGCGATGCGATATCTCAAGGACACGCCGGGCCAGGACTACGATTACCTGGTCGACGTCACGGCGGTCGAATTCAGGGATCGCGAGCGTCCCCTCGAAGTGGTGTACTTTCTGCGCTCGCTCACTCGCAAAGCCGATATCCGGATCAAAGTCGAGCTGCAGCCCGACGCAGAGCTGGCCGTCGACTCGGTCTACAGCCTGTGGCACGGCGCCGATTGGCTGGAGCGGGAAGTGTTCGACATGTTCGGCATCACATTCCGGGGTCATCCTGATCTGCGGCGCATCCTGATGTGGGAAACGTATGCCGAGGGCTATCCGCTCCGGAAAAACTTCCCGCTGCGCGGCCGCTTCTCCCGCGCCGAACAGGTGCGCCAGGCGCTGAACGCCAATCCCGAAGCGCACTACTCGATGGAAGAGCTGTCGATCGCCGACGCGGGCGGTGACCTGCCCGAGGACATGCGCGAACGGCTGCGCCGAGGCGAGCGCGGTACGATTCCCGAGCCCCCCCCGCCCGCGTCATGAGCAAGCGAACCGTCGAGCTCGAGCTCGCGACCCCCGGCGTGGATGCCGCCGGGCGTCCCGCCCGCGTCCCGCTCACCGCTGCCGCCGAGCCGGACCTGGGCGGCGAGCATCTGCTCATGAACATGGGTCCCCAGCACCCCGCGACGCACGGCGTGTTGCGCCTCGTGGTGGAGCTCGATGGGGAGACGGTGGTGCGCTGTATCCCGCACCTCGGCTACCTGCATTCGGGGTTCGAGAAGCTCGGCGAGTACCGGCACTACAATCAGATCATTCCGCTCACCGACCGCACCGACTACCTGTCGCCGATGGCCAACAACGTCGGCCTGGCACTGGCGGCCGAGAAGCTGATGGGCATCGCGATCACGCCGCGCTGCACGGTGCTGCGTGTCATCGCCTGCGAGATGAGCCGCATCATCTCCCACATGGTCTGGCTCGGCACGACGTCGATCGATCTGGGCGCGTTCACGCCGTTCCTGTGGGCGTTCCAGGAGCGCGAGCGGATCTACGACCTGCAGGAGATGTGGACCGGCGCGCGGCTGACGACGAGCCTCACGCGCGTCGGTGGCCTCATGGCCGACATCCCGGATCAATTCGTCGGAAAACTGCGCGAATTCACGCGTACGTTCCCGAAGACCCTGGCCGAAATTGATCGGGTGCTCACCCGCAATGCCGTGTGGGCCGGCCGGACGCAGGGCGTGGGTACGCTCAGCGCCGCGGAGGCCATCAACCACTCGCTCTCGGGCCCGATGCTGCGTGCCAGCGGCGTTCCGTACGACGTCCGCAAGGACAAGCCCTATCTCGGCTACGAGACCTACGATTTCGACGTCGTGGTCGGCGAGCACGGCGACGTGTTCGACCGCTATCTGGTGCGGCTCGAGGAATGTCATCAGTCGAACCGCATTCTCGAGCAGGCGCTCGACCGGTTGCCCGACGGCCCGATCAACGTCGACGACCCGCGCGTGATCCTCCCGTCCAAGACGCGGGCGATGAGCGACATGGAAGCGATGATCTTCCATTTCAAACAGGTGATGGAAGGCGTGAAGGCACCGGTCGGCGAGGCCTACGTCGGGATCGAGAATCCCAAAGGCGAGCTCGGCAACTACCTCGTCTCCGACGGTACCGCCAAGCCGGTGCGGTGGCGCATCCGGCCGCCCTCTTTCATCAATCTGTCCGCGCTGCCCAAGATGGCTGAAGGCCACCTGCTGTCCGACCTGGTCGCGATCAACGCGTCCGTGGACATCGTAATGGGTGAGGTCGATCGATGACGGTGCAGGAGGACTACCAACCCGTCTTTACCGGGAAGGTGTTGGAGGAGCTGCAGACCACACTCCAGCGCTATCCCACCAAGCAGGCCGCCCTGCTGCCGGCGCTGTGGATCGCGCAACGCGAGTACGGCTGGATCTCCGACCGCATCATGGCGGAGGTCGCCGAAGTGCTCGGGCTGACACCCGCGTACGTGAAGGGCGTCGTCACGTTCTACACGATGTACCACCAGCATCCCGTCGGTAAGAACTTCGTGCAGGTATGCACGACGTCGCCGTGCAACATCTGCGGTGCCGAAGGGGTCGTGAAAGCCTTCCTCGAGCAGACAGGCGCGGGCGATGCGGGCGCGACCAGCCCCGACGGCAAATGGACGATCGTTGAAGTGGAGTGCCTCGGCGCCTGCGGATTCGCGACACCGGTCCTCGTGAATGACGACTTCCTCGAAGGCATAACGCCGGAGAAAGTGCCGGAGATCGTGAAGAAGTACCGCTAATGGGATTCCCACAGAAGCCGCACCCCAAAGAGACCGTCGTCCTGTCGCAGTACTTCGGCGACGCCGACGCGCGCAGCCTCAAGGGCTGGACCAAGCGCGGCGGCTACGAGGGTAAACGCTGATGAATCAGAACCGGGGACGTTCAAGGACCGCGAGATCATGCGGTGGACGCCCCACGCGCTGCTCGAGGGCTCTGCGATCGCCGCCCACGCGATCCGCGCCGAGGTTGTCTACATCTATATCCGTGGCGAGTTCACCGAGCCGTGGACGATCGTGGAGCGGGCGCTGGCCGAGGCGAACGCCGCCGGCGTGTTCGGCAGCATCAAGATCTATCTGCACCGCGGCGCGGGCGCCTACATCTGCGGCGAAGAAACCGCCTTGATGAACTCGATCGAGGGCAAGCGCGGCAATCCACGCATCAAGCCGCCGTTCCCCGCCGCCGCCGGCCTCTTCGGGATGCCGACGACGATCAACAACGTCGAAACACTGGTGGCCGTGCCGCACATCCTCAAGCGCGGGGCGGCCTGGTACAAAGGGATGTGCCTCTCGAACCCCAAGAGCACGGGGACGAAGCTCTTTTCGGTCTGCGGCCACGTGCAGCGTCCGGGGAATTACGAAGTCACCATGGGCTTCCCACTCAAGGATCTGCTGTACGACATGTGTGGCGGCCCGCCCGCAGGCCGGACGCTCAAGGCCTGCATCCCCGGCGGCTCCTCCGTGCCGATCCTCACGCGTGAAGAGACCGAAGCGTGTCTGCTCGACTACGAAGGCGTCGTCGAGAAAGGCTCGATGCTCGGCTCGGGCGGCGTCATCGTGTTCGATGACTCGGCCGACATGGTCTACCAGATCATGCGGCTGGCGCGCTTCTATGCGCACGAGTCGTGCGCGCAATGTACGCAGTGCCGTGAAGGCACGGCGTGGACGACGAAGATCATGGAGCGGATTCTCGCGGGGCAGGGGAAGACGAAAGATCTCGATCTGCTGCTCGACCTCTCGGAGAACATGACCGGCAAAACGATCTGCGTGCTGTCCGACTCCTGCGCGGCACCGGTCGTGAGCGGGATCAAGAAATTCAGGGGAGAATTCGAAGCCTATCTCGCAGGCAAACGCCAACCGGTCATGGTTGGCTGAGGGTAGACGGCAGATGGCTGACGGCGTAATCAACCTGACGATCGACGGTGCACCGGTGAGCGTTCCGGCCGGTACCCTCGTGATCGAAGCGGCGAAACAGGCCGGGGTGCTCGTGCCGCACTACTGTTACCACCCCGGCTTGCCCGTCGCCGGCGTGTGCCGGATGTGCCTCGTCGAGATCGAAAAGGCCCCCAAGCTTCAGATCGCCTGCGCGACGACCGTCACCGAAGGCATGGTGGTCAAGACGCAGACGGCTCCCGCGAAGGCCGCCCGGCAGAGCGTGCTCGAATTCCTCCTGATCAACCACCCGCTCGACTGTCCGATCTGCGATCAGGCGGGGGAATGCGAGCTGCAGGACTTCGTGTTCCAGGAAGGTCAGGCCCGCACCCGCTACGCCGAGTTCGCCAAGCGGTTCAATCCCGTGGAAGACTTCGGGCCGGACGTGTTGTACGTCCCCAACCGCTGCATCCTCTGCACGCGTTGCGTCCGCTACATGGAAGACATCGCCAAAGAGCCGGTCCTCAATGTCTCCGAGCGCGGCGACCGCGCGTATATCGGTATTCACCCCGAAGCCCGGCTCGATCATCCCTGGGCCGGCAACGTGGTGGACCTTTGTCCGGTCGGATCGCTGCTCTCCAAGGACTTCCTGCACAAAGCGCGCGCCTGGGAGCTCGACAAGACAGCGTCGATCTGCACCGGCTGCTCGCAGGGGTGCAACATCACGCTCGACACGCGCGACGAAGTCGTCGTGCGCGTGCGTCCCCGCCCCAACCTCGACGTGAATCGCTACTTCATCTGCGATCACGGCCGGATGCACTACAAGTGGATGAACCGCGGCGATCGGATCGAGGCTCCGCTCATCCGCCAGGGTGGTGAGCTGAAGGCGACGGACTGGGATGAGGCGCTCGATCGCGTCGGGGGAATCCTGCGCGGCGCGTCCGGGAAAGCGGTGGCACTCGTGTCGCCCGGGGCGTCGACCGAAGCGCTGGCGGCCGCCAGGCGTCTCCTATCCGGCGGGAGCTTCACCTGGACCGGCGCCTTCCAGGTGGTCATGGGTGAGGAGGCGCCGCTTCCAGGGGTGCCGAATCTCGCCCTGCGCGCCGAGCGCGCCCCCAATGCGAAGGGCGCCGAGCAGCTCGGCTACACGCGCGACTACGCGTCGGCGATCGCGGCTGCGAAATCGGCGGCCGTCGTGCTGGTGCTCGACGATCCCGATTGCGCGGTCGAGACCAACGGCGCGCTGATCTATCTCGGCACGGTACTCGCCGAGGACGCGGCGTGCCGGCGTGCGGACGTGATTCTGCCGATTGCCAACGTCGCCGAGGAAGAAGGCACCTTCACCAACCGCGACGGCCGCGAGCAGCGCTACTACCAGGCAAAGCCGGCGCCCGGCATGGCACAGCCGGCGGCCTGGGTGCTGGGACAGCTCGTCGCCGCGCTCGGCCTGGCGGGGGTGTCGTGACCTTTTTCCTCATCGCGTCCGCGATCAAGGTATTCGTCGTCTTCAACCTGATCATGGTTGGCGTGGCGCTGCTGACGCTGTTCGAACGGCGGGTGTGCGCCTGGATGCAGGACCGCCTCGGCCCCAACCGTGTCGGCCCACAGGGCCTGCTACAGCCCGCCGCCGACGGCCTGAAGAACTTTCTGAAGGAAGAGACGTCGCCCGCGATGGCGGACAAGGCGCTATTCACGCTCGCACCGATCGTATCCTTCGTGCCGGCGCTGCTCACCTTCGGCGTCATCCCCTTCGCGGCCCCGCTGCCCACGCAATGGGGGCTCGTCCCCATGGTCGTCGCCGATCTCCCGGTCGGGTTCCTGTATATCCTGGCGATCAGCTCGCTGGGCGTGTACGGGATCGTGCTCGCCGGCTGGGCATCGAACAACAAGTACGCGCTGCTCGGCGGGCTGCGCGCATCGGCGCAGATGATCTCCTACGAGATCGCCCTCGGGATGAGCACCGTCGCCGTCCTGTTGTTGGCGGGGAACGTCACGCTCTCGCAAGTCGTCGCCCAGCAGCAGCGGGGACTGCCGTTCGTGATACCCCTGACGATCGCGTTCGTGATCTTCTTCATCAGCGCCTTCGCCGAAACGAACCGCCTGCCCTTTGACCTGCCCGAAGCCGAGGGGGAGCTGATCGCCGGTTATCACACCGAGTACAGCGCGATGAAGTTCTCGATGTTCTACATCGCCGAGTACTCGAACATGGTGACCGCGTCCGCGCTGATGGCGACGCTGTTCTTCGGCGGCTGGGACATCCCGTTCACGAGCTGGGACTCGACCGGCGATCCCAGCGTCCTCAAGACGCTGCTGACACTCGCGGCGTTCGGCGCCAAGACGTTCTTCTTCCTCTTTACCTTCGTCTGGGTGCGGTGGACCTTGCCGCGCTTCCGCTACGACCAGCTCATGGCGCTCGGCTGGAAGGTCCTGCTGCCGCTCGCACTCCTCTATATCACCGTGGTGGCGGTGGCCATCTGGTTCATCCGCATCCAGCTCGCCTGGGAGTATGGCCGCGGCATGGCCGCGGCGTTGGGTGGTCTCAACGTCGTGCTGTTGATCATGCTC
>QHUQ01000218.1 GCA_003221985.1 Gemmatimonadota bacterium | reverse complement strand
CCGATGGCCAAGGTGCTGCTCACGGACGATCCATTTCCCTTCGACACGGTCCAGAGCGTCAACGTCTACATCGTGAGCATCGCCGCCTCGACCGCCGCCGACACGAGCGACCCGGGCCTACAGTGGGTCACCATCACCGCACCGCGTAAGCGGTTCGACCTGCTCGCGTTGCAGCAGGGGACCACGGCTTTGTTGGGCGAGGGGGAGATCCCAGCGGACCAGTATCGCTCGGTACGCCTGATCATCGACGCGGATTCCTCCAACGTTCGGTTCGCGGACGGCACGCCCGCGGTCGTGCAGAACTGGAACGGGTCGGGCGAGTGGTCTATCTACGCCTTCGTAGAGGCGGCGCTTCAGGTCCCCGACTCGGGGGCCGAAATCGTGATCGATTTCGACGTGGGGCGCAGCTTCCAATACAACGTCGCGGGGGACGGTACGTTCACATTCATCCCCTGGATCCGCGCCGTCAACAAGGCAGCCACCGGATCCATCGCCGGCACCGTGCTGGGCGCGGCCGACTCGGGGTCGGCAGCTCCGATCGCAAACGCGACGGTCAGCGCCTACGGTGCGGACCAGGGGACATGGCGGATCTTCTCGACCGCCCGCACCGATGGCGTCGGGCACTATCGGCTGGCCTACCTGCTGCCCGGCACCTACATCGTCGGCGTGGATCCGCCATCGGGGAGCAGCGTGGGATCGGCCCTCGATTCCAACGTGGTTGTGACTCGCGGGGCTGAGACGACGCACGACGTGACGTTGTCGGCGTTCCGTGGCTCAGTATTGATCAACGGTGCCAGCTCGATGCTGGTGAATCACACGAACCAGCTCGAAGCTATCGTCGTGAACGCTCTCCATGAGCAGGATACGACCGCGACCGTGGTGTGGCAGAACCTTGACACCGCGATCCTCGGCCTCAGAGATAGTCTGCGATTTGCCTACGTCACATCGAAGGCAGTCGGCAGCGGTCGCATCGTGGCGACGAGTGGATCGTTGGCGGATACGCTTACCATCGTGGTCGCGCCCGACAGTTCATCGCATTAAGCGAGGAGTCACGGCGCGGCTATATTGCGCGCCGTGACGCCCTCTCCACTTCCCTCGCATCACCGCCTCGGGGGCGGGTTTCGCAATCCGTGGGTTGACCAGGCCGTGCCGGGGTTCGGCAGTCTCCTCAAGTGGATGCTCGTCCATCGCACGACGCGGCCGCGGCCCAAGGATCCCGATCCAGCGGTTTTCGCGCGCGTGCGTCCGGCGTTCGTCGCGCCGCGCGCCCCGGCATCACGGCTGACCGTAACGTGGGTCGGACATGCCAGCCTGTTGGTGCAAATGAGCGGGCTCAACATTCTTACGGACCCGATGTGGAGCGAGCGGGCCTCTCCCGTCGCATTCGCCGGCCCACGACGCTGGGTGCCGCCGGGAATCGCTCTCGACGATCTCCCGCCGCTCGATGTCGTGTTGCAGTCGCACAACCATTACGACCATCTCGACGACCACACGGTGCGGTCGCTGGCGCAGCGTCACCCGCACGCATCGTGGGTCGTGCCACTTGGCCTGGGATCGTTCGTCCAGAAGCGCGGCGCGCGTGCTGCGGTAGTCGAGCTGGACTGGTGGCAGGAGCACACCATCGACTCGCTGCGCATCGCGGCCACTCCGGCGATGCACTTCAGCAGCCGGGGCATCGGCGATCGCGGCGATACGCTGTGGTGCGGGTTTGCGCTGACCGCGGCGCACAGGTGGCGCGCGTTCTTTGCGGGCGACACGGGATACCATCCGGACTTCGGAGCGATCGGCGCACGCTACGGTCCCTTCGATGTCGCCTTGCTTCCGATCGGCGCCTATGAGCCGCGCTGGTTCATGCGCTATCTCCACATGAATCCGGAAGAAGCGGTGGACGCGTTTCGTTCGCTCGACGCCCGCGTGATGGTGCCCATGCACTGGGGCACGTTCAAGTTGACCGATGAGGCGATGGACGAGCCGCCGATCCGCGCGCGCGCGGCGTGGCAAGCGGCGGGGCTGGCACCCGATCGATACCGTCAACTTGCGCACGGCGAGACTCTCACCTTATAAGAAGGACGGTGGAGGATGGTGAAGGTTGGTGAAGGTTGGTGGAGGGTTTTGTTCGTGCTGTCACTCGCAGCATGCGCGCGACGGGCACCTCCGCTAGCTGGACCGTCGAATGCTCCCGTCCTGGTGACGCCCACACGCGTCACACTCCTCACGGTGCCGGGCGATGCGGAATGGAAGGCATTGGGCGACGAAGCGACGGCGCTGCTGTCGCAGTACATCCGCATCAACACGACCAACCCGCCGGGCAACGAAATCGCCGCCGCGCGCTGGATCGCGGAGGTGCTGCGGCGCGACGGCATCGAAGCCCGGATCTTCGAGCCGGCGCCCGGCAAGGCGAACCTGTACGCCCGCCTGCCCGGCGACGGCAGCGCGCGGCCGCTGATTCTCCTGAATCACATGGACGTGGTGCTGGCGTCCCCCGAATACTGGAGCGTCGATCCGTTCAGCGGCGTGATCAAGGACGGCTACGTCTGGGGACGGGGCGCGCTGGACATGAAAGGCGAGGCGGTCGCGCAGCTGATGACGATGCTGGTGCTGAAACGCGCCCACGTCCCCTTGAAGCGCGACATCATCTTCCTGGCGACGGCGGACGAGGAGATCGGCGCCGGCGTGGGAGCGGCCTGGATCAGCGAGCAGCGGCCAGATCTGGTGCGGGACGCCGAGTTTCTGTTGACCGAAGGTGGCCTGACGCGGGCCGATGCACGCGGCGGGGGCGGGGTCGGGGGGGTCGAGTTTTACGGGGTGGGCACGACCGAGAAGTCCCCCTTCTGGCTGGACGTCACCGCGCGGGGGACGGCCGGCCACGGCTCGCGGCCGACACCGGACAACCCCGTCCACCGCCTGATCCGCGCGCTCAATCGCATCGCCGCGTGGCAAACGCCACTGATCGTCACGCCGCCCGTCGAGCGCTCATTCCGCGATCTGGCGACGATCGAGCCTGATTCCACGGTCCGCCGTTGGCTCAGCGACATCCGTACCGCGCTGCGCGATTCCGTCGCGGTCCGGGCGATCACCGCGGACCTCACCTACAACGCGCTGCTGCGCAACACGGTCTCCATTACCGGCTTGAAGGGGAGCGACAAGACGAATGTGATTCCGCCGATCGCGACGGCGGCGATCGACGTCAGACTGTTGCCGGGTCAGGACCCGGCGGCGTTTCTCGCGGAGTTGACGCGGGTGGTCGGCGACAGCGCCGTGACGTTTCGGCCGCAGAGCCAGAGCTGGCCGGCGACGGAGAGCTCGACGGACACCGAGCTGTTCCGCGCGATTACCGCGGTCGCGCACGCGCGCCATCCCAACGCCCTCGTCACGACCATGATGCTGCCCGGATTTACCGACAGCCACTACTTTCGGCGCCTCGGCATCGCGAGCTACGGGGTGGGGCCGTTTCCGCTGACGCAGGGCGACTCGCGCGGCGTGCACGGCAACGACGAGCGCGTCAGCGTCGCGGCGCTGCAGTTCGGCGTGCGCTTCTACTATGACGTCGTGGCGCGCGTCGCCGCGAAATAGACGACGAACCGCACGATCAGCTGCTCGGCAGTCTGCGGGCTCACGCTGCAAAAGCAGTTTTTTCCCAAGATCCGCTTCACGCCGAGCACCTCGGCCTCGGCGATGCCCGCGACGTCGCGAAACGTGATCTCGAGCGTTTGGCCGTCGACGAGCCGGTAGCTGACGGGACGTCCCAGCAGCCGGTGGTGCGGATCGATTGTGGCGAGCCCCTCGGCGAGCTTGCGCTGCAGCTCGTTGATCGCCTCAGTCGACGAGAGCATTGCGCCGCATCCCCTCGAGGCCCGGCCGCGTGAACGGCGTGTCGCCGTAGCGGCGGTCGAACTCGGCTTCGGTCATTGTCGCGAGCGCCCGTACGTCCGGCGCGGCAACATCCGCGCGCGGCGCGAAACCGGGATCGCGCGTCTCGGCTGCGAAGCTCACGTTCCACGGACAGACGTCCTGGCAGACGTCGCAGCCAAACAGCCAATCGCCCACCTGAGTGCGCTGCGGGCCGGTGAACGCGCCGCGATGCTCGATCGTGAGGTACGAGATACAGGCGCGCGCATCGAGATCGCGCGGTCCCACGAACGCCTGCGTGGGGCACGCCTCGAGGCAACGCGTGCACGTGCCGCAGCGATCGGCTTCGAAGGGCAGGTCCGGGGCCAGCTCCGCATCGGTCAGGACGACACCGATGAACGTGAACGAGCCGATTTCCGGATGGATGAGCATCATGTTCTTGCCGATCCATCCCAGCCCCGCCAGCTGGGCCAGCTCGCGCTCGGGCACCGGTCCCGCGTCGACGTAGCAGCGCGTCGTCGAGCCGGGCATGAGCTCGCGGATGGCGGTGGCCAGCTGCTCGAGTCGCTCGCCGAGCACGTCGTGGTAATCCGAAGACCAAGCGTATTGAGCTACCCGTGGGTAGCGAGACCCGGGGCCATGCCCCGGGTCCCCATGGTAGTAATTGGTCAGCGTCACGACGGCGGTCTTCATCCCCGGCATGATCCGCCGCGGATCCTTCCGCTTCTCCGCCTGCCGATGCAGGTACGTCATCGTCCCCGCGTGTCCGTCGGCGAGCCATCGGTCCAACTGGTCGGCGTGCGGATTGCGGTCCAGGCGCGCGACACCGGTTGCCGTGAAGCCCAACGCCTTCGCTCGACGTTTGATCTCGACGCCTTGCTCGACGGTTTTCATAGTCCCATCGTTTCGCGGCGCCAGCGCGCGAAGTTCACGACATCGTCGACGGGCGGGACCGCCTGCTCGTCGCCATACGCCGTGAACATCCGCCACTGCATGTAGTCGCGCGGTGGGACCGGCAAAAAGGGCGCGCGCCGGTACCAGTCGCGGGCGCGGAAACTCCACGCGAGTCGCAACAGGTCGACGGCGAGTCGCGGGCGCACGAGCGACCTCAGCGCCAGACGCAGATACAGTGCGGACCAACTCGCTATACGCCGTATTCCTTCTGTATATTGACCGGCCTATGACGCTCGCCAGCAGCGTGAAACCGCGCGCGCTTGGGCTCGCCAAATACCGTGGCGAGTTCCCGATTTTCAAGGACCGCATCTACTTGAACACCTGCTCGCTGGGCGCGCTGGGCGAGCGGTCTCGCCGCAAGGTAGCCGAATTCCTGGACCAGTGGCAGAGCCGCGGCGCCGCCGCGTGGTACGACGTCTGGTGGGAGGCCCTGGGCGAGCTGCGGGCGCGGTACGGCCGCATCGTCAATGCACGGCCCGGTGAGGTCGCGCTGGCGCCGAGCATTTCCGTCGCGCTGAGCGCGGTGGCGGAGTCGCTCGACTACACGCGCCGGCCGAGAGTGGTCATCACGTCGCTCGATTTCCCGACCGTTGCTTACCAGTGGCTCGCGAAAGCCCCGCGGGGTGTCGAGCTCGTGGTCGTCGAAAGCCCCGACAAGATCAGTGTGCCGGTCGAGGCGATTGCGCGCGCCGTCGACGATCGCACGGCCCTGGTCGCGACCTCTCACGTGTATTTCACGAGCGGCGCGATTCAGGACATCAAGCGCGTCGCGGAGGTCGCGCATGCGCGCGGCGCGCTCTGTCTCATCGACGCCTACCAATCGGTCGGCCAGATTCCCGTCGACGTGCAGGACGCCGGTGTGGATGCGCTCGTCGCCGGCGGTCTCAAGTGGCTGCTGGGCGGGCCGGGGATCGTCTTCCTGTATATGCAGCAGGCGCTGGCGCGGCGGCTCGCGCCGGGCATTGCCGGGTGGTTCGGGCAGCGCGAGCAATTCGGCTTCGACCCCAGAGCACTGACGTTCCACGACGACACGCGCCGCTTCGAGCTGGGCACGCCGCCGCTCGCCGCGGTCTATGCCCAGCTCGGCGGACTCGAGTACATCGAGGAGATCGGCATTCCCGCGATCCGCGCGGCGACCGCCGCGCTGACCGAGGATCTCATCTCCACGGCGCGCGCCGCCGGATTCAAGCCGAAAGTCGCCGCCGAGCCGGAGCGCCGCTCGGCGATCGTAATGATTCCCATGCCGGATCCCGCGGCGAGTGTGCGGCACCTGGCGGCGGGCGGCGTGATCGCCGACAGCCGGCCGGGACACGTCCGGTTCTCGCCCTTCTTCTATAACGTGCAGGATGACCATGTCAGAGCAACCGAGCGCCTCGCCTCGCAGCCCGCTCACTGAGGACGAGCAACTTCTCATCCCGCCGCAGGTCGTTCCGATCGAGCGGCGGGCCTCCTTCACGAGCACCGATCCGTGGCGCGTGCTGCGCATCATGGGGGAGTTCGTCGAGGGGTTCGACACGCTATCCGACGTGCGCAACGCGGTCACGATCTTCGGCTCGGCGCGCACTCCAGAGAGTGATCCCTACTACGACGCGGCACATGAAACCGCCCGCATGCTCGCGAAAGAGGGGTTCGCGATCATCACGGGTGGTGGGCCAGGTATCATGGCAGCGGCAAATCACGGCGCCAAAGACGGAGGCGGCCTCTCGATCGGCTGTAACATCGAGCTGCCCTTCGAGCAAGGCACGAACCCGTGGGTCGAGCGGTCGATCAACTTCCGCTACTTCTTCGTCCGCAAGACGATGTTCGTGAAGTACTCGACCGCGTTCATCACATTCCCCGGAGGCTATGGGACGATGGACGAGCTGTTCGAGGCGCTGACCCTCGTCCAAACGGGCAAGGTGAAGCAATTCCCCGTCGTGCTGTTTGGCCGCGCCTACTGGGGCGGGCTCGCCGACTGGCTGAAGCAGCGCGTGGCCGGCGAAGGAAAGATCTCGCCGGAGGACTTGAACCTCTTCCTCGTGACGGACGATCCCAAGGAAGCGCTCGGCTGGATCGTCGACGCGCGCGAGCGCCGCACGCGGGCGTTCCGCGCGATGAGCCAGGTCGCCCAGGCCACACGATGACGCAAAACGAATTCCTGCGCGGGCAGCGTATCAATCCGAAGCCGGTGAGCGGGAAGGAAACCGTCGCGGATCTCGTCGATAACGCGTTTCTCGCGTACAACGCGGGCCGCCTGGCGGAAGGCTGCCGGCTGTTTGCCGAACGCATGCTGGAAGAGGAGGTGACCGTGGGGATGAGCCTCACCGGCGCGATGACGCCGGCGGGGCTCGGGATGTCGACGATCATCCCGCTCATCGAAGCGGGGTTCATCGACTGGATCGTGTCGACGGGCGCCAATCTCTACCACGACGCGCACTTTGGGCTCGGGATGGCGATGCACCGTGGCACGCCGTTCGCCGACGACGTCGTGCTGCGCGAGGAAGGCGTCGTACGGATCTACGACATCTTCTTCGATTACGACGTCCTGCTCTCCACCGATCGCTTCGTACGTGAAGTCTCCGCCCGGGCGGAATTCCAGCGTCCCATGAGCACGGCGGAGTATCACTTCATGCTCGGCGGCTACGTGCTGGAGCGCGAAAAGGCGCTCGGGTTGTCGCGTAAGTCGGTGCTCGGCGCCGCGCACGCGGCCGCCGTCCCGATTTACACGTCCTCTCCCGGCGATTCGTCCATCGGCATGAACGTGGCCGAGCAGGCGCTCTCGGGCAGCCAGCTCCGTTTCGACGTCAGCGCGGACGTGAACGAGACCTCTTCCATCGTTTTCTCGGCGAAGGTGCACGGCGGCAAGAGCGGCGTGCTGATCATCGGCGGCGGCAGTCCCAAGAACTTCGTGCTCCAGACGGAGCCGCAGATTCAGGAAGTGCTCGGGATCAGCGAGAAGGGCCACGATTACTATCTGCAGCTCACGGATGCACGCCCCGACACCGGCGGACTTTCCGGTGCGACGCCATCGGAGGCGGTGAGCTGGGGCAAGGTCGATCCCGACAAGCTTCCCGGCACGGTCGTGGCGTACCTCGACAACACCGTGGCCTTCCCGATTCTCGCGGCGTACGCGTTGGCGCGGCGCAAGCCCCGCAAGTTGAAGCGTCTCTATGACAAGCGCGCGGAGATGATGCGCGAGCTGACCGACTCCTATCTCGAGGCAAAGGCGGATCGCGACGCGCGCGCCGAGGCAGCAACTGGCGGCCGCGCGACCTGACAGGTTGCAGTCCCCCCCCCCTCCCGCTACCCCGACCAGGGCGTACGCCGCCTACGTCCTGGGGTTGCTCACCGTGGTCAACCTTCTCAACTACCTCGACCGCAACGTCGTCTACGCGGTGTTCGAGCCGATCAAGCGCGATCTGCAGATTTCCGACGCGCAGCTCGGCTGGCTCGGGTCGGCCTACATCATCGTGCTGTCGCTGGCGGCCCTGCCGCTCGGCGTCATCGGCGATCTGCGGTCGCGCCGCAGCGTCATCACGCTGGGTGTCGCGGTCTGGAGCGCGGCGACCACCGCAGGCGGTTTCGTGCGCCAGTTCTGGGAGCTGTTCACCTGCCGCGCGCTCGTGGGGTTCGGCGAGGCCGGCTACGGCCCCGCCTCGCAGGCGATCATCGCGCAGTATTTCCGGGGACGGCGCCGCGCCTTCGCGATCGGCGTCTACTCGGTCGGGATGGCGCTCGGCGGGGTGCTCGGCATCTGGTTCGGCGGCGTCATCGCGGAGCGGTACGGCTGGCGCTGGGCATTCATCTGGATGGGAGCTCCGGGGCTGCTGCTCGCGCTCCTCGCCTCACGGCTGCGCGAGCTCGGTCGCCGTCCGCCGCCGCCGATTCTCGAGACGCTGCGGCGCTGGTCGCAGCACGGCATGCATGGCATCACGCAATACGTGTTGCCGCTGGCGATTTGCGCCGGCGTCGGCGCGCTCCTGGCGGGAGTGCTCGCGCTGTTCGAAGGTATTCCGTCGCAGTTCGGCACGGCGGTGTTCGGCATCGGGGTGAGCATCGGCATTGCATGGACCGTGTGGCGGCTCGTGCCGCTCGCGGTGCGCCGCACCACCGAAGCGGGTGCCGTCGCGGCGGGGGCGCTCGGCGACTTTCAGAACGCCGCCGCGCTGGTGCTGCGGACGCCCACGCTGATCTGGATATTTCTCGGCGGCGCCATGGTCACGTTCGCGGTGAATGGACTGATCGCGTGGGCCGTCGCATTCATGCAGCGGATGCACGGCCTCTCGGTCGCCCGCGTGGGCGCCGAGTTCGGTCTGTGGGCGCTCGGGGGCGGCGTGCTGGGTGCGCTCGTCGGAGGCCGGTTGGCGGACCGCCTGCAGCAGCGCTGGCACGGCGGGCGCGTGCTCGCGTCGGGTGCGGGATTTGTGCTGGGCGCGCCGGTGTGCGCCGCCCTGCTGCTGGTCCACGATCTCCGGTGGTTCGCGCCGCTCATCCTGGCGACGTATTTCCTGTACACCTGGTACAACGGGCCCCTGGCCGCTGTGATCCTCGACGTCGTACCGCCGGCGGTCCAGGCATCGGTGCTGGGCGCCTTCGTGTTGTTCTCGCACCTGGCCGGGGACGCCCTCGCGCCGCCGCTGATCGGCTATCTGTCGGACCGGACCGGCAATCTGCGGACGGCGATGCTGCTGCTGCCCGCCGTCGGCCTGCTTGGCGGCCTGGTGATTCTCATCGCGTTACGGACGGTGGCGCGCGACATGCGGCGCGTGACCGCGCTCGACATCCATGTGTCCGGCTGAGGTTGAGGTGGGGTCATGAAGATCGCGGTGATCTTCGATTCGCTGCATCCCGAGTGGGAAGACGCGGCCTTCAAGCGTGAAGTCGAGGAGAAAGCCGAAGAGGCGGAATACGACGTCGCGCGCGCGCTGATGGCGGGCGGCCACGACGTCCTCATGATCGGCATCGGCGACGACGTCGCGCCATTACTCGCCAAACTGGCGGATTTCCAGCCCAAGCTGGTGTTCAACGGCTGCGAGGGCTTTCGCAAGAACGCGCGCCACGAATACGCGGTCGCGGCGCTGCTCGACATGTACGGCTATCGCTACACCGGATCGTCGCCGACCGCGTTGCTCGTCGCCCGCAACAAGTCGCTCACCAAAAAGATCCTGGCCTACCATGGCATCCGGGTGCCGGCGTTTGCGGAATTCCACGACGGCGACGAGCTGGTGCGGCCGTCGGAGCTGCGCTTTCCCCTGATCGTGAAGCCGCTGCTCGAGGACGCCTCGATCGGCATCGCCCAGGCGTCGGTTGTCGAGGACGACGCGTCCCTGAAGCAGCGCGTCGAGTTCATCCACACGAAATACCATCAGGCCGCGATCGTGGAAGAGCTCGTCGAAGGGCGCGAGGTCTACGTCGGGCTGATCGGCAACGACAAAATCGAAGTGCTGCCGCTGACGGAGATGACCTTCGGCGAGCCGGAGACCGCCGAGCACCGCATCGCGACGTACAAGGCGAAATGGGACGAGGATTACCGCAAGAAGAAGAAGATCAAGAACGTGTTCGCCAAGGGTGTGTCGGAGCCGTTGACGCGCCGCATCGGCGAGATCTGCAGCACCGCATTCCACGCGCTGTGGCTGCAGGACTATGGCCGTGTCGACGTGCGGCTGGCGCATGACGACGAGGTCTATGTGCTCGAGGTGAACCCCAACCCGTTCATCGCCGCCGAGCATGAACTGGCGGAGGCCGCCGAGAAAGCGGGCCTCAAGTACAACGCCTTCATTCAGCGGATCGTGGACGAGGCCATGGCCCGGTGAGCCGCCGCGAGGTCCCCACCCCCGAGCTGCGCTGCCCCACGTGCCACACCGAGCTGGAGCGCTTCTGGAGTTACTGCCCGAGCTGCAGCCGGCGGCTGGAATGGCCCGACACTCAGCGCGAGACCGGCGCCGAGTGCGCGTACTGCGGGTGGATGGTATCGGACGCGTCGTCGTTCTGTCCCTGGTGCGGGCGCAACATCCAGGACGAGGATTCCAGCGAGGAGCCGCTCAAGGCGCCGAAGGGATTCAAATTCCACGCCCGCTGCGATTGGGGCTGCGGCGGCGGCGTCATGTACCCGATGCGCTTCTGTCCCTGGTGCGGGCGCGCGCAGTCGTGGCGCTACGATCACTTCCAGAACGCCTGCCCGCACTGCGACCGGGGCGTGGACGACTGGATGGCGACCTGCCCGTGGTGCGGCGAGGACGCCACCGGCCGCGATCTGATCCCGCGTGCCCTGCGCCGGGCGCGCCGCTTGCTCATCGTGGCGCGGCTGCGCGACTGGCATTACCGTGTGGTCTTGCGGCCGGGCGTATCGGGCGTCGCGCCGCGCGCGCCGAAGGTGATCGAGCTGGACCGCCGCTACGTGACCGGCAAGCGCCGCCGCGATGAGATCTCGTGGAGTATGCTCACCGGCCTGTTGCTGCACGAGCTCGGCCACTCATTTCTCTATCATCACTGGGCGTGGACGCGCACCGGCCGGTTTCGCCGCGCTTTCGGGGAAGTGCGCAAAGCCTATCGCGTCGCCGACGAGCACTGGGTGGATTTCGAGCGGCGCCGCATTGCGACGACACTGACCGACTTCGTCAGCGCCTATGCGGCGACCCACCCGCAGGAGGATTTTGCGGAGACGTTCCGGTTTTACGTCGCGCGGCGCGGGCGGCTGCGCGAGCTGTTCGCCGAGTTCGGCCGCAAGCGCAAAGGCGTGCGCGTGTACGAAAAATTCTTGGTGTTACATGATTTCGTACGCGGTCTGCGAGGCTGGAAGTAGGGGCGCAGCATGCTGCGCCCCTACACATGATCACTTCATCCAGCGAAGCAGTACCCGCAGCCCTTCTCCTGCGCACGGCTCACCGCCAGCACGCCCGACGGCACGACTTGCGAGCCCGGAATGAGACCGGCGACCCACTCGGCCTTCACGGCTGCCGGGTCCATACCCATCTTCTGGGCGACCGCGCCGCTGTAAATCGTCAGCGCGACGTTGCAGACGCCGAACTGCACGCCGCTGGCGAGCAGCGCTTCGACGCCCGTACCCGGCAGCGGCAGCGGCATCACCTTCGCGAACGTGTTGCGGACCGCCGGCGCGTCGCCGTCCTTCAAATTGAACACCTCACCCAGCTTGTACTTCGCCCACAGCTCATCCTTCATCGCGAGCGGAATCGCCGCATGTCGCAGAATCACGACCCCGGAGTTGTCCGCGTCCTTGGTGCCGTAATTCTCGTTGTAGCTGTTGAGCCAGACGCGCGGCCAGACCACCGGCATGCCGCCGTTCACCTCGGGCGCGTCGAACACCATCTTGTGCTTTCCGGTGATGCGGTTGAGCCATGCCTCGAACGAGGGGTCGATCGCCTTGTTCGCGATCGCGCGAGGCTTCGCTTCGAGACGCAGCGGCGTCAGGCTCGCGAAACCGGCAGCGGCCGCGGCGGCGAGAGTGCCCAAAAAGCCGCGCCGTGGGGTCGTGACATCGTTGAATTCGAACATCGACAGCCTCCTAGTGGTGAGTCCGTGTTGGATATGCGACATCGGGTGGTGAATCGCCATTCGGCCAATCATTCTCTTTGCCTCGGAAATCGGGGCGAGGACGCGCGTTGACGTACGCGGCGACGTCGAATGCCTGCTGATCGGCGAGCGTGCCGGGCGTATCGAACGGCATGTTGCGGCTGATGAACTCGGCGGCAGTGCGAACGCGCGCCATGCCGGCGCCGATGTTGTAGGACGCGGCGCCCCACAGCGGCGGCGCGCCCGCCGTTCCCTCGCCCGCCGACAGAAACGCGAAATAGGTGACGATGTCTCGCATATCGGCGCCCGCCGGATCTATTGCCGTGCCGTTCATGCTACGGCGAAAGCAATCGTTGACGCGGTACTCGATCGTCTCGACCATGCCGCTGCGCGCGCGATACTGCGGATAGCGTGCGAATACACCCATCCACGTCCCGCTCTCACGCCGTCCTTCGTCGAGGTGGCAGCTGGTGCAGCGCAGCCGGTTGCCGACGTGGCTCGGCAGGCTGTCACGCGTCGCCGTGAGGAGCGCCCGGCCGCGCCGCACTGCGTCGCCATACGGACCCGCGGGAATGATCGAATCGACCGTCACGGCGGCGCTGGCGACCGGCGGGCGAGCCGCATCAGGCCCCTCCCCCCCCCGAGAGCAGCCGGCAATGGCGATGACGTAGCAAAGGACAGCCCACACACTGGGACGCACGGGGCGAGATAATACAACCTTCCGCGCAGGCGGGCTATCCAAGGGGGAGCCTCCACCCCGAATTCCCATGATTGCACCGTTGATCGCGTCGCTGCTGCTCGGCCTCCAAAACCAACCGCCGCTCGATTCCGCCACCGTTGCGCGTGTGCTCGGCCAGCTGCGCACCAGCGACTCCGTCGTGTGCGCGCTCGCCGGTCAAGCGCTGACCAACTACGGCGGGTTCTGGGGCCGGGCATACTCAGATCCAGGCATGCCGATGCCGCGTCCCATGCCCACCCCCATGCCGATGCCGGGGGGCGGGGGGGGCGTGCATGTCGAGTTTCACGAGCACAATCACGACATGGATCCCGCCGTGCTGCGGGCGTTCCGCGCGGTGGTGCGCGACGAGAACCGTTGCATCCGCAACATCGCCGTGCGCGTGCTCGGCCGGCATGGCGGCTCGGGGACGTATGACCTCTTCCTGTCATTGCTGCGCGACTCACGGACCGATCTGCGCGAAAGCGGCGCCCTCGGCCTCGGCGAGCTGGAGGATTCGCGCGCGATCAGCCCGCTGAGCGACGCGCTCGGCGGTGACGCCAGCCCGCAGGTGCGCGCGACCGCGGCGTGGGCCCTTGGGGAAATCGAAGAGAAGGTCGCGATCGACGCCCTGGCGCGCGCGCTCGGCGATCGTGCACCGGATGTCCGACGCACGGCCGCCTGGGCGCTGGGAGAAATCGAGGATCAGCGGGCGGTCCGGCCGCTGAGCGGCGCGCTCAATGACGCCGTGCTCGACGTGCGCCTCGCGGCGGTGTGGGCGCTCGGCGAAATCGAAGACGCGTCCGCGGTGCCGCTGCTGGTCACCGCGACGAAGGATCGCGACCCCCGTGTGCGCCAGGCCGCGGCATGGGCGCTCGGCGAAATCGAAAGCGGGCAAGGCGTCGGCCCGCTCGAGGCGTTGGTGCGCGATCCGGTCGTCGACGTGCGCAAGACCGCCATCTGGGCCCTCGGCGAAATCGAAGACGGCAGCGGCGTCGCTCCCGCCGCGGCCGCACTCAAGGACGCCGATCCCGAGGTGCGGGTGCTGGCAGCCTGGGCACTCGGTGAGATCGAAGATGACGGAGCGGTTGAGCCGCTGGTGGCGGCGCTCAAGGACAGCGACATCGACGTTCGGGCGACCGCCGCGTGGGCGTTAGGCGAGATCGAGAGCCCGCGGGCGCGCGATGGGCTCACCGCGGCGCAGCGCGATGAGGCCGGCTCGGTCCGCCATGCGGCCACGTGGGCGCTGCGGCAGATCGACGACGAAGACGATCCCAACGTGCGCGTGCGCGTGCGCCCGCGCGTGAAGGTCAAGCCTTGAAGTAGTCGCGCAGCTCCTCGGCTTCACGGGTCTCGTCCCAGCCGAGGAGCTTTCGCATCCGGGCGGCCACAGGGGCGACGACCCCCTGGGCGTGGTCGCGAAACTCATAGAAGAGATGCAGCCGCCGGATCAAGACGTCTCGCACGCGCACCGCCATTTCGCGCTCGACGGCGTAGTCGACCTCGGCCCAGATCTCCGGCCGGCCCGCGATCAGCAGATCGCCAAGACGGCGGTCGCGATCGACGAGGTTCAGGACCGCGGCCGCCTCACTGCCGTAGTTGGCGACGAGATGTCGCGCCGTCGCCTCGGATGCGCCTCGCGCCCGCGCCGCTTCCACGAGCACCTCCAGCTCGGCGGCCTCGCCACCGGGCAGGGGTAGCCGATCGGTCGCTACGCGGCGCGCGGTGGGACGGCCATCGAGCTCGTGCAAGCGCGCCGCGACGCGGTCGACCACGTCGCGCGCCATCACGCGATAGGTCGTCAGCTTGCCGCCGGCGATCGTGATCATCCCATGCGCGCTTTCCTCGATCCGATGCTCGCGCGACAGCTGTGACGGGTTCGCGTGATCCTGCCGCAACAGCGGCCGCAGCCCCGCCCAGGCCGACACCACGTCGTTCGACGTCAGGTGCGCGTCCGGAAACGCGGCGTTGGCGGAGCGCAGCAGATACGTGACGTCGCTGGCGGTCACGCGGAGGGCATCGGGAGACGAGTCGGCGTCCGTGTCGGTCGTTCCGATGTACGCAAAGTCGCTCCAGGGAAGAACGAACATCACCCGGCCATCGATTTGCGACAGCAGCGTCACCGCGTGCTCGTTCCCCATGCGGCGGCGCGGCACGATGACGTGAGCCCCTTTGGTCGGCCGCAGCAGCGGCGCGCTTCGCGGATCGTCGAGCCGGCGCAGCATGTCGGACCACGGTCCCGTCGCGTTCACGACGACGTGCGCGCGAACGCTCGCCGTCTGGCCGGTGAGCACGTCGCGCACGACCGCGCCGCGCACCCGCCCATCGGGCTTCAGCAGCGCCGTGGTCTCGACGTAATTGGCCACCAGCGCGCCCGCGCGCGCGGCGCTGCGGATGGTCGCGATGACCAGGCGCGCATCGTCCGTCTGCGCGTCGTAGTAGAGCGCGGCGCCGATGAGCCCGCGATCCCGCAGGCCCGGCTCCACGCGTCGTACTTTCTTGGCGCGGAGCCAGCGGTGCCGCCGCACGTTGCGGAAGGCGGACAGGATGTCGTAGAGCCACATTCCGGCGCGCAGCTTCCACGCCGGGATGCGCCCGCCCCGATAGACCGGAAAGAGGAAAGCGAGCGGCCGGACGAGATGCGGGGCGATCCTGAGGAGCACGCGGCGCTCGCGGCTCGCCTCGAACACCAGCCGCAGCGCTCCCTGCTCGAGATAGCGGATGCCGCCGTGAATGAGTCGCGACGAGTGCGACGACGTGCCCGCTCCGAAGTCGGCTTTGTCCACGAGGGCCACGCGGAACCCGCGCAATGCCGCATCCCGCGCGATCCCCGCACCCGTGATGCCGCCGCCGATGATCAGCACATCCACGGGCGCCTCGAACATTGCGGCCAGGGATTGGGCGCGGGTTTGCTCCAACTCCCCTCCACTTGGGGCTGGTGGTAGGTTTCGATTCCCAGGAAGAGGGAAAGAATCTAATGCCGAGTCTCAACGGTCGTCGCGTGGCGGTCATCGGCGGCGTCCGGACGCCATTTGCCAAAGCCGGCACGTCGCTGAAGGACGTGCGGGCCGTCGATCTTGCGCGGTACGCCACGCGCGAGCTGCTTGAGCGCACGAATCTGGACGGCGATGAGGTCGACGAAGTCATCTTCGGCCAGGTCGTGCCCTCCGCGCTCGTGCCGAACATCGGGCGGGAAGTGAGCCTGCTGCCGCAACTCCCCAAGGAGATCCCCGCATACTCGTTGAACCGTGCCTGCGCCTCCGCGAATCAGGCGATCACCGCCGCGCAGGATCAGATCGCGCTCGGCAATGCGAACGTGATCATCGCAGGCGGCGCCGAGGCGCTGTCCGACATTCCCATCCTCGCCTCGCGCCGGCTCGCAGATATCCTGGTCGAGGCGAGCAAGGCCAAGTCGCTCGGCGCGCGTATCAGGACCTTCGCGAAGATCCGACCGCGCGACCTCGTGCCGGTCGCGCCCGCGATCGCCGAGCCGTCGACCGGTGAGTCGATGGGCCAGTCGGCGGAGAAGATGGCGAAGGAAAACCACATCCCGCGTGAGGAGCAGGACCGCTGGGCGCTGCGCAGCCATACGCTGGCGGCGCAAGGCACGGCCGACGGCCGGCTCACGGCGGAGATCGTGCCCTGGCTTCCCACCCGTCCCGGCCAGGCGATCGTCGCGCAGGACAACGGCATCAGAAGCGACACGTCGCTCGAGCAGATGGCGAAGCTCAAGCCCGTCTTCGATCGCCGCTACGGCAGCGTGACCGCCGCGAACTCCTCGCCCCTCACCGACGGCGCCTCCGCGGTCCTGCTGATGAGCGACGAAGCGGCGCGGGCGCTCGGATATGAGCCTCTCACCTTCATCCGGTCGTACGCGGTTGCCGCGGTCGATCCCGGCTGGCAGCTGCTCCAGGCGCCGATCTTTGCGGTACCCAAGGCGCTGGAGCGCGCCGGAATCCAATGGAAGGACCTCGGCCTGATCGAGATTCACGAAGCATTCGCGTCACAGGTGCTGTCGAATCTTCAGGGTTTCGCCGCCAAGGGGTGGGAGATCAACGAGGACATCATCAACGTGATGGGGGGCTCGATCGCGATCGGGCATCCGTTCGGCGCGACCGGGGGCCGTCTCGTCACGACGCTCTCGAACGAGATGCGCCGCCGCGACGTCCAGTACGGTCTCATCTCGGTATGTGCGCAGGGCGGCATGGGGTTCGCCATGGTACTGGAGCGCCGCTAGTGGCGACGATCGCTCCACCGCGCGCTGCGCCCACCGTCACCTGGGATGTGGACGACGGGATCGCGACCGTCGTGCTCGACCTGAAGAGCCAGCCGGTCAACGTCATTTCCCGCGCGGTGAAAGACGAGTTTCTGGCCTGCTTTGCGGCATTGGC
>QHUQ01000233.1 GCA_003221985.1 Gemmatimonadota bacterium | reverse complement strand
GATGGTGGAAGGCGGGTGCGAGAACGTTGCTCACGGTCTAGCGTCGCAAGGTCCTCAGTGAACGCGCGATCAATTTGAGATAACCGCGCATCAAGCCGCTCTTCAATCCCAAGCATGTCGGAGCGATAGTGCACGTATATGAGCTGAAATGCAGACACGAGGGCACCACCGATCGCGCCGAGCACGAGGGCACCTATTGCGGTGACGGCGGGCCTCCACAGTAGCCAATAGGAGAAGCCCCCCGCGCCGCCAGCGAGGGCGCTCGCCAAAACAAATGGGTAGAGACGATTGCTGAGGTAGCGGAGGCATGTGAGGCTGAGCAGAAAAAAGATCCCACCCGCCGCAGCTGCCGACAAAACGTGGCCGACACTTGCGTGCCCAATGACGAATCCGACCAGCACGGCAGCGCCGCCCCAAGCCGACGACGCCAATTCGGCAACCGGAAGCGTCCGAAGATTGAATCCAGACAAGCTCTTTACGGCTTTGCTCATGGCGGTCCGGGCTGCCTAACGTGAATTAGACATACCTGTCTAAGATACCCCGCCCATCACTCTTTGCTGCCTAATCGCGTCGTTTGAGCTGCGGGCCGTGAGTTAGGCTGGTCAGCCTAGACGGTTTATTACAGCGTGTCGACCGGGCTTCGCACACCCAACCCCCCACGATTCAGCACATGCGTGTTATCATCGTGGTCGCGACGTTGCGGTGGCCCAACAGCTCCAGAACCGTGCGGATATCGTATCCCGCCTCCGTCTCGTGCAGATGATGTCGGCGCCGCTGTCCTCACTTCTTCTTCTTTCGGCGGGCGGCTCCTATGGCCTTCTCGGCCCACGCGCCCAGCTCCTCGGCATCCTCGAGCAGGTCAGCCGGTACCTCGTAATACTGCATCGTGTCGCGATCGTCCCCATACGGGCGGAACGGCCCCATCCCCCGCGCCTCATAGTCGCCACGATTCACATCGTCGACCTTGAAGTAGAGAACGTTGTTCGCAATCAGCGCAAAGAAGAGCTCGCCGGAATAGATCCCGAAGCCACCAAACATGCTGCGCGCGCGCACTTGCGGCACCACACGCCCCAACTGCTCGACGACGAAATCGCGGTAGCTCTTGCTGGACGGCATGGGTCACACAGAGACTGCAACCGGCGCTGGCGCCGGACCGGCCGTCCGACGTAAGTCCAGCCACATCGCCACCGGCCCGACAAACGCGAGCGCGAGCAGCGGCGGCGATACGTAGAACGGCCGCAACAACGGGATCTGGAAGTCGCCGGCAAGACGAATCAGCGACTCGACCAGCGCTACGATCGCCACGACGATGATCCGCCCGCGCTTCGTGCTCACCGTGGTGCGTGGATCAGTCACCATGAAAAATACGAACAGCTGATACATCGGCCCCGTAATCGGCGCCAACTCGGCGAGCAGCGGCCCACCCACGATCAGGTTGCGCAGCACCGCCAGCACCACGAAGCAGGCGACATACGTCAGCGTCACGTGCAAGACCCGCGCGCGCCACGCCACCGCCAATCCGAACGCCCAGATCACGAGATTGATCCGGATGTCGTTCCCCCACTGATGGCTGAGAATCGCGACGGAATCGGAGGCGAGGAGCACCAGTAGCGCGATCGCAAAATTGCTGGGGTTCCACAAATGCCGGCCGCGATAGGTGAGAACGTATTTGGACGCGATGGCGATGAAGGCGCCCAGCGCAAACGGCCAGAGAATGTTGGCCTGCGGCTTGATCAGCAGCGCCAGGCTAATCCCCGTGATGTAGGCGCTCGCGACGTTCGCGACACGCCCCCGCAGCCACCACGACAGGATGATCTCCGTCGCCATGCAGACGCCCAGCGTCGTCGCGAGCCGGTCGTAGCCACCGAGGATGCTGTAGCGCGCCTCGCCCACCACGAGCACCAGCGTGATGAGAAAGACGATCAGGTATTTGGGGTCGAGAGGTTTCAATACGGTTCAGTGATCACATGCAGCTGGTCGATGGCCAACCCAGCGAGTACCTGCTCCGTGCCGGACGGCCAACGGATCGTCACACGCCCGAGGCGCTGGTTCCCCAACCCGAAATGCAGTCGGCGATCGTTTTGGCTGCAAAATCCCATCCCGCCATCGACAACCTGCCGCTGCCGCGCCGAGCCGAGCTCGACGGTCACCTCGGCGCCGATCGCGCTGCGATTGCTGCGCGTGCCGACGCCTCCTCGGCAACATCCACGAACCCTCCCGAACCGGTGTTCAGCAGCACGCGCGAGCGCTCGTACCCCGACAGGCTCGCGCCGCCGATCGGCGGCCAGTTCTTCGCGTCCTCGAAGATGTTGCCCTGGGCGCCGGCGATCTTGGACATCGCGTACCAGTAGTCGCGCGTCGAGTCGCCCGAGATGAAGCCGTTCGCCACGACGAGATCGAGCAGCCCGTCGTTGTTCAGGTCGCCGAACTGCGCGCCCCACGCCCACCCCGCGTCGGCGACGACGCCGCTCGCGACTTCGTCGAACCGGCCCAGCTGTTTGAGAAAGTTGAGGCGCAGGTTGTTGCCCTGAAACAGAAAGCCCTTCTCCGAGATGTTGGTGACGAATACGTCGTGCTCGCCGCGGTTGTACACGTCCCCCACCGCGACCGCCATGCCGCTCTTGGAATCGTCCTCGAGCCCGGCGCGCGCCAGCTCGAACCGCTTCCCCGCACGGTTCAGGAACAGCTCCTCCGGCCCGTAGTCGTTGGCGAGATAGAGGTCGGGCCAGCCGTCGTCGTTGAAGTCGGCCGCGGCCGCCGCCAGCGTCCAGCGCGTGCTGCCCACGCCCATCGAGTCGGTCACGTCGGCGAAGCGGCCCTTGCCGAGATTCTTGAACAGCAGATTCTTGCCGCCGTTGGTGGCGAATTCCCAGCTCTGCTGCATGATGCGAGTGGTGCGCAAGTGCCAGAAATCGATGTCGGAGCGGAAGTAGCCGGTGACGTAGAGGTCGAGCAGGCCGTCGCGATCGAAGTCGAGCCAGACCGCCCCGTTGGAATTCATCCAGTGTCTCAAGCCGGCCTGCTCCGTGACGTCCGCGAATTTGCCGTTGCCGAGGTTGTGGAGCAGCTGCGGGTAACCCCACTTGTAGACGAAGAGATCTTCGAAGCCGTCGTTGTCGTAATCGCCCCAGACCGCGCCCATCGACACGCCCTCGCCGGGACGATTGAGCAGCGCCACCCCCGCCTCCGCCGCGACGTCGCGGAATGTGCCGTCCTTCTGGTTCAGGTACAGCGCGCTGGCCGCGCCGAAGCGCGACGAGGTGAAGTAGAGATCGGGCCAGTTGTCGTTGTTCACGTCCGCAACGGAGACGCACGCGCCGAGCGCGGCGATGTGGGCGGCGATGTGCTGGACCTTGAGGTCGAGGGTCGGTGACTGATGCACGAAGTCGATCCCGCTCGCCTGCGCGACGTCGCGGAGCTGGATGCTCGCCCTCCCGCTCGACACACTCCCCGCGGCGCGACCATTGAGCACCACAACCGCGCCGATGGCGCACACGAACGTGAGGATCACCACCAGACGACGCATGGCGTAAACGATATCCGGCCCGGCACGGGAGCGTTAGCTTCCCTGCCCATGTCCCGCGTTTCCTTTTGCGCGATCGGTATCCTCCTGCTGCTCGGCTGCCGCAAGCAGCAGCAGAATCCCGCCGACGCCGGCGCCATCCTCACCGCCCGTACGCTCGGCCTCGCGTACGTCGAAGAAAACCGTCTAGAAGAGGCGTCGAACGAATTCGTCAAGCTGATTCGTCTTGCGCCGGAGGAACCGTCAGGTTACGCCAACCTTGGTCTCGTGTACCTGCGGCTGGGCCGGTATACCGATGCCCGGCGTGAAATTGACCGGGCAGTGAAGCTCGCTCCCGACGATCCCGACATCCGCTTGCTCCAAGCCACGGCGCAAAGACTCAGTGGCGATAGCAACGCGGCACGCCGCACGCTAGAAGCATCGCTGCAGCAATCGCCGCGGCATCTGAAGACGCTCTACGCGCTGCAGGCATGGGGGCGCTTGGTCGAAGCGGCGCCAGCGAACGTCGCGGCACGGCTCGCGTACGCGGAGGCACTGCTCGATTCGGGCAAAGTGGTCGAGGCGCGCGACCAGCTCGAGCTGCTGCGGCAACGACTCCCGACGCTACCAATGCAGGCGCAGCGCGCCTTCGCGGTAGCCGTGGCAAACCCGGCCCCAGCCTCACTGGCGCGCGCCCAAGCCGTGCTCGAGACAACGCCCATCTATCAAGCCAGCATGGCCGAGCTGCGCGGCCCAACCGGAACGCCACCGGGTTATCCGATCCTCACGTTCAGCGCCCGGCTCGCCCTCACGTCTCGACGTCTTCGCGGCCGGCGCTCTCTTCCATAATAAGGGCGACGATACATTCTCCCGCACATCCGCAATCAGCGATTCCACGAGCGGCGCCGCGTTCTTCGCCGATCTCGATCACGACGGGGACCTCGACCTCTTCGTGGCGGGGCGTCTGTACCGCAACAACGGCGACGGCTCGTTCACGCAGCAGACGATCGCAGCCGGAGCATCGCACGCGGTTTTCGGGGATTTTGACGGCGATGCGCGCACCGACTTGATCGTAGAAGACAACGGTGTGGTGACTTTCTACCGAGGATTGGAAGAAGGGCGCTTCCAAACCCTTCACAACCTCGCCAACCTCCACCGTCCTACGGCGCTCAGCGCGGCTGATTATGACAACGATGGTTTTCTCGACCTCTTCGCGAGCGGGTTCTACCGGAACGACGGCTCCGGCAACTTTACGCGCGACTCCCGTGCCGACGGGCCTCGTGCCGACGTGTCCGACGCGCTGTTCTTTGACTTCGACAACGACGGCTGGCTCGACCTCATCACGTCCGGCTCAGGCGGCTTGACTCTGCTTCACAACGACGAGAAGGGGCACTTCACCGACAAGAGCGCCCTGCTTCCGGTGGCGGTGAAAGGCACGCCCGCGCGTCGCTTGCTGAGCTTCGACTACGACAACGACGGCGATCTCGACCTGGTAGTCGTCGGGCTCGATGGCCGAGTGCGGGTGTTGCGCAACGACGGCGGCAACGCGAATCAGTTCGTCAACGTCGGCCTCGTGGCATTGAGGGACGGCAGCGGCAAGAACAACACGTTCGGCATCGGTTCGCGCCTCGAGCTGCGCGCCGGTGACCTGTACCAGATGCGAACGGTCGACCAGCCGGTGATGCATTTCGGGTTGGGCAATCAGCTCAAGGCAGACGTGCTGCGCGTCGTCTGGACCAACGGCGTGCCGCAGAGCTTCTACTATCCCGTCAGCCAATCCATGCTGGAACAACAGGTGCTGAAAGGCTCCTGCACCTTCCTTTATACGTGGGACGGCCAAGCCTACCGCTTCCTCACCGACGTGACCTGGGCCAGCGCCCTCGGCATGCCGCTCGGCATCATGGCGGGAGAGAAGACGATCTACGGCCCGCCCCAGGCAGCAGTCGAGTACTTCCGCATTCCCGGCGACCGGCTGAAGCCGGCCGATGGCCGTTACCGCATGCAACTCACCGAAGAGCTGTGGGAAGTTGCCTACGTCGATCAGCTCGAGCTGCTGGCGGTCGATCATCCCGACTCGGTCGACGTTTTCGTGGACGAGAGCTTCGTCCCACCCGGCTCACCCGCAGCGGGCCAGCTCGCGATTCATCAAGTGCCAAGGAAATACCTGCCGATCTCAGCCTCAGACGAGCGCGGCAGAGATCTGCTGCCGCAGCTGCGCGCGAAGGATGATGACTATGTGGGCGGGCTCACGCCCGGCAAATACCAGGGCGTGACACAGACGCACGACCTGATCCTCGACTTCGGGTCACTGCCCGACGCCCGCGAGGTCCGTCTCTTCCTCCAGGGCTGGCTGTTCCCGACGGACGCGAGCATCAACGCGGCGGTGGCTCAGGGCAGGGCCGTTCAGATTGTCCGGCCCTTCGTGCAGGTGCGCGACGCCACCGGCCAGTGGCGCACCGTCGCGAACCTCACGTTCCCCGCCGGGAAGGACAAATCGATAATTGTCGATATGTCGGGTAAGTGGCTCTCGGGCGATCGCCATGTGCGCATCCGGACGAACATGGAGATCTACTGGGATCACGTTTTTTTGTCCCTGGGCGCTGATGCGGCACCGTTGACCATTACCCGACTAGCGCCGGTGGCCGCCTATCTGCACGCGCGCGGCTGGTCGCGGGTCTTCCGGAAGGGTGGGCGCTACGGGCCGTTCTGGTTCGACTATTCCCAGGTGTCCAAAGAGTCGCCGTGGCTGCCGGTCCGCGGCCACTTCACGCGCTACGGCGACGTGCTGCCGCTACTCGCCGCGGCCGACGACCAGAGCGTGATCATCGCCTCGGGTGACGAGATGTCGCTCGAGTTTGCCGAGTCCGCGACGCCGGCTCTACCTGCGGGCTGGAAGCGGGACTTCCTGCTGTACAACGTCGCGTGGATGAAGGATGCCGACCTGCACACCGCGGCGGGACAGACCGTGGAGCCGTTGCCATTCCATGCGGCGACGCACTACCCCTACGGCGCCGAGCTGCATTATCCGGATGACGCGGCGCATCGGCGCTACGTCGCGGAGTACAACACGCGTCGCCCTGAATGAGAGCACGACTCCTCCGCGCGCTTACGATTCTGCTGCTGGCTGGTTGCCGTCCCGCTGAACAGCGCGGTGCCCCGCTCTTCAAGCTGCTCACGCCGCGCCAAACCGGAATCACGTTCGCCAATACCATCACCGTCAGCGATTCCGTGAACGTGCTGACGAATCCCTACGTCTACAACGGCGCCGGCGTCGCGGTCGCCGACATCGACAACGACGGCCTGCCGGACATCTTCCTGGCCGGCAACATGGTCTCGAGTCGCCTCTACCTCAACACAGGCGACATGCGGTTCGAGGACATCACGCGGGCTGCAGGTGTCGCGACGCATGGCTGGATCAGTGGTGTGAGCACCGTGGACATCAACAACGACGGCTACGTCGACATCTATCTCTCGGTGTCCGGCCCACCCTGGTCGACACCCGAGCAGCGCCGGAATCTGTTGTTCATCAATAACGGCAACCGCACCTTCACCGACTCCGCGGCGCAATATCACATCGATGATTCCGGTTTCACCACGCACGCCGTCTTCTTCGACTATGATCGGGACGGCGACCTCGACCTCTTTCTCCTCGGCAACTCGCCGCGGGATTTCGAGCGCAGCCAGCTCGAAATCCATCCCGCCGGCATCCGGCACCACGGTGTCGAGGGATCCGACAAGCTGTACCGCAACAACGGCGACGGGACCTTTACCGACGTCTCGCAGCAGGCAGGGATCTCGAACGACGCCCAGTTCGGACTCGGTGTCGTGGTGAGCGACTTCAACCGGGATGGCTGGCCGGACCTGTATCTCTCGAACGACGATGTGGCCGAAGACGTGCTCTACATCAACAACCGCGACGGCACGTTTGCGGACAAAACACGCGATTGGCTCAAGCACACGAGCTTTGCCGGCATGGGGATCGACGTCGCCGATTTCAATAACGACGGCTGGCCCGACATCATGCAGACGGACATGATGCCGGAAGATCTCCCGGGGCGGAAACGGACGAGCGGCGTAGTTACGAATGCGGCCGACCTGGACCGCCGGCGCCACCGTTTTCAGGGAGGCTACACCCAGAACACGCTGCAATTGAGCAATGGGGTCACCCGGGCGGGCGGGGGCGGCATGGTGTTCAGCGACATCGCCCGCCTCGCCGGGGTCGCGTATACGAATTGGAGCTGGAGCGCACTGTTCGGCGACGTCGACAATGACGGCGCCAAGGACCTCTTCATCACGAACGGCTACCCGAAGGCGGTAACCGACTACGACTATCAAACCACGATGTTCCGACTGCGCCGCGCCGAGGGATCGAAAACCAGCCCTCGACAGCTGCAGACCATTCAGGCGCTGCCGGGCATTCGGGTACCCAATTACCTGTTCCACAACAATGGGGATCTGACGTTCACCAATCGGACCCGGGAATGGGGTCTCGAGGCGCCGGGATTCTCGTATGGCGCCGCGCTCGCGGACTTGAACAATGACGGCAGGCTGGATCT
>QHUQ01000232.1 GCA_003221985.1 Gemmatimonadota bacterium | reverse complement strand
CAGCTCGCCAATTTTATATCACGTCCTGATGAGTGCGAGCACCTCGTCCCGCTTCCTCTCCATCATTTGCGATGTCGTCGCCTCGAGATTCAGCCGCAGCAGCGGCTCCGTGTTCGACGGCCGCACGTTGAAGTGCCAGTCGGGATATTCCACCGAGAGCCCGTCGAGCTCGTACTGGTGGCCGTCCGCGTACCGCGCGGCGATTGTCGCCAGCCTGGCCGGCACCAGATCCATCCTCGCCAGCTTCGTGTTGATTTCGCCCGAGATGAAGTAGCGCCCGGCGAGCGGCTTCAGCAGATCGTGGAGGGGCTGGCCTTTCTTCGACATCAACTCCAGCATCAGCAGTGCCGGGATGAACCCGTTGTCCGCGTAGAAGTTGTCGCGGAAGTAGTAGTGGCCCGTCACTTCGCCCCCGAAGATGGCGTTGGTCTCGCGCATCCGGCGCTTGAAGAAGGCGTGGCCCACGCGGTTCATCAGCGCCGTGCCGCCGTAGCGCGCGACGGTGTCCTTCACGGCATGGCTGGCGCGCAGGTCGTAGACGATCGACGCGCCAGGATGCTTGATCAGGAACGCCTCGGCCAGCAGCGCCGTGATGAAGTCGCCGGAGACGAACGCGCCGGTCCCGTCGATGAAGAAACAGCGGTCCGCGTCCCCGTCCCAGGCGATCCCGACGTCGGCCTTCTCCGCAACGACCCGCTCGACGATGTCGCGGCGGTTCTCCTCGATCAGCGGATTGGCCTCGTGGTTGGGAAAGCGGCCGTCGATCTCGAAACACAGTCGCGTCGTCCGGCAGGGAAGCCGTTCGAACAGCTTCGGCGCGACGAGCCCTCCCATGCCGCTGCCCGCGTCGAGCACCACGTTGAAAGGCTTGATGACCGGCGGATCGATGAACGACATCGCGTGCTCGACGTACGTGATCTGCACGCCGCCGTCGTGGCCGTCGCGGGCGACGGCGAAGTACAGCATGTCGGTCGAAATCATCCCGTAGTCGACGACGTCGGTCCCCCGGGAGGTCGCGCCATCGATGAACGCCGCGGCGAGGGCCGGCGACGAGAGCCGCATGTCGCGGCCGACCGCGATCCGCTTCGCCTCGAGGTAGGCGCTGAACGCAGCGCCGATGGCCCGCGCCGCGTCCTCGTTGATCTCGGAGGGATAGACTCCGCGAACGTCGTACGCTTTGAAGATGTCCGCGTTCAAGGACAGAGATATGGCTGATGGCTGATGGCTCATGGCTGATGGCTCACGGTTTATGACTCATGGTTCATGGCCCGATGACTGATGGTCAAAGCCGGCTATGGTCGGTGACGACGGATTTGTCGCCGAGGACCACGCCGTCCTCGACGATGGCGCTGCGGCCGATGTGGCAGTGGCGCCCGATGATCGATCGGCGCACGATCGCTTCCTGGCTGATCCGCCAGTTCGCCCACACGATGGCGTGCTCGAGGACCGCGTGTTCTTCGACGTGGCACTGGCGGCCGAGGACGCTGTACGGCCCTATCCGTGCGCCGGCCTTGACGACAACGCCGTCGTCGATGAAGCACGGGCCCTGGAGCATCGCGCCGTCTTCGACCCGCGCCTCGGGCGAGACGAACGCCGTCGCCGGACCGGCCGCAAACCGCGCCGCCTGTCGGCCCCGGTGCCCGATGTACTTCGCGTCCATGATGTCCCGGTGCACCTGAATGTATTTCTCCGGCGTGCCGATGTCGATCCAGTAGCCGCGGTACACGTAGGCGACGAACGTTTCGTCGCGATCGATCAGTGACGGGAAGAAGCTCCGCTCGATCGACCACGGCGTGTCCTTCGGGATCCGGTCGAAGGTGTCGGGCTCGAGGACGTAGATCCCCGCGTTGATCGTATCGCAAGTGATTTCGTCGGCGTTGGGCTTCTCGAGAAACCGGCGGATGTTGGCGCGCTCGTCGGCTTCGACCAGGCCGTACGCGCTGGGGTTTTCGACCGGCGTCAACACGATCGTGGCCATGGCCTTCCGCTCGCGGTGCAGGGCGATGACGGAGCCGAGGTCGACCTGTGTCAGCACGTCGCCGTTGAAGACGACGACCGACTCGCGCAGCGACTCGCCCGCATACCGGACGGCCCCGGCCGTGCCGAGCGGCGCCGGCTCGACCACGTAGCGAATCGCGATGCCCGAGTCCGCGCCATCGCCGAAAATCTCCTCGATCCGCCGCGGCTGGTAATTGAGGCTGAGGATCACCTCGTCGATCTCCGGCACCTGCTTGAGGAGATCGAGCTGGTAGTGGAGGAACGGACGGTCGAAGATCGGTACGATCGGCTTGGGTGTGTGAATTGTCAGCGGGCGCAATCGCGTGCCCTTGCCCCCGGCGAGCAGAATCGCTTTCATGGCAACCACCGATGTTATCATGTGAGCGCGAGCCGCTGATGAACCTCCCGAACTCGCTGACCGTAACGCGCATCTTCCTCGTGCCGCTGCTCGTGGTAGTGCTGCTGACGAAGTTCGAGGGCCGGCAGATTCTCGGCGTCCCCAACGAGATCGTCGGCGCGGTGATTTTCGCGCTCGCATCGCTCACCGACTGGGCGGACGGGTACCTCGCGAGGCGTCGCAAGCAAATCACGCCCCTCGGCCAGATGATCGATCCGCTCGCCGACAAGCTGCTGATCCTGGCCGCGCTGATCTCGCTCGTGCAGATGGATCTCGCGCCGGCGTGGATGGTCGCGGTGATTCTCGGACGCGAGTTCGCGGTCACCGCACTGCGCAGCCTCGCCTATGCGCGTGGCATCGCCGTGCCCGCCTCGCCGCTCGGCAAGGTCAAGATGGTGGCGCAGGTGGTGGCGATCCTCGCGCTGATCCTGGCGCACGGCCGGATGCGCCAGTTCCATCTGGATCGCGTGGGGCAGGCCGCCCTGTGGGTCGTGATGGTCACCGCGCTGACGTCCGCAGCGGACTACTTCCGCCGCTTCAGCGTGGTCATCAGCCCGCGCGTCACGGATTTCAACGTCGCGCGCGACCAGCGCAGCGCGGACAGGAAGGCGGGATGACGCAGTCCCCGGTCCCTACCTGCGTCGTACGACGTAGTCGCCCGCGATGACGGCGTCGCGCGCGCGGGTGATCCGCACCAGCGCGATTCTCGCGCTCGTCGTGATCACGATCGCTTCACCGACGCTGGCGAGCGGCATGCCGGCGACGCCGATGTCGCGGTACACGGCGAATCGCGAGCCAGGGGTCACGGCCTGATCGCTCCCGCGATCGATGAGCATGAAGTCGCCCGATCCCCCCGAGGCGCGATCCTCGTTGCCGGCGACGATGCGTCCGAGCGACGTGAAGTCGGGCTCGCCGGACGCCTCGTCCCGATCGGCGCCCGGAGGAAGCACCGGCGCCACAAACGGCTCGAGATAGTCCGTCGTCACCATGGCGCCGCAGACGTGATCCACGGTCGCGATCGCAGTCGATTCGTTGACCGCCACGACGCGGATCCAGCCCAGGGTCCTGGCGCCGTGCGCGCGCGCGGCGTCGCTGACGCCGAAGCGGTTCCCGCGACGGACGAAGAACTGCTGACCGAGCAGCACACCATTGTTCGTGCCGCCACCGATCACGACCAGGTCTCGCGCGCCGAACAGCGTGCGCGGCACCGTGTCCTGCGAGCCGACGAGGCGGAGGGGGTTCGGCGGCGGCCCCCCGATGGACGGCGGCGGGGCGCAGGCCACGGAGAGCTCGAGCGGAGAGAACGCCGTGGAATCGGTCTGGGCGCCGGCCACGCCGGCTGCGACGCTGACGATTGCGACGAGGACGCTCATGGCCGGGAGACGGAAGGAATGCATCTAGCCTCCGGATGTCTTGCTCGTCACCTGGGTTTTCAGCCCGGTGATCCGCTTTTGCGCCTCGACGAGATACTCGCTCTGCTCGAATTCCTTCACAAGCTGCTCGAAGTAGGGCAGGGCCTCGGCCTCCTGCTTGTTTCTGACGAGCGACTCGGCGAGGTAGTAATAGACGGCATCGCGGCCCGTGAACCCGGGATCCTCCTTGAGCAGAGACTTGAAGC
>QHUQ01000217.1 GCA_003221985.1 Gemmatimonadota bacterium | reverse complement strand
CGATCAAGGCGCCCTCGCGGCTCAGCGATTGCACGCCAAGCACGGTGGCGATCGGGGCATTGGCGCCGAAGTAGGCCGCTCCGGCGTCGCGAATCGTTGCGAGGTCGGCCGGACGGTAATTGACCACGTAGATCGTGAGCGTCGTGACGTCGCGGGCGGTGGCGCCGGACGCCTGCAATACCGCGCCCAGGTTCGCGAATGCCCGCTCGGCCTGCGCGCGCAAATCGGCGCCGGCGAGCGCGCCGCTGCTGTCGACGCCAAGCTGCCCGGCGACGTACAACGTGCGCCCGACGCGCACCGCCGCTGAGCCGAGCGCCGGCGCCGCGACCCCTGCCGGCGTGCCGAGGGCTGTTTTCAGCTCCGGAGCGGACGACGCCCGCGACCCGAAATCGCCACGGAAGCCGGCCTCCTGCCAGCGCACCTCGTCTTCCCTCCGCCGCCGCTCTGCCGCCTGGTCTTCACCGTCGCGCCACTTCTTGTACGCCTTCACCTGATCGCCGCTGAGCCAGCGGCGCAGATCGCTCTCGAATCGTTCCTGCCGGTCTTTCAACACCTTCCCGAATTCCTGCGCCCGCTCGGCATAGAACATCGCGGCGGCGCGGTCGCCCGTGTCCAGCCGTTCGTTCATCTTGGCGAGGGCCGCGCCGGCGCTGTCCCGTTCGGGACGCGTGGCGACCATGAAGGAGTCGTAGGCCTGTGCGTACCGGGTCGCCTGTTCAGACGTGAGACTGAGTAGCACGCGCGCGAGCGCGGAGTCGAGCGGTCCCGCCAGCTCGACGCCGGGAAGCTTCGGTGCGCTCGGTCCATACCGACCGGCGGGCTGGAGGCCGCCGCCACGCCCGTACTGTGCCTGCACCGTCGAAGCAAGCAGCAGTGTCGCTGCGAAATAGATGTATGGAAGCGAGCGTCTCATGATCGAGTCCTGGTTGGGATCCTAATAAGGATGCCGGGCAGGCGGTCCGAGTTTCGGCGGCCGCGTTCCATGCAGCACCGCGCCCCGCACCGGGACGTACTCGAGTGGTGTTCCAGCCTTCGCACAGCGCAGCATCAACCCGCCGCGACTCATGTCGCCGCGCCCCACGAACGTGCCGGGGAAGAAGAGCCGGTCGCCGAACACCTCGAGCAGCGGTGTCACGTATTTGGCGCTCGCCACACTCCCGAGCAGGACCGCGCGGCCCTCGCTGCCCAACGAGCGCGCGAGCGCGCGCGCATCGCGCAGCAATGGCTCCAGATAGCGAGGCTCCTCCTCATCGACCGGTACCGCCGCCATCCGCTGCAGATCCTCTACGCGAATCAGCACATCGGGAGGAAGCAGCCCACGTCCCGGTGTAATCACGTACGCCTGCCCGAATTTATTTGCGTAGGCGAGTTTTCCCCGGAAATACAAACTGCTCATGAACGTGAAGACTTCGCCCAGCGGCGCGCCGCCGTTGGCGAGCCGGGCGGTCAGCGGACTCGTCTGACTCTTGAGCAAGAGCTGCGCGCGCGTGCCTGCGCAGTTCGCCGGCGAGAGCAGGAAAACAGTCAACACCCTAGCGCTCCATATAACGACGCAAGAAAAACATCGCCGCGCCAAAGATCACGATCAACAGGACGATCCAGACGATGCGGGGCATTCCGCCATCCTCCTGCATAAAAATGTTGCATCCCCAAACGTGGTTTTACATATTAACGCATGCTTGGGCTCGGCGGTGGGCTCTTCACCTTCGCGGCGCTGTTCTATTTCGCCGCAGAATACGAGCACCTGACGGGGTGGAAATGGGCCGTGGCGAGTGTCGCGGTCACGATAACGGTCAATCAACTGTTCCCCGCTTCCTTCATCTTCATTCTGCCCGCCCAGTTTGGGCTGTTCCTCGTGATGTGGTGGGCGCACACCAAGAACCAGGTGCAGCGCGAGGTCGAACGCAACCAGCGGCAGAAGGACAGCGTGCGCGAACGCCAGCAGCGGGTCAGCCGGGCCAGGGAAGAAGTCGCTGCCAACACTGATTGGAAAGCGCAGGAAAGGGAACGGGAGGCCGCCGCTGAGGCCGCGGCGAAGGAGCGCCAGGAGCGGGTTCGGCTGGCGCGAGAACAGCGCGAGCGCGAGGAGCGCGAGATGGGGAAGGGGACCGGAACCTAACTCAGATCCGTCCCTGTCCGAGGGTCCACGCGGTCGACATACCGAGCCCGATCCACAGCAGGTCCAGCAGTCCGAAGGTCCCCAGGAACAGAGCCCAGAATCCCAGCTTCGACAAAAACTGGTCGAAGTGCACGTGCACGAGGCGCTCTCGTTCGGCAAACGAAGACGCCTGCGCGGCGGTTGCCGCTTCGTGAATCATCTGCTGCCGCAATTCATGTCCCGGGCCGAAGAACGTCGTATCGGCGACCAGCTCGGGACGCGCATCGATGGTGGCCTGCAATTCCGGCGAGAAGGACTTGTGTTGGGTCTTTTCGGCGAGGAAGATCACGATCAGCGATGCAGGACTGTTCGCGAGCTCCTGCCGCAAGATCGGCTGCAAGGCGACGACCACCAGGACCACCTTGGCCAGGAACACGGTGACGAGGGTCAGTACCGACGCAAGCGCGCCGGTAGCCTTGGTGGGCGGCTTGGCCGTCTTGGCGACCACGATCCCCAGCAGTCCGCCGACACCCCATGCGGCGACACCGACGGGGTGGTGCGTTACGTACACCAGGCCAACCCATGCTACGATGATTCCGATTGCCGCGAGCAGGCCGGCCAGGAGAGGCGATCCATCGGCGCGCTGCGGCGCGGCCTTTCCGTAGACCCGCACGTTGGCCATGGGCGATACGATAATAAAAAGCCGGGAAACGTGTAGCGGGAAACGAGAAACGAGATCGGTCACCCACGTTTCCCGTTTCTCGATTCCCGTTTCCCGTTACAGTGTCATCACGACCGGCGCGTGATCGCTCGTCCCCACGTCTGACAGGACGACGCAGCTCGTGGCGCGATCGGCGACGGCCTGTGAGGCGAGCACATAATCGAGGCGCCAGCCGATGTTGCGGGCGCGCAGGTTCCGCCACGGCGCCCACCACGTGAACAGGTCCGCGTTCTCGGGATCGAAATCGCGGCCAAGGTCGGCGAGGCCGGCGTCGAGCAGCCGCTGAAACAGAGCCCGCTCCTCGGGCCGCTGTCCCACGGCGTTCGCCTTGCGCTCCTTCGGATGCACGTCCATCTCGGCCCGGGCGATGTTCATGTCCCCGCACAGAATTAGCTGTCTGCCATCTGCCTTGAGCTGGGCAGCCCAACCGATGAGGCTTTGGACAAAGGCGAGCTTCGCGGGATAATCCTTGCCGCCGTTGGGAACGTAGACCGACGCGATGACCAGATCGCCGTGCTCGACCTGCACGATGCGCGATTCCATGTCGAACGGCGGATGGCTGAACACGGGATCGACGGCAAACAGATCGCGTCGAATCTGTAACGAGACGCCCGAGTAGCCCTTCCGGGAGTGCCAAAACGCGTGGTAATTGGCGAGCTTGCACGCTACGGGGATCTGGGCTGCCTCGGCCTTCAGCTCCTGGAGGCAGACGACGTCGGGCTGGTCCCGCTGCAGCCACTCGGCGAGCTGCGCTGCGCGCGCCCGGATGCCGTTGACGTTCCACGTAGCGATTTTCACGCCGGAATACTAACGGGAAGGAGACGGAGCATGCAGAAAATCACGCCGTTCCTGTGGTTCGACAAAAACGCCGAAGACGCGGCGCGATTCTATACGTCGATCTTCAAGAACTCCAAGATTCTCCAGATCAGCCGCTACGGCGACGCGGGACCCGGGCCCAAAGGCTCGGTGATGGTGGTTTACTTTCAGCTCGCGGGGCAGGACTTCACGGCGCTGAACGGCGGTCCGCACTTCAAGTTCAGCGAAGCGTTCTCACTCGTGGTGAATTGCGACAACCAGGAGGAGATCGACGAGTACTGGCGCAAGCTCACCGCCGACGGCGGCGCCGAGAGCCAGTGCGGCTGGCTCAAGGACAAGTTCGGGTTCTCCTGGCAGATCGTGCCGACCGCACTCGGCAAGCTGCTGAGCGACAAAGATCCCAAGAAGGCCAATCGCGTCATGCAGGCGGTGCTACAAATGAAGAAGCTCGATATCGCCACGCTCGAGCAGGCGGCCAAGGGGGAAGTCTCGGTCAGCCGTTGACGGTGCGCATCCCGCCCTCCGCGTAGCGCGCACCAGCGGCGGCACCCGTATCCTCGATCTGCGCAATGTCGGCGCCCGACAACGTCACGTTGAGGGCGCCGATGTTTTCCTCGACATACTTGCGGTGTTTGGTCCCGGGGATTGGGACGATGTCTTCGGCCCTGGCGAGCAACCACGCCAGCGCCAGCTGGCCCGGCGTGCAACGCTTTTCCCGGGCGAGCGTTTCGACCCGGCGCACGAGCTCGAGATTCGTCTGAAAGTTCTCGCCCTGAAAGCGCGGATGATTCCTGCGCCAGTCGCCTTCCTGAATGTCTTCCGGCCGTTTGATCTGCCCGGTGAGAAAGCCACGGCCCAGCGGGCTGTAGGCCACGAAGCCGATGCCGAGCTCGCGGACGGTCGGGAGGATCTCGTCCTCCACGTCGCGGCTCCACAGCGAGTATTCGGTCTGCAGCGCGGTGATGGGATGGACCGCGTGCGCGCGTCTGATGGTTTGCGCCGACGCCTCCGACAGCCCGAGGAACCGCACTTTTCCCTGTTGCACCAGGTCAGCCATGGCGCCCACAGTGTCCTCGATGGGCACGGCACGATCGACGCGGTGCTGGTAGTACAGATCGATATGATCGACACCGAGACGACCCAGCGAGGCGTCGCACGCCGCTTTCACGTACTCGGGGCGGCCGTTCTGGCCGATAAACCTGCCGTCCGGAGCGCGGACATTGCCGAACTTCGTCGCCAGAATAACGCCGCGGCGCTTGCCCTTGATCGCCTTGCCGACGAGCACCTCGTTGGTGAACGGCCCGTACACATCGGCGGTGTCGAGAAAATTGATGCCCAGGTCCAACGCGCGGTGAATCGTCGCAATCGATTCCGCGTCGTCGCGCGTGCCGTAAAAGTCCGACATCCCCATGCAGCCCAAGCCCAAAGCAGATACCACCAGTCCCTGACTGCCTAGTTTGCGCTTTTGCATGGTTGGATGAACCCCTCCCGGCTGGTTGCGGTTCCGGTCCTGTTGCATCGGTGCAACATGACGTTAGGCGCGCCTCTGGTGACGCGACGGGGTCCGGGCGGGTATCCTCCTCCACAGGGACCCTTCTCCGTCGAGGTGTCTATGTCATCCTGTGGCCTGCGGGCCGTTTGTCTCGCCGTTCCGCTCTGTTGTCTCGTCAGTCCCGCCCGTGCGCAGCTGATCCCGATCAAGACAATCCCCATCGCCCAGGGTGACCAGTTCCAGGTCTTCCCGTCCAACAATCTGGGCCTGGGCGGGGTGTCGATCGCGCTGCCGGACTCGCTGGGCGATCCATTTGCCAACCCGGCGACGACGGCGCGGCTGCGCGCGTCGCGATTCTTCAGCTCGCCAACGGTCTACGGTGTGTCGCGCGGGGCCGGCGGCGGCCGTTCGCTGCCGTTCGCGATGCTGGCGCGCCGGGCGACCTGGTACGGTGGCCTTGCGCTCGTGTTGCAACAGGTCGACGCGAGTCGGCCACCGCAGCAAGGGTCTGGCGGATTCGTGGCGACCCCACGAACGCCATCGCTGCCCGGCGGAGTGGCGATCCCTGGTCCCGATTTGCGCGCACACGGCAACGAGTATGCGTTCGGCATGATTGGACGGAGCTGGCCGGGCACCAACCTTTCGGTCGGCGGCAGCGCGCTGTGGACCGGACTGCATGCGCTCGACGGCGTCGATTTGCTCTACAGCGGCAGTCGACGCGTCGAACAAACCGGCCATGCCATCGATTTCCGCGTGGGTGCGCTGAAGGAATGGCCCGGCGAGCGCGGCGCGCGGTCGCTCGAGGCCGTCGTCCTCCACAATCGCTTTGCCGCTACGCACAGCGTCCTCTATGTGGATCAGTTCTGGGATCCCGGATTGCAGCAAATCGTCTTCGAGCCGCGCACCGACCACAACTTCGATCGCACCAACACCTGGGGCGCACAGCTCGAGTATCGCATGCCGCTCGCGACACCGGGGTGGAGCATCGGCTGGGCCCTGACCGTCAATCGCGCGACGCACCCCAAACTTCCGGACTATGACATCACGAACGTTGCCGTGATTCCGTGGGATCCGGGCCGCTCCTACGCCTACAATCTCGGTCTGGGACTGTCCAAAGTGCTTGGCCCGGCGACGTTCGGCGTCGATGCGATTTACGAGCCGATCCGGAGCTACACGTGGGCGGACGCGATCGTTCCGACTGCGACGCTTGGAGGCGACACGATCCCCACCGGCGGCAAGACGATTGAAAACCGGTTCAGGTTCTCCAATGCCGTGTTCCGCATCGGCGCCGGTCGCGACATCGATCTCGCAGGCACGAACAAGATGGTCGGCCTGCAGTTGGGGTTGATGCTGCACTCCATCAACTATCGGTTGCAGCAGACCGACAATGTCGAGCTCGCGCGGCGCTCGCTGCGCACCGGTTGGCTGGAGTGGTCGCCGACCTGGGGCATCACGCTCCGGTTCCCGGAGCTCGAGCTCCGGTACCGCGGTCGCGTCACGAAGGGTGCCGGTCGCCCCGGCACCCAGTTCATCGTGGGCGTTCGCGACCTCGCGCTGGCGAGCGGGACGATCCTCGCGGCCCCGAGTGGTCCGCTGAGTCTGATCGACGTCAATACGGCCACTCATCAGATCTCCCTGTCGCTGCCGCTCCATTGAGCTCCCCCCGGCGAGGAGGTGCATCATGACTTTTTACGTCAGACCGTTATGTGTCGCGGCGCTGCTGCTGGCGGCGGCGTGCGACGAAACGCCGCCGACGACGAGTTTCCCGGAATCACTCGATGCGCAGCTGCGGCGCAGCATCGGCCCGTGGGGGGTGACGCCGATTGGGGCGTCCCCGCAGCAGGATCCGGCGCTCGTCGCGCTCGGGCGGGCGCTGATGTTCGACAAGGTCCTGAGCGGCAACCGCGACATCGCGTGCGCCACGTGTCACGAGCCGGCGCTGGCTGCGACGGACGGTCTGCCGCTCGCGATCGGCACGGGGGGCACCGGAACCGGGACCGCCCGCACGCTTGGTCCGGGCCGGAGCTTTGTGCCGCGGAACGCCCCGTCGCTCCTCAACACCGCGATCGGCTTGTCCTATGTCTTCTGGGACGGCCGGCTCAGCCGCTTTGGCCCGCCGCCGCCCGAGGTGACCCTGCCACCAGATCTGCCGAACGTCATCACCGCGCAGGCCATGATGCCGGTGCTGAACCGGAGGGAAATGCGCGGCGATGCCGGCGACGTCGATGTGCTCGGCAATCCCAACGAGCTGGCGCAGATCAGCGACAGCCAGCCGGCTCAAGTCTGGCAGGCCGTGATGCAGCGCCTGCTCGCCATCCCGGAGTACGTCACCCTCTTCCATGCAGCCTATCCCGGCCTGCCGCAGAACAGTCTCACGTTCAGCCACGCCGCAAGGGCGATCGCCGCCTTTCAGACGGCCGCGTTAATGAAAACCGATTCCCGCTTCGACCATTACCTGCGTCACGAGGACAACGCTCTCAGCATCGAGGAGAAACGCGGCGCGCTCCTGTTCTTCACTCGGGCGCGTTGCGCGAGCTGCCACAACGGACCTTTCCTTGGCGGGCAATCCTTCTCCAACAGTGGAGCTCCGCAGCTCGGCCCCGGCGTGGGGCGGGGTGCGCCGCTCGACCTCGGCCGCGGTGAGCTCCAGAACAATCAATTCTACGAGTTCGCGTTCCGCGTGCCGCCGCTGCGGAATGTCGAGCTGACGGCGCCGTACTTTCACGACGGCACCCTCCCGACGCTCGAGACGGTGGTCGCGCACTATAGCGACGTGCCGAAGTCATTGCGCGAGTTCAACCCCGCCACGCTCCCGGCGGCAGTGCAGAGCAGCTATCACGGCGACCGGGCGACGATCGACACCATCCTCGCCACGCTCGACTTCCAGCTGCGGACGCCGTTGCAGTTGACGGAGACGGAGCAGCGCGAGCTCGTCGCATTCCTCAAGTCGCTCACCGACCCGGCGGCCCGCGACCTCTCGGGGCTTGTGCCGGCCTCGGTACCCAGCGGATTGCCTGTGCGCTAGCCGGAAACGACGTAGGGGCGCAGCATGCTGCGCCCCTACATCACACTGCGAACAATCTAGAACCCTTCTGTCAAACTGAACCGCACCATCCAATTCTTCTGCGGCCGGTCGAATGGATGCACGACGTCCATCTGACCGATCGCATAGCCGAGCAGGTTGAGCCGGAACGAGACGCCGGTGCTGCGCACGAGCTTGCGCGTTCCTCCGAATAGCTGCGCGTTTTCCGCCTGGGTCCACGCCACACCCGCGTCGTAGAAGATTCCGGCCTCGATGGGCAGGATGCCGTAGTAGCCACCACCGGCGCCGAGCAATCCGAACGGTGGGAACCGGAGCTCGATGCTGCCGACGAGGATCTTGCTTCCCACCAGCTGATCGAACACAGGACACGTTGTTGCAGAACCGTTGCCGCACTCGCTGGCGTTGAAGCTGCCGTAATCGTAGCCGCGGACGAGGCTCGGGTACCCGATGAACAACGGGTACATGCGGTTGTCTTCCGCGTCGCGGCCGTAGCGGCCCACGTGCAGGACGCGGCCCGCGAGCGTGAATGGCCGGAACGGCATGACGTACTTCCGATAATCCCCGAGCAGTGTGAAGAATCTCAGGGTCCCGAACGTCGGATCGACCTCCAACCGCCAGCGGTCGCCGAGAATCGGGCTGGTGGCCCCAAAGTACGAATTGTCATGCACCAGGGCCGCGCTTCCGGTTGCCAACGTGAGACTTCCCGGAACCGGCAGGTGGATCGTCGAATCGTATGCGAGTGAGTTATCCGGGTTGAAGCCCCGCTTCTTCAGCTCGTCGTCAAAGGAGATTTGTTGTGCGCCGGCGGACGCCTCCACGCGTAGTGACCGGTTGAACGGATACGCGACGATGCCGCTGACCTCCCGATTGGTCTGCTTGAACCGCTCGATCTCCTCGACGATGATGCTGGGATTGGTCGGATCGCGGAACAGCGCGTAGCCGCCGAGAATGTAGGGGATCTGCTGCACTCCGACAGTCCAGTTCAGGCGCGACTTGCGATTGCCGTAGGCGAGCAGCGCGGCGAAATCCTGGACCCGGCCGTTGAGCTGGGCCATCGTCACGAGGTTGTGGTCGCCGAGCATGTCGCTCCAGTACAGCGTGATCCCACCGCCGACGTACGTCCCGAAGCGATCGGCCGCGATCGCGAGACTCGGTTGGGCGATGAAATCGAGCGAGAGCTTGGGGTGGTATGCCTTCACGGCGCTGCTGAGCGCCACCGTGCCCGCGTCGGGGAGTCCCGCGTTGGCGTCTTTGATCGCCGTCGCGATGCCGGCGCCGACGCCCGAGCGGTCGGTCGGTGGCAGTACCGATGCCGATGGGGGCAGAGCCGTCACCGGGCCGCCCGCCAGCGTCGCGAGATCGTCGAGCGCCTGGATGGCGTAGCCGCCGCCGGTGTACACGCTGAACACCGCGCGTGGCGCTCGCTGCGCGACGCTGAGCGCCGGGCTCAATGCCGTAATCCCGCTGACGCCGCTAAACACGTTTGTGACCTGTGTGATGGCACCGTCGCCCACCGACATCCGGAACACGTTGGTGATCCCGCCGGGATCGGCGAGGAAGTAGAGGCTCCTGCCGTCCGAGCTCCACTGCGGATTGATGTGCTTGGCGTTGGGCAGATGTGGCAGCCGCGTGATCTGTCCGCCGGGACGCGCGCTGATGACGGCGAGCTGATAGTCGCCGTACGTCAGTGAATCGAGCGACGTGCCGAAGCGATCGGTCACGAACGCGATCTGCGAGCCGTCCGGTGACCACGCCGGCTGCAGATCGGCGTAGGAATCATCGGTCAGGCGCTGCAGCTGCCCGCCGGCGAGGTCATACAAAAAGAGATCGGTGAGCCCTCCGACCTGAGCGCTGAACGCGATCCTGCTGCCGTCGGGCGACCACGTCGGATTGAAGATCTCACCCAGCGTCGGGAACTTGATCTCCTGCACAAGGTCGCCGTTATCGCCCTTGACGATGCGCAGCGCCGGCTTGCCGGTCACCACGGCGCCGAAGACGAAGCGGCTGCCGTCGGCGTTCCAGGCGCCGGCGGAGCTGATGAACTGCAGGCTCTCGAGGTGTGGATCCCGCGTCGCGGACACGAGCTTGCGGATCGTGTGTCCGTTCTCCGCGTCGGCGAGGTACATGTCGATGGAGAACAGTCCCACGTCCGAGAAGTAGACCATGCGACGGCCGTCGGGGCTCAACGCCGGCGCGATGTTGTAGTGCTGCTCCTTGCCGGGACTCACCAGCAGCCGCGCGCCCGTCGTCGTCACCGGCATCAGGCGCTGTTGCTGGACGTGCGCCTTATCGACGGGGAGCGTGACACCGGTCGCCACCGCCACCGGCTGTGCCGCCTCGGTCAACGCGCGATGCCAGTCCGCAATGAGACTATCGACGGGCCGGTGCGTCATCGTCTCGAGCGACGCCTGGACGTTGCCCGTCCGGCCGGCCGCGCGCAGCAGCGCGCCGACGATGTCGTCACCGTACGTGCCGCCCAGATACGCCCAGAACGACTGGCCCCACCGGTACGGGAAATACTTGTAACTGTCGAGGTCCCGGAACCTGGGGAGCTCGCCGCGGCGCACCGCGTCGCGCATCCACATCGTCGTATTGGGATCGACGGGGCCGAGCGACATGTATTCGGCCATGCCTTCGATGAACCAGAGCGGTACGCGATTCAGGCCGCCGGCCATCGATCCGCGGCCGACGCCCGTGATGTCGTATTGGAACGCGTGTGTCAGCTCGTGGCCGATCACGTGATCCGTTTCGGCCAGCGACGCCCCCATCGGCAGGATGATGCGGCGCTTCAGGCTCTCGGTGACGCCGCCCGTGCCCTCGCCCGGCTGCTCGCCGAGCACGTTCGTCTGCTCGAAATCCGGGTGATCGGAGTAGAGGATCAGCGGTTGGCGGCCGCTGAGCTGGTGCCGCAGCACGGTCGAGATCCTGGCATACCAGCGCTCGGCCATGCGCGCGGCTTCGGCCGCCGCCGGCGCTTCCTTATCATAGAAGTAGACGTCGAAATGCTGGGTCTTCAGGACTTTGAAGTGGAAGTTCTCATATTGAACAGGGTTCCGGCCGAAGTACTGCCCCTGTGCTCGGGGTGCGAGGAAACTCAGCGAGCCGAGTAACAGCGTGACGCGAATGATGGTCTTCATGTCCTAGGATTACCCCCAGTGGCCGACAAGTTGCCTGGACCCAAGCTTGATGCTTGAACGTACAAGTTCTCTGCATTGTTCAGACTACACAAACCCCGGGAAGGATACCTCATGACCGCCGTTTCCCTCTTGTTTGTGTGTACCGTCACAGTTCAACAGCCGTCCCCTTCCACGCCAATCGATTGGAAACAACTCGATCGGGTCCTGGGCAGATCGGGCAACCTGCAAGGCGAAAGTTACCGGATTGGATTTCCCCGCAGTGACCTTCATGTCACCGTGGGAAAAGTGGTCGTTAAGCCGGCGCTCGCGCTGGGTTCATGGGTGGCGTTCAAACAGACGGGAGACAGCACGGCGATGTTAATGGGCGACCTCGTCCTGCTGCCGTCCGAGGTGGGTCCCGTCGTCGATGCACTCCAACGCGGGGGCATCGAGCAAACGGCCCTGCATAACCATCTGGTCGGCGAGTCGCCGCACGTCGTGTATCTCCACATCGGCGGCCGGGGACGGCCCGTCGCCCTCGCGACTGCGGTGCACGATGCGCTCGCGCGTACGCAGACGCCCCCCCCGCCCCCCCCCGCTGCCGCGCCGGCGTCGGCCGCGCCGCCACCGCTCGGCCTGGATACCACCCAGATTGCGCAGACCATCGGGACACACGGGAGAGTCAACGGCGGGGTCTATCAGTTGAGTGTCCCACGCGCCACCAGCGTGACGCTGGACAGCATGGAATTGCCACCGGCAATGGGTGTGGCGACAGCCATCAATTTCCAGGCGACCGGCGCCGGCACGGCCGCGGTCACGGGCGACTTCGTCATGATTGCGAGCGAAGTGAATCCGGTGCTGCGCGCGCTGCGTGCGAACGGCATCGTGATCACCGCTTTGCACAGCCACATGTTGAGCGAGACACCGCGGCTGCTCTTCATGCATTTCTGGGGCGAAGGGGACGCGCTCAAACTCGCCCGTGGGCTCCGCGCCGCACTGGATGAGATGAATATCAAGAAGGACTAGGCTTGGATTGGCCGAACCCACGATACAGCAGCAGGTCATACACGATCTTCAGTGTCCCGGCAATGAAGAAGGGCGCGTTGATCAAGCTTGGCTGTGCAAACAGCAGTCCGGCAAACAGGGGCGCGAGCCCGGCTCCGATGGTTCCATGAGCGGCACGAGAATGAGCAGCACGTTCGACGGCAGGTGCGTGAATACCATCGTGCGGATGAGGCCAAAACGCGCGGCCAGTCGGGCAGCCACCAGGGCGGAGATGCCCGCGAGCACGTTCGCCCCGAAAAAAATCGCGCCCAGCGTTGCCGGATCCACGTCGAACCGGAGATAGAACCAGTAGGCGGCAAAGCTTTGCACGACGAACCCGCCGGCGAACGAATCGAGCGCGAACAGGGTCGCGAGCCGCAGCACCACACTGCGGGAGCGGCTCAGGCCGAACAACGCGCGGGTTTGGGGCGCCGGTAGCTCCGTGGCCGTCGACAGACGCGTAAAGCTGATGGCGAGGACGATGCCGAGTGCAGCGTACAGGACGACGATGCCGCGGTAATGGAGCGGTCGGGATAATACACCGGCGGCAAGCGAGCCAAGCGCGGTCGCGAACGCGCCGGTCAGTGTGTACCACGCGAACACACCGGGCCGGCGGTCGCTTGGCACGACATGCGCGAGCGCGGCCTGCTCGATGGGAAGGAATGGTCCGACCTCATTGCCGCTGGGGCTGATGACGCCGATCGTGGCCGCGACCAGGAGCGCGAGGAAGTTGCGCGTGAGCGCGAACGCGATTCCGGCGGCTGCCATCAGCGCGGCTCCGAGAATGAGCATGCGCCGCCGCCCGATCCGATCCGCGCGGGTGCTGAGCCAGAATGAGACAGCGGTGTCCCCGACCAGCGTCAGCGTCAGCAGGAGACCGATCTGCTGCGTTCCGATTCCCAAGCCGGTCAGGTACAGGACCAGGACGACAGACAACGCCCCGTACGCGAACAACCGGATGAAGCGGGTGAGCAGTAACAGCCGTCCATCCGGCGGGAGCGCCCGGAGCGTGCCGCCGCTCATGGAGCGAGACGGTGGACGACTTTCACGACGAAAGCGCCGTTCAGTTGCCTCGTGAGGGAAGACGTAGCAGGGAATCGATACCGCGAAGCCGGATTGGTGCTGTAACCCGAGTTCCAGACTACGAACACATCGTCACCGATCACCGGAATCCAGTGGAAGCGGATGTTGAAATCGACGCGCTGATCTTCGTTGGTGTACTGGACGAACCCAAGCAGGCTCGAGCGGGGATTGAAGTCGTATTCCAGATGACTCGAGGCTTGGAGCGCGGTGAAGCCTCCCGCCGGGAGGCGCGCCGCGGTGCGCGTCAGGTTGACGCCGACGCTGGCATGGCCACCGCCCCGCCACGTGCCCTCGAGCTCCAGGTCGGCGCTGCGGCCTCCGTAGAACGGTCCCCAGTTCACCAAAGCCGCGAAGCTCAGTGGGTGCGCGGCAGACATCTCATACAGCAGCTCGTAGCGCGTCCACCAGTATCGCCCAGGCGGGACACGAACGTCCCGGAACATGTCGAACGTGTCGGGCGGCGCATCGAACTGACGTTGATAGTTGATCTCGAAATGGTCCCCGTTGTCGCGGTCACCGCCGAACACGCGCCACTCGAACCATGCCGTCTGCCAGTCGCCGGTGCGCCCCAGGGACCCGGAAGCATCGGCAATGATGTCCCAGCTGGGAATGGGCACCGTGAAATC
>QHUQ01000216.1 GCA_003221985.1 Gemmatimonadota bacterium | reverse complement strand
ACTGGCAGGACCTTACCGCGGCCTTGCACATGCTGGGCGAGCATCGCGAGGAGCTGAAAGAAGCACAGGAAGCGGTGCGTCGCTTTCCGCGAAACCTGCAGGCGGTGACGATGCAGGTCGTGGCACTCGCTGCGCTGGGGCGCACCGCAGAGGTGCGGAGTCTGCTCGCCGCGAGCGCGAATCTCGAGCCACAGCAGGAATGGACGGCCGCCGACGCGATGCTGGCGGGAGCGGTCGAGCTTCGCGCACACGGGTGGGGGGCGGCGGCCGATTCGGTGCTCGCCCAGACCACCGACTGGTTGGCAGTGCGAGCCCGCAGCGACTCAACCTCTCCGTTGCAGCACTATCTGGTTGCCGTCACCGCGTTCACGGCGGGGAGACTCGATGAAGCACGGCGCGAGTTCGAGTTTCTCCCGCGAACCCCCGGCGGCCCGATCGATTCACACGGCTGGCTCAACAGCCCACCGGAGCAGCTGGATTACATCGGCTATCTCGGCGCGATCGCCGCGCGCCAGCAGAATCGGCGGGAAGCGCTGCGGAGAGACAGCGAGCTCGCGGCCCTGACCCGCCGGTATCTCTACGGCCGGCACACCATGTGGCGCGCGCGGATTCACGCACTGCTCGGGGAGCGCGAAGTCGCCGTCAGCTTGATCCGCGAGGCTCTCCGGCAGGGGTATCCGCACGCCCACAGCCTGCACACCGACGTCGCGCTCGAGCCACTGCGCGAGTTCCCGCCGTTCCAGGAGCTGCTCCGGCCCAAGGATTTTCGGTAGCGGACGTGAGTCCGGTTCGTCACTTCCCGTCACCGCGTCCGCTCACCGTGACGAACCCCGGCGAGCGGCCGCCGGGTGAATGGCGATTCTCTTCCCACCTCGCGCTCGTACTCGGCGGTGGCGGGGCGCGCGGCGCATACCAGGTCGGTGTTCTGGCCGGGCTGGCGGAGCGGCTTCCGGGCCTGGCGTTTCCCATCCTCGCGGGCACGTCGGTCGGCGCGATCAACACGACCTATCTCGCCGCGCACCCCGGCGCGCTGCCGGATGCCGTGGCCGGGCTACGAGGGGAGTGGTCCAGATTGACCAGCGATGCCGTCTACCAGGTTCATGCCGGACGGCTGACCCGGGCGCTGCTCCGCTGGGCATGGCGCGCCGTCACCGGCCGGCCGGGGCACGGAGCATCCGCGTTACACGAGCTCGCGGACACGCAGCCGCTCCGCGAATTCTTGACGTCGTGCCTGGATCCCAACGGGATATCGGCCAACATCGACGCGGGCCGCCTGCGCTGCGTGGGTGTCGGCGCCACATCGTACACGAGCGGCCGGTCCGTCACGTTCGTGCAGGGGACCGCGGACACGCCCGTGTGGCAACGTGCGCAACGGGTGTCCGTACGCACGCGGCTCACGGTGGAGCACGTCATGGCCTCGGCGGCACTGCCCATCGTCTTCCCGGCCATCCGCATCGGCGACGAGTTCTTTGGCGACGGCAGCGTCAGGCAAATGGCGCCGCTCTCGCCCGCGATTCATCTCGGTGCGCATGCGGTCATCGCCATCGGACTGAACACACCGAACATGGCCCCCCGAGCGACGACGCCCCTGGGCGCGTACCCCAGCACGGCCGAGGCAATCGGACTGTTGTTCCGGGCGGTTTTCCTCGACGCGCTCGACGGCGATGCCGAGGAGCTGGAACGGGTGAACCGGATGCTCGCGCTGTTCCCGGCGGGCGTTCCGACGCCGCAGGATCTGCGCCCCGTGGAGCTGTTGCTGTTACGGCCGACCAGGGATCTTGGCGGTCTCATCACCTCGTCTCGCAGCGCGCTGCTGCCGCTCCCGGTGCGGCGGCTATTGCGGGTGATCGGAGGCCAGCGGGCCGAGTCGTCGGAGTTCCTCGGGTTTCTGCTGTTCCATCCGGAACACACCTCGCGCCTGGTGGAGCTGGGATACGAGGACGTGGGCGCGCACTGGCCGGCGATCGAGCGGTTCTTCATCGCGCTGGAGCGTAAACCGACAGAGGCGTGACAACTCTGGTTTCGGGTTATATTTGGTATCATGCCGCTGTCCCGCTTTCATCCTGTCATCGAACGCTGGTTCGCCAATCGGTTCGCGGAGCCTACCGAGCCACAGCGGCGCGCCTGGCCGGTAATCCAGCAAGGCGCTCAAGGCGCTGTCGAATGACGTGCAGAAGAACCTGTCCGAGCCGCTCGCCGAGATCCGTGCGCAGATGGCGGAGCAGGGGCTGCCCGAGGTCGAAGTACGGACGCTGGTGCGGACCGGCGACACGCCGCAGTCCGAGCGCCAGGCGATGCTCAAACAGCCGCCCCACATCCTCGTGACGACGCCCGAATCGCTTTACCTCATCCTCACGTCCGAACGCGCCCGCGAGATGCTGCGGTCGGTTCGGACGGTCATTGTCGATGAGATCCACGCGGTCGCGCGTGACAAGCGAGGCAGCCACCTCGCCCTCTCGCTCGCCCGGCTCGACGCGCTCGTCGGGAAGCGGCCGCAGCGCATTGGGCTATCGGCCACCCAGCGGCCGATCGAGGAGATCGCGCAGTTTCTCGTGGGCACTGGCCAGCCGCTGCCCACGATCGTCGACGCCGGCCACATCCGGACGCTCGACCTGGCGCTGGAGATTCCGTCGTCGCCGCTCGAAGCGGTGATGTCGGCCGAAGTCTGGGAAGAAGTCAATACGCGGATCGCCGAGCTGATTACGCAGCACAAGACGACGCTGGTGTTCGTGAATACGCGACGCCTGTGCGAGCGGCTGACGATGCATCTCTCGGAGCGGCTCGGCGCCGATCACGTCACCAGCCACCACGGCAGTCTGTCACGCGAGAAGCGGCTCGAGGCGGAGGAGCGGCTCAAGCGCGGCGAGCTGCAGGCGCTCGTCGCCACCGCATCGCTCGAGCTGGGCATCGACATCGGCAGCGTCGATCTCGTGATTCAGGTGGGCTCGACCCGCTCAATCGCCACGTTGCTGCAGCGCGTCGGCCGCGCCGGGCACCGGCTGGGCGCGATTCCCAAAGGCCGCGTCTTCCCGCTATCGCGAGACGAGCTGATCGAATGCGCCGCGATGCTGCGCGCCACGAAGGAAGGGCGGCTCGACCGTCTGATCATTCCCGACAAGCCGCTCGACATCCTCGCGCAGCAAATCGTGGCGGCCGCGGCCGGCGAAGAATGGGACGAGAACGACCTGTTCGAGCGGGTGCGGTCCGCCTACCCGTATCGGGATCTCTCGCGGGCCGAGTTCGACGACGTGGTGCAGATGCTGGCGGAGGGATTCACGACGCGCCGCGGGCGGCGCAGCGCGCACATCCACTACGACGGCATCAACAAGAAGCTCAAAGGGCGGCGCGGCGCGCGTATCGCCGCGATCACGTCAGGCGGGGCGATTCCCGATCTGGGCGACTATCGTGTCATCCTCGAGCCCACCGAGACGTTCATCGGCACGTTGAACGAAGATTTCGCAATTGAAAGCATGCCGGGCGACATCTTCCAGCTGGGGAACACGTCCTACCAGGTCGTCAAAGTCGAGTCGGGGCAGGTGCGCGTCGCCGACGCTAGGGGGCAACCGCCCACGCTGCCGTTCTGGGTCGGCGAGGCGCCGGGGCGGACCAACGAGCTGTCGGAGGAAGTTTCGCGGCTGCGCCAGGACGTGGCCGACCGGCTGGACGATCCGCCGGCCGCCATCAAGTGGCTCGTGGACACGATCGGCCTGAACGAAGCAGGCGCGCGCACCATCGTCGAGTATCTCGGCGCGACCCGCGTCATCCTCGGCACGATTCCGACGCAGCAGTGCCTGGTGCTGGAGCGGTTCTTCGACGAGGCCGGCGGGATGCAGCTCGTGCTGCACGCGCCGTTCGGCAGCCGGATCAATCGCGCCTGGGGACTGGCGTTGCGCAAGCGGTTCTGCCGCAGCTTCAATTTCGAGCTCCAGGCGGCGGCAACAGAGGACGCGATCATCCTGTCTCTTGGTCCGCAACACAGTTTTCCTCTCGACGATGTATTTCAGTACTTGAAGCCTGCAACTGCGGAACACCTGTTGGTGCAAGCGATGCTCGACGCCCCGGTGTTCGGGACGCGCTGGCGCTGGAACGCGACGCGCGCGCTCGCCGTGCTGCGCTTCCGGGGCGGCCGCAAAGTCCCGACGCCGCTGCAACGCATGGAAGCGGAAGATCTCGTCGCCGCAGTGTTCCCGGATCAACTCGCCTGTCCGGAAAACCTGGTCGGCGACCGGGAGATTCCCGATCACCCACTCGTCAATCAGACGATCGCCGACTGTCTGCTCGAGGCGATGGATTTTCCGGGACTGAAGCGCGTGCTGGAAGGGATGGAGGCCGGCCAGTTCACTTTGATCGCGCGCGACACGACCGAGCCCTCGCCGCTGTGTCACGAGGTGCTCAACGCCCGGCCGTACGCGTTCCTCGACGATGCCCCACTCGAAGAGCGGCGCACGCAGGCGGTGATCACGCGTCGCGGTCTGGACGTGAAGACGGCCGAGGAGTTCGGGAAGCTCGATCAGACGGCCATCGATCTCGTGAGAGAGCAGGCGTGGCCGGATCCTGAGAACGCCGATGAGCTGCACGACGCGTTGCTCGTCATGGGTGTCGTGCCGCTGCTCGAGGCCGGAAAACGGACTGAATGGGCCCCGCATTTCGCGCAGTTGCTTGCCGCCGGGCGCGCCACAGTGATGGATGGAAAGCTCTGGGTCGCTACTGAGCGTGTGCCGATGGTCCAGGCTGCGTTCCCCGACGCGGTCCTCGAGCCGGCCGTTACTGCTCCGGAGCGCGAGCGCGCGAAGTCATGGAGCAGAGAAGATGCCATCCGCGAGCTGGTGCGCGGGCGGCTCGAGGTCATCGGTCCAACGACAGCCCCAGATGTCGCTGCGATACTTGGATTAGCGCCGAGCGACATTGACTTCGCGCTCGCCGCGCTCGAGCACGAGGGGTTCGCGCTGCGCGGGCATTTCTCGGCAGGCGTCCAGGAGCTCGAGTGGTGCGAACGGCGGCTGCTGGCGCGGATCCATCGTTATACGCTCGACCGCCTGCGCAAAGAGATCGAGCCGGTCGCGGCAGCGGACTTCCTGCGCTTCCTCTTCAAGTGGCAGCGGCTCGCGACCGGATCGCGCGCCGAGGGACCCGAAGGGTTGGCGGCAGTCCTCGATCTGCTCGACGGTTACGAGCTGGCGGCCGGCGCGTGGGAGTCCGAAGTGCTGCCGGCTCGTCTCACGGACTATGATCCCCTGTGGCTCGACGGCCTGTGCTTATCGGGGGAGATCGCCTGGGGGCGGCTCAACGCAATTCGAAATGCGGAAGTGGGAATGCGGAATCGCAAGGTTGGGCCTGTGCGCTCCACCCCCATCGCATTATTCCGGCGCGACCGCGGGGAAATCTGGCGAGCAGGCAATCCGGAAGTCGATCCTGCGACGCTGCCGCTTTCCTCCACCGGAAAGGCGCTGCTGGGTGCGTTCGAGATGAAAGGCGCCCTGTTCTTCGGCGATCTCGTCAACGCCACCGGTTTGCTGCGCACCGAAGTCGAGAAGGGATTGGCCGAGCTGGTGGCGTGGGGGCTGGTCTCCTCGGACAGCTTTGCCGGGCTCAGGGCGTTGCTCGTCCCGTCGGATCGCCGGCGGCCGCTCGGTGGCGGATACCGGCGCCGCGGGCGAATCGCACCGTTTGGTGTGGAGACGGCGGGGCGGTGGGCTCGCACGCACGCGCGCCCGGCGATTCCCGAGGAGCAAGTGGCGGAAGCAATCGCGTGGCAGCTGCTGCGGCGCTATGGCGTGGTGTTCCGCCGGCTCGTGCAGCGCGAAACGCTGCTCGCGCCGTGGCGGGATATCCTGCGCGTCTTCCGGCGCCTCGAGGCCCGCGGCGAGATTCGGGGCGGCCGGTTCGTCGGCGGGTTCTCTGGGGAGCAGTATGCCCTACCGGAAGCAATTGGCTTGCTGCGGAGCACGCGCAGGGAGCAGGGCGCAGATGAGCTGATCGCCGTCAGTGGTGCCGATCCGCTGAACCTTGTCGGGATCCTGACACCAGGTGACGCAGTAGCGGCGATTACGACGAACCGCATTCTCTATCGCGATGGTGTGCCGATCGTCGTGAAGGAGGGCGAAGGCAAGGAGCGGTTCCTCCTGGACGTGCCGGCGGAAGAGCGCGACATGCTGCGCGGCGCCTTGCTGCGCCGCCGGCCCGCCCCGCTGGTGCGGACCTACCTCGGCAAGAGCAAGACCGCGGGCTAGGCTTTCAGCTGCTGCAGGTATTTGCTGCGCAGCTTCGCCACTTTGGGGGCGATGACCGCGCGGCAATAGGGCTGGTTCGGATTCCTGCGGTAATACTCCCGGTGGTACTCCTCGGCCGGATAGAATGCCTGCAGTGGCTCGATCTTCGTCACGATCGGATCGTCAAACACGTGCTCGGCCTCGAGCTCGCGAACGACTGCCTCTGCGGTGCCCCGCTGCTCGTCGTCATGATAAAAGATCGCCGACCGATACTGGGTGCCGACGTCCCCGCCCTGGCGGTCGAGCGTGGTTGGGTCGTGCAACGTGAAGAACACGCCCAGCAGGTCGCGGTAGGAGATCTCGTCGGGGTCGAAAGTGACCTGGACAACCTCGGCATGCCCGGTCGTCCCGCTGCACACGGCCTCGTAGCTCGGCTTCGGGACGTGCCCGCCGGAGTAGCCGGACGTGACTTTGGTGACGCCGCGCAGCTGCTCGAAGACGGCCTCGAGGCACCAGAAGCAGCCGCCGGCCAGTGTCGCGAGTTCAGTGGTCATGCTCGTATTCTCGTCCGGCCGTCAATAGGCGGCAAACGTGATCGGCTGACGAATCGTCACGCGCGCCGCCTTGCCACCAATCCGGGCTGGGCGGTACATCGCGGCCAGAACCACGCGCTTCGTCTCGCTATCGAACAGGGGATTCGGGCTCTGGATCACTTGCACGCTCGCTGGCACAACGCGTCCGGTCGTGTCGAGGGTCGCCTCGACGATCACGGTGCCGCCGATGCGCAGCGCTTGCATCTCGGGTGCGTAGCGTATTGGCGGATGCGAGATCAGCACGGGTGGGTCATCCACCGCCCCAACCACGGCCGGCTGCGCGAACGGCGCCGCGGGCCGTGGCGGCGTCCCCCGGCGGCTGATGCGAATCGAATCCGCCAGTCGTTTGAGGAACGGCGCGAGATCGACGCCGCGAGCGGTGAGATCCCGGTAGCCGGCCAGACCCGTATCGAACGCGATCGTCGCCAAACTGTCGTTTCCCTTCACGTGCCATGCGGTGCCTTGGACGAGCAGCGCGTAGACGCGCTCGCCTTCAGTCGCCTGATTCGCGCCGTCAAGCGCCTCCTGCGTCAGGACGAGCGCGCTGTCGGGGCGATGGGCGCGCAGCTGCTCACGAGCAGACGTGATCAGGGGCGTGGGGTTCACGGGAGCGGGAGGGTGGAGATCGAATCCCATGGTCACCGTGCTGCGCACCGCATGACCCTTGCGCCGCGCGGGCGTGAATTGCGCGGCGAGCATCATCTGTTGCAAGGGCATGTCGAACGCCGGATCCGGCGACTCGAGCACCATCAGTCCCAGCGCCTCGACCTTGCCAAGACTATCGATCGTGACGTGTACGATTGCATGGCCCGCCACGCCGCGGCCCCGTAACTCGGGCGGATAGGCGAGTTTGGGACCTGACGCCCAGGCCGCGCGCTGATCGAGCTCGCTGTCGGAATAGACGCGATACGGACGCGCTTCCGATTCGAAGAGGTCGCCGAGGCCCGGCGAGACGTTGTCGAGGCCACGCACGTTGACCTGATGCAGCGCCACCACCTGTCGAAAGCTGAGCCGGGCCAGACTGTCGTTACCACGCAAGTGCTCGAGCACTCCGCGCCATATGAAGACATTGACGCTGTCGAGCAGATAAAGCGCGGATGAAAGCGCGCTGGAGAGCTCTCCGTCGGCCTTATCGAAATCTCGGGCCGCCATGTGCTCGCGAGCGGTGTTCACGAGCCCCTGACTGCGGCTTTGCCCGGCAACGGGGAGCGCTGGAAGTGCGAGCGCGGCGACAAACAGGAGGCGGCGCAACACGGTACGGATTATCTGAACAGACGGACCAACGACGTCAACCCCCGCCGCTCAATGCGTCATAATGAAGCGAGCGACCACCTGGTTGAAGTACGCCGGATTGGCGACGTGCGGCGGATGGCCTGCCCGCGGGATCACGACGGTCGTATCGCTCTGCAGGCAGCGCGCCAGCTCGTTGCTGATGAGCTGGAAGACCTGTGGACTCCGCTCACCCCGGATGATCAGGACCGGCTTTGTAAAGCGGCCCAGCTCGGCGCAGGAAATCGGCGCGTAGTACTGCTCGCGGTTTGCCAGCATTTCGCGGCGCAGCTCGAAGGCATGGCCGACCAACTCGCTGCGCGTCGGGGTGGGAAGAATGTCGAAGCTGCCATGTCCGGTTACAGCGTCGTAATAGGCACGCACCCCGGCCACGGAATCACCGCGCGTAAACGCGGCGCGCGCCGGGTCGAGCGCAGACGTGAAAAAGGTGCGGCGTACAGGATCCCCCGCTTCGGAGCCAGTCAACAGCGAGACGATGGGCGGCTCTTCGAGGATCAGCGAGCGGACCATATCGGGATGCTCGCGCGCCAGGGTCAGCGCGATGTACCCGCCGTAGCCCGATCCGACGATGTGTGCGGACGAGAAATTCAGCGTGAGAAGCAGCGCCGCGAGATCTTCAGCGTGCAGCTTAGCCGAATAGGGCTGGTTGTCTTCCGTCTGCGGATTCGGCCGGTGATAGCGCCGGCTATACACGAGGACGCGGAAGTATTGCGCGAAGCCCGGCTCCTGGCGGGTCCACGACCGGGAATCAGCCAGACTGCCGTGAATGAAGACGACGGGCGTCTTCGTGCTGTCGCCGCTGATCCGGTAGGTCAGCCGCGTGCCATTCGCGTCGATCGCGAATAGTGCACGGGAAATAAGGGCTGACGGCGCGGCGGGGCCCGGGACAGGAGCGGTTTTCCCTGCTTCCGATTTCCCGCCACACGCCGCGAGCACGAGGCAGCAGGCAATCCCGATTCGCATCGGTACAGGATGTGATACTGACCCGCGAAACGCCATTAGCTGACCAGCCAGGCCGCTGCAGCCGCGACCTTTTGCTCTGACCGCCACCGTCCCGCCCCTTCACCCAGTGCGGTTACCCTGGTCTTCACCCTGGTCGGTGATTGGTGCAGGGCCTTGGCCAAAAGGCCGTAGACCTCCCGTTCCAGCGCGATTCGAATGGTCACGCCGCAGCGCTCGAGGCCATCGACGAGCACTCTGCGAAACAGCCGGCCTTCGGATGCGTGGGCGCGCATGTGCTGATTCGCGATGGTAGCGGGATCCGTCAATGATGCGACAATAACGCCGGCCCTGCGCACACGATGGTCTTCGCGATACTCGGCAATGAGAGTCGCGATGGCGCGACGGGAAAATCGCTCGATGCCGCGCACGAGGCGAGTCACTACTGCGGAATCGGTCTGCGCGGTGCCGAAACCGGCATGATAGGGCTGGCGCGAGTCGACGACCGCGGGATCGCTGAGCTCGATGACGCGGCTGTCGACAACGCGAGGGGATTTGGGGAGGCCTTCGACTAACCGTGTCGTGTAGGGGCGCAGCATGCTGCGCCCCTACCAACTGCAATCCGTCCACTTTCTCCGCCAGCACATTCACTGTGCCGTCATCCTTGGCCAGTTTCCCCGTTACGAGCACGAACGGCTCGCCTCGGACGGCTGCCCGATAGCGGTCGTAGACGTCGGTCCGCACGATCACGTTCGTCATTCCGGTTTCGTCTTCGACCAGCAGAAATACGGTCCCCTTCGCGGTCTCCGGCCGCTGACGCGCGACGACAAGACCGGCCACCTGGCATTTTTGTCCCGGCCTGAGACTCTCCAAGGCCTTGTTCAGCGTGAGGTTAGGTGGTAACGCACCGCGCACTAACGTCAAGGGATGCCCGCTGGCAGAAAATCCCAGCGTGGCATACTCGGCCAGGAGCCGCTCGTGGGCCGCGAGACCGCCGAAGGGCAGCTGCTCGTGGGGGTGGCTCAACGCCAGCTCGAGTTGGCGCCGGCCGCGTCCGTCGACGGAGCGCGAGGCTTTCGGTGGCAGCCACAGTCCCACCTGCCATAACAGCTCGCGGCGCGTGAGACCGAATCCGTCACAGCCGCCCACCCACATGAGCGCCTCGATGGCGGTGCGTTTGCGCCTGGGCGGCGCGCGCCTAATGAAATCGCCAACGCTTTTGAACGACCCGTTCTGCTCACGTTCGAGCACGGTCGCGGTGGCTGTTTCTTCACTCCAATGGCGAATGAATCCTAGTCCAATCCGAACCGCCGTTTCTCGTTTCTCGTTTCCCGTTTCCCGCTCTACCGTACACCACACGTCGCTCTGGTTCACGTCGGGCAAGCGCATCTCGATGCCGTTGCGCATGGCGTCGCGTCCCAGCGCATCGATCGAGTAGAAGCCCATCGGCTGATTATTGAAGAGGGCGACGTAGTACTCGACTGGATGGTAGTGCCTGAGCCACGCCGATTGGTAGGCGAGCAGACCAAACGCTGCGGCATGCGACTTGGGAAATCCAAATTCACTGAACGCGATCACCTGGCCGAAGACTTTCTCCGCGGTTGCTTCGGAGACACCACGAGCCAGCGCCCCCTGGCGGAATTCGTCCCAGAAGCCTCCGATCAAGTCGTGCGAGCGGCGGCGGCTCATGGCGCGGCGCAGCGCCTCGGACTGTCCGGTCGTAAAGCCCGCGAGCGCCTGGCACACCTGCAGCACCTGATCCTGATAGAGAATCACGCCCAGCGTCTCCGCGAGACAGTCGCGTAGCAGCGGGTGATCGACGGGAGGCTCGTAGGCGCGGCCGGCCGCATGCGCGCGCCGCTGCTCTTCCCGCCGCCTGACGTACGGGTTCACGGCGCCGCCGACAATCGGGCCCGGCCGGACAATCGCGACTTCCACCGCGAGATCCTCGAGGTTGCGCGGCCGGCTGCGCCGGATCATCTGGATCTGGGCGCGGCTCTCGATCTGAAACAGCCCGATCGTGTCGCCGGCGCAGATGCGGTCGTAGATGGCGGGGTCTTCGAAGTCGATGCGTGACAGATCGGGAGGCGTTCCCGTGCGCCGCGCGATCAGCTCGACGCATTCCTCCACCAGCGACAGCATGCCGAGCGCGAGGAAGTCGATCTTGATGAAGCGCGCGTCGTCGCAGGAATCCTTGTCCCACTGGCAGACGACGCGGTCATCCATCGCAGCGCGCTCGAGCGGCACCAGCTCGATGAGCGGCCGGGAGGAAATGATCATGCCGCCGGGGTGCTGCGAGACGTGGCGCGGCAGGCCGCGAATGTCGTGCGCGAGCTGGCACAGCTCTTTCCACAGCGGCGCGTCCTTGCGGCCTTTGAATCCCGGCAGGTTTTCCATTTCATCCGGCAGCTCATCGGCGCGGCCATCGGCGAGCTTGGCGACCAATTCGATTTCGCCAAGCGGCAAGTCGAGCGCCTTGCCGATTTCGCGCACCGCCGATCGCAGCCGGTACGTGGGAAACGAGCACACCAGCCCGGCGTGCTCGGCGCCGTAGCGCGTGTAGACGCGGCGGATCAGCTCCTCGCGGATCTCGCGCGGAAAATCGAGATCGATGTCGGGCACCGACGCGAGCGTCTCGTTCAGGAAGCGGCCGAGAAAGAGCTTGTTAGCGATCGGATCGATGTGCGACAGGCCGAGCAGGTAGCAGACGATGGACGAGACGGACGAGCCGCGGCCCCGGCCCGGCAGCAAGTTGCCGCCGGCGCGCCGCGAGCCGCGCCGGATGTCGGCCGCGACCTCGCGCGCGAGATCGAACAGGTCGTGGTAGACGAGGAAAAAGCCACTGAGCTGGTGAAGCTCGATGAGCTGCAATTCTTCCGCGAGCCGGCGGACGGCCTGGGCATGATAGAGCGAGCCTGGGGGATAGCGTTCCTGCATCCGCGCGTTGCACAGCTCGGCCAGCGCCTGCGGCGCGGGAGCCCGATCGGCCCCGCGGAAGTCGGGGAAGGTGTAGCCCAGGTCGCGCGTCAGGTCGAAGGCCTTACAGCGCTCGGCGATGGACAATGTCGTAGCGACAGCATCCGGACAGTCATGAAACAGCGTCACGACTTCTTCCAGTGGCCGCAAGTAAAACTCGCTGTTCGGATTTCGCACCCGGTGCGAGCCGTCGAGCGTCGTGCGGTGGCGGATCGCGACCATGACGTCGTGCAGGCGATGCAGGGAGCGGGTGTGGTAGTAGACGTTACCCGTCGCTACGACGCCAAGGTGTACGTCGCCTGCGAGACTATGCAGTGTCGTGGTATGCGCCAAATCTCCGCGCACCCTATTTCGCTGGATCTCCACGAAAAACCGGTCAGGTCCGAACACCACTCGGCACCGCTCCGCGAGCTTGCGGGCAGCGCTCAGTCCATCGTTCTCCAGAGCCCGCGACAACATGCCGTCACGGCGCGACCCTGAAAGAATGATCAGACCATCATGGCGCGATTCGATCGCCGCGAGCGGCAACCGGGGATCGAGACGCTCGGCGCCGAGATGCGACTCGGTGAGCAGCCGGCACAAATTCGTGTACCCCTGCGGTGTCTCGGCGAGCAGAACGAGATGGCTGCCGTCCGTGAGCGTGACTTCGGCACCGGTGATTGCCTGCAGGCCGAGCGGTTTGGCGGCGTGCGCGAATGCGAGCGAGCCGTAGATACCGTTGCGATCGGTGAGTGCCAGGGCTGGATAGCCGTGGTGGTGCGCTGCGGCGAGCAGCTCGTCCGGCGGCGAGGCACCATCCAGGAAGGAGTATGCGGAATGACAATGCAGCTCCGCATACAACGGCCCCTGAGTCATGGCTGCTGTATGAACCAAAGGCCCGTCAATAAATCCTGAAATACCACGACGCGCTTTCCTCCTGCCAACAACAATTCCAGATACGACCGAGAAATTGGCTGACGCCACCATTCATCGTCGATTCGCCATGATTCGAGAATTGCTTCGACTATTCCGGCCGTCCGGCCGTCCGGCCATCCGACCGTCATGAGACCGGATTCATCCAACTCCACCGTAACGGCGCGCGGCTCGTTTACGGCTCGTAGTCGATCAGTGCGTAGCGGCGCTCGGGCAGGCGCGACCATGGCTGGACCTCGATGATGTGGTAAAGACACGAGCGCTGCACGCGCATGCGGATCTCGCGTGCGGCGCTCTGCAACGCACGCTGCTGGCCCGCGCGCGCGGCCGCCTGCGCATCGCGCGCGAACAGCTGCAGCTCGGCGGTGCCGGGCGCGAAGGCGGTGAACTCGAGGACGAGACGCTCGACGGCGCCCGTCGGCGGCGATTGCTCGAGCCGGGTCTTGAGCGGCGCGGCGATGCGCTCACCGTCCGCAGTCGGATCCTTCAACAACACGTTGACGAGCCAGGAACGATTTGTAGGGGCGCAGCATGCTGCGCCCCTACCTGCGTTTTCATTCATCTCCACACATTCGAGGTCGGCGCGCAGTCGCACCGCATGCACGCGCCAGCCGATACGGCGTGGATGTTTGAGCGCGCGAGCGATCAGCTGGTCGAGGGAGTGGACGAGCAGCTCGCGCTCACCGACAGGCGTGAAGAAGGTGAGCGCGGCCACGATCGGCTCGGGCGCGATGGATCCGGCGACGGGCTCCGCGATGCGGCCCGCGGCGAGGCGCCACAGTCGCTTCCCCAGCGCGCCGAATTGTGCCGTGACGGCTGCTTCCGGAAGAGCGGCGAGTGCGCCGAGACTGCGGATGCCGAGCTGGCGGAGCCGGCGATGCGTGTCAGGGTCGAGCGGCAGGACGGAGACCGGTTGCGATGCGAGAAACTTCTGCTCCTCGCCGAGCGGTACGACGATCGCTTCCCCCGGTTTGGTGCGACTCGCGGCTACCCAGGCGACGAATTTTCCTGGACCGAGCCCTATCCTTCCAACATTCCAACATTCCAACGTCTTCTTGAGCGCTTCGATGATCTTCTCTCGCGAGCCATAAATCCCTTCCAAGCCGTCCACACCCACATACGCGAGGCCCAATTCCGCAGCCTCGACAACCGGGCTCACCTCGGTGAGTGCCGAGAGCAGATTGGCAAAGCGCTCGTCGTAATGGACCGGATCGGGTTCGATGAGCCGCAGCGTGGAACAGAGGCCGATCGCCTGACTGACCGTCATGCCCGGCTTCACGCCGGCATGGCGGGCGAGGGGGGAGACCTGCCAGAGCTTGCGGGTGGTGTCGGGAGCGAGCAGGGCGGTGGGGTAGCCAACCAGTCCCTCATGCCGAGCCTCTTCACAGCGGAGCGGGAAGAGGGGAATCCAGACGCAGGCAGCGAGCGAGCTCGTAGGACGTCGCGACATTGACAAAAGCCCCAAGGGGACCCGAATATATCCCGAAGCTTACCTCACTCGCAAGGCGTTTCCGGGAGATTAGACTTTGCTGATGACTCAACCGGATCTCTTTGGCCCTGAAGCACTTCCGGCTCCAAGCCATGAGGTGGTTGAACTCGCACAAGGAATCCCGGCGAACATCCGATTTGGAACCTCTACCTGGACCTACGACGGCTGGTTTGGCGACGTCTATCACCGTCGCTATCGCGGCCCCGAGCCAGCCAGGCGGCTCGAGGAATACGCGCGCTATCCACTGTTTCGGACCGTCGGCATCGACAGTGCGTTCTACGATCCGCCGTCAGAAGACGAATTGCGGTCCTACGCCCGCGCGTTGCCAGCGGGCTTTCCGTGCGTGAGCAAAGTCTGGGATCGCATCACGGCGAAACGGTTGGGTCAGGATGCCGCGCAACCAGGCCTCGCCGGCATGAAGAATCCGGACTTTCTCAATGCGATGCTGTTCAAGGACGCCGTCCTGGGTCCCTACAGCCGAGTGTTCAGCGATCATGCGGGGTGCTTCGTCTTTGAGTTCCAGGCGATGCGTGGCAAGGATCTGCCGGATCCCTTGCAGTGGGCCGATCAGCTCGACGACTTCTTCACGGAGTTGCCGCGCGACTTTCGCTACGGCGTCGAGCTACGCAATCCCGAGCTGCTCACCGGCGTGCATGGTGAAGTGCTGAAGCGACATGGCCTCACGCACGTATTCAACTCCTGGACGGAAATGCCGTCGATCGGCGACCAGATCGACCTCGGCTGGACCTTTCCGGCCGATTTCACGGTGGCGCGGGCGCTGCTCAAGCCGGGCCGCCGGTACAGCGACGCGGTGAAGCAATTCCAGCCGTACGACCGCGTGCAGGAGCCACAACCGGCGCTGCGCGCGGATCTCTTGCAGCTCGTGCGCGAAGCGTTGCGCCGGCGCATCGAAGCGTTCATCCTCGCGAATAACCGGGCCGAAGGGAACGCGCCGGGGACGATCAAAGCGGTCGCCCGCCAGTGGTTGGATGGTGACTCGGAGGCCAATTGACGGGGTAGAGGAGGTAAAGGAGCGGACTATGCGCCTTACTTGGTTAGCGACGCTGAGCCTCGGAGCTCTTGCCGCGTGTGAGTCCAGTGTAAACATCGATCCCGTGGTCGTGCAGTGGATGGACTGGCCCGCGGAGGTGACCGCCGGTCAGCCGTTCCGTACCCGGATCGTGGTGTACGGCGTCTGCGCCCTCAACCCGCGATTCCATGCGGGAGTAAGGGTCGATCAGTCCGCCGTCACGTTCGCGCCATTTTTCGTGACCAGCGACGAGCACATCGCCTGTGTCGGTGAGGTGACGGCGCCAGCCCCGGGCCTCCTCGTGGGCCCTCTCGACACCGCTGGGATGGCACCGGGTCTGTTCGCGGCGAACACGCGCACGTTCGAGATGCGCGGCTCCATGATGGCCGTCGATCCCGTTCCCCATCTTCCAGTGCGGACGTTCGGCGATGTGATCGTGCGCGCTTCGGGCGCGGATCAATCCCGCCGCAACGCAGCGGGCTGGGTCAATCGGCAGACCGACGTTGGGGGCTGCTCGCGAGTGACTCCGGCGGCGCTGTACAATCCGGCCACGGCGCTTGTGCTCGAAGACCAGGCCGACACCGCAGGTCTCTCGTATGCGTTCGTGCGTGGCTACATCCACGACGTGGCGGTGCCCGTGTGCGGCGAAACCCGCGTCTTCCATCTAACGGCGAGGCAATAACCATGCGCCTCCTCCACTATCTCCCGATCCTCGCTCTCCCGCTGGCCGCCTGTGAGTCGGACACCGAAGTGCGCAGCGGCATCGTGCAGTGGATGGAATGGCCGGCCGAAGTTCGCGCCAACACGCCATTCAATGTCCAGATCGTGATCGCGGAACCGGGAGATTGCGGGCAGCAGTCGACCTATCGGCCCAGGGTATTCGCCGATCAATCCGCGGTGACATTCTCGCCTTACTTCATCGTCGAACCACCGCGCCCAACTTGTGCGGCGGCGAGAGCGTACTACCCGCCGACCGGTATGCTCGTCATCGGTGCGCTGGAAACGGTGGGCATTGCGCCGGGGCTCCGGGCCAGTCTTGCCCGCGTCTTCGAGATGCGGGGCGCATCATCGGCGTACGCGCTTCCCATGAGTACGGCGGAGGTGGGGGGTCAGCCGGTTCGCACGTTTGGCAGCTTCACGGTGCGTCCCGACGCACCGGTCGATACTCGACAGTTCGCGGCCGGATTCGTGGCGAAGCTGCTCGACACGAGCTGTGCGCGCATCATCCCCATCGGTGTGTACCATCTCGACGGGGCGTACGTGCTGGAGGACCAGGCGGACACCGCAGGACTCAGGGGCGCGTTCGTGCGGGGCTACATCCACCAGCCTCCCGGGCCGGTCTGCGGGGAGAGCCAACGAGTCTTTCACCTCGTCGCGCGGTATTGATGTATGCGTCCCTTTTATTATCTCCCGCTGCTCACAGCACTGGTTGGTTGTGAGTCCGACATTTCACTAGCGCCCGCAACGGTCGAATGGATGGAGTGGCCGGCGGAAGTGTCAGTCGCTGCACCTTTCCCGGTGCGACTGATCGTCTCCCGTCCCGGCTGTCATCAAGGCGTGTTCAAGCCCGGCACCCACGCCGATCAGTCCGCTGTCACCTTCGCGCCCTATTTTCTGGTGGACACGAAGCACGGCTTCTGCCCGCCCGGCGTGTACACGGTCTATCCCAACGCGCTCGACATTGTCGTAACGGCCCCCGGCCTTAGGGCGAGCGTCGCACGCACCTTCGAGATGCGGGCGGCATCGCAAGTGTCCGCGCCAACTCCAGGGACTAACACGCTTCCAGTCCGAACCTATGGAGACGTGACCGTACGGCCCACCGATCCCGATAGCTCACGTCGCAATGCAGCCGGGTTCGCCGCCCAAGACATCGACAACCTTGGATGCGTCCGCCTCCGGCCGAACCAGACTATTCGCACAGCGTACGTGCTCGAGGATCAGGCCGACACGGCCAGGTTCTCGTACGCATTCGTCCGGGGATACATCCACGAGTCTCCAACGCCGATCTGCGGAGAAACTCGAGTCTTCGAGCTCGTTACGCTCAACTAGGGCAGGCTGCCGCGCAGCTCGAGCTCGCCCTGGACCGGCATGTTGGTGGGGCGGTAGCGGTCGATCATGCCGGTGTGATTCTTGAACCCGTGTTTGCGCCGTAGCTTCTCGATGCGCCGCGACAGAGCCTTGGTGTACTCGCGCGGCGCACCTGCCTGTCGCGCGTAGGCTCGAGTGTAGCGCGCCACCAAATCCGGAAAATGCTCATCAAGAACAGGCAAGAAGCGGTGGCGGACTGCGGCATAGAGTCGCAGCGCCCCGGCGTGCACGAAATGGGCGCCGGCGTCCCGCGCGGCGGCGAACAACGCGTCCAGATGCCCGATGTCGTCCGTGATTCCCGGCAGCACCGGCGCCACGATGAGTCCGGCATTGACGCCGGCTGCGACGAGTTTGTGCAGCGCGCGCAGCCGGGCTGCAGGAACCGGCGAGCGCGCCTCGAGCTTCCGCGCGAGCTGCGCATCGTGCGTGATCAGCGAGACGTGCACCTGGAGCTCGTTGCGCTGCTGCAATCGCAGGAGCACGTCACAATCGCGGGCGATGAGTGGACTCTTGGTGATGATGCCGAACGACAACCCTTCACAGCGCGTCAGGCGCTGCAGCACGGCCCGGGTGAGCCGAAACCGTCGCTCGGCGGGCTGATAGGGATCGGTCGCCGTGCCGATGACGATGCACTCGCCCACTGGCACCCGCTTCAGGTCGGCGTCGAGCGCGCCGACCACCTGCTCCTTCACGAAAATGCGCCGTTCGAACGCTTCCCAGCCGTGTGCGCCACGGTAATCGGCGAACTCGGCGTCGGTGAGCTTGCCGGCGTCGTGCGCCCGCTCGACAACGTAGCGGTGCGTATAGCGCGCATAGCAGTAGCTGCAGCCGAATTCGCACCCGACGTAGGGGTTGAGTGACCAGTAATCCATCCCGGTGGCGGACGGCGGATTGAGGACGCGATGCGGTGTGAGCGAAACAAAGCGAGTGCCGCGGAGGCGCTCGTCCAGGATGACGGGCGGACGGCCGGACGGCCTGTCGGCCGGTAGAAGGGGCAGCTGGCGGCTAGACACACCGTGCCCAGCCGCACTGCAGGCACACGACGCAGCCGGACTGGTGAGCGGTCTTCGCGCCGCAATCAGGACATGGAGGAGCTTTGGGAGGGGATTCCCGGGGCTTTCGGACCGCCATATACCCCGAATATAACCCGAAGCCTACCTGGGGGCCAGTCGCCTCCAGGCGAAGTACACCGGCACACCGAGCAGGACCAGGGCGAGCCCCAGCATCGCGTAGGTCCGCGTCGCATCCTGGACGAGCAGGTCCACGGCGATCAGTCCGGTGAGAGCGACGTACAGTGCGGGCAGCCACGGATATCCCGGCGCGCGCACCGGCCGCTGGAGGTCGGGACGCCTTTTCCGCAGCCGGAACAGGCCGATCGCCGTCACGGCGTAAAACACGACGGCGGCGAAGATCACGAAGTTGAGGAGCTGGCTGTACGTGCCCGACAGGCACAACACACACGTCCACACCGCCTGCACGATCAGCGCGACGGCGGGCGTCTTATAGGTGGGATGCAGAACCGCTGCGGATTTGAAGAACAGATTGTCCTGCGCCATCGCGTAGTAGACGCGGGCACCGGAAAGAATCAGCCCGTTGTTGCAACCGAACGTCGAGATCATGATCGCGATCGCCATGATGTAGAGCCCGGGCGCCCCGAGCATGGCTTGCAACGCGGCTGTGCCGACGCGGTCCTGCGGGGCGTTGGCGATGGCGTCGGCCGGCAGCACGACGAGATAGGCGACGTTGGCGAGCACATACAGCGCGGTCACGGTCAGCACGCCGGCGGCCATCGCGAACGGCACATCTTTCTCGGGATGCTTGAGCTCTCCGGACGCAAAGCCGACGTTATTCCACGCGTCCATCGAGAAGAGCGAACCGACCATCGCCGCGCCGATCACCGGAATCATGGCGAGCGTGAGGCCGCCCTGCGGCCAGAAGTTCGCGCCGAAATTGGCGGCGATCGCCGCGGCGTTCCGGCCGAGCGTAATGCCGAGCAGCACAAGGCCCGCGAGCGCGGCCGTCTTGATCGCGGTGAGCGAGGTCTGAATGAATGCGGCGGTGCGCACGCCCCGCACGTTGATCCACGTCAGCAGCGCGATGGAGGCAATCGCGAAGATGCGTTGCGGTGATAACCCGACCGCGATGTCGCCGATCGGTTGCGGGAGGTGCAGCGTCGTGCCGAGGAAGACGTCGGGCGTGAGCCCGGGAATGAGCACCGAGGTGAACCGCGCGAACGCGACCGCGACCGCCGCGATCGTCCCGGTCTGAATCACGACGAACAGCGTCCAGCCATAGAGGTAGCCGAACAGCGGTGAGACGCCCTCGCGCAGATAGACGTACTGGCCGCCAGCCTTGGGGAACATCGCCGCCAGTTCGCCATAGCTTAGCGCGCCCAGCAGCGTCACGACACCGGAGAGCGCCCACACGATCAGCAGCAGCGACGGGCTGTGCACCTCCCGCATGATCTCGGCGGCGACGATAAAGATGCCGGATCCGATCATCGATCCGACGACGAGCGCGGTCGCGTCGAGCCGCGAAATCGCGCGGACGAACTCGACCCGTTGAGGCTGGACGGGGGTGGAAGTCATGAGACGTTAACCTAGTTGCCGTTCCATTCCACCGCTATCTTCCCTCGGCCCATTTTTCCCGAGGAGATACCGTGCGTCTCCTGCCGCGCGAAGAAGAGTTTTTCGATCTGTTCACAGAAGTCGCCAACCGGAACAAGGAAGCCGCGGGGTACCTGCGGAAGTTGTTCGAGACGTCCGCCGACCGCCGCACGCCCCACATCGAAGCGTTGAAGAGGCTGGAGCACGAGGCCGATCAGGTAACGCATGAGGTGGTCAACCGCCTCGACCGCACGTTCATCACGCCGCTGGACCGCGAAGATATTCATCAGCTCGCCTCCGACCTCGACGACGTCATGGATGCGATGGACGGCACCGCCCGGCGCGCGCAGATCTTCCGGTTGGGCGCGGCGCCGCAGGGCGTGCTGCGGCTCGTGGAGGTGCTTCAAAGGATGATGGATGTTTTGCTGGAAGCGGTGAGCCGGCTCAAGAAGGGTGATGACGTCATGAAGTATTGCGTCGAGGCGAAGCAGCTCGAAGAGGAAGGCGATGCCATCTACCACGAGGCGCTGGGGCAGCTGTTCGCGAAGGAGCAGGACGCCATCGAGCTGATCAAGTGGAAGGAGATTTACGACAACCTGGAGGGCACGCTCGACCAAGCCGAAGACGTCGCCAACGTGGTCGAGTCCATCACGATCAAGCACGCCTGATGATCGACTCCATCTGGTACGTTCTCGCCATCGTTCTTGTGGCGCTTGTTTTCGACTTTATCAATGGCTTTCACGACGCGGCAAACTCGATCGCCACCGTCGTGTCTACGCGGGTGCTGTCCCCATCGGCTGCGGTGGTGTGGGCCGGGGCTTTCAATTTCGTGGCGTTTTTCGTGTTCGGGACCGCCGTGGCGAAGACGATGGGGAAGGGGCTCGTAGACCTTGCGGTGGTGGACGCGACCGTTGTGCTTGCCGGCCTCCTGGGCGCGATCACCTGGAACCTGATCACCTGGTATGCGGGGCTGCCGTCCTCGTCATCGCATGCCTTGATGGGCGGCTATGCGGGTGCGGCCGTTGCCAAGGCCGGGACGCATGCGCTGATCGCGAGCGGGTGGATCAAGCCGCTCGCGTTTATCGTGTTGTCGCCGACGATCGGCATGGCGGTGTCGTTCTCGCTGATTGTGGGGCTCTCGTGGCTGCTGCGGCGCTCGCTCCCCCGGAAAGTGGACCGGACCTTTCGCGTATTGCAGCTGGTCTCGGCGGCCGGGATGTCTTTGAGTCACGGCAGTAATGACTCGCAGAAGACGATGGGAATCATCGTTGGGCTGCTCGTGGCCGAGCGAGCGCTGTTCCAGGAACGGATGCCTTCCCTATACCTCAGCAGCGTCGACGTCATACCGACCTGGGTCGTATTGGCGGCGTACGCAGCCATCGGCGCAGGCACCATGGCCGGCGGATGGCGCATCGTGAAAACGATGGGACAGCGGATCACGAAGCTCACGCCCTTCGGGGGCTTCGCCGCGGAAACGGGTGCGGCGCTCACCATCGGGTTTGCGTCGCACTTCGGCATTCCGGTGAGCACGACGCATACGATTACCGGCGCGATCACGGGTGTGGGAGCGGCTCAACGAATCTCAGCGGTGCGATGGGGCGTGGCGGGCCGGATCGTGTGGGCGTGGATCTTGACGATCCCGGCGGCAGCCGGGATCGCGGGACTCTCATATCTCCTGCTGCGGGCGATCGTCTAATCGAGCTTCAGAGTCAGTACCCGGCGCTCCGTCATTTCTTCGATTGCATACCGCACGCCCTCGCGCCCGAGCCCCGAAGCCTTGGCGCCGCCGTACGGCAGACGGTCCACGCGGAATCCCGGAATGTCGTTGCCATTGACCGCGCCGACATCGAGCTCGGCGTGCAGCCGGAACATCGTCTGCAGATTGGTGGTGAACACGCCCGCCTGTAATCCGTAAGGCGAAGCGTTCGCCCACGCGATCGCGTCGCTCAGCGACTTGTACGGCGTCACCGTCACGAGCGGCGCAAAGACCTCTTCGCAGTTCACCTTCATGTCGGCCGTCGTGTGGGTCAGGACGGTCGGCTCCAGATAGACGCCTCTGCGCTTGCCTCCCAGCTCGATCTTCGCGCCACCCGCCACGGCTTCGGCGATCCACCGTTCCACCCGCTCGGCCGCCTCGAGCGCAATCATCGGCCCGACGTCCGTCTGTTCGTCGAGCACGCTCCCGACCTTCAACTGCTGAACCCGTCGAGT
>QHUQ01000213.1 GCA_003221985.1 Gemmatimonadota bacterium | reverse complement strand
GCTCAAGTACGCGGGCGCGCACGTGACGAGCGATCTCGTGCAGGGCCTCGGCGTGACGCAGTCGGATGCCGAAAGACTGAAGGAGCGGCACGGGGCGGCATACACCCCGCTGGTCGATGCGGGCGAAATGATCAGCCTGCCGTCGACACAGGGACAGGGTGCGCGCACGGCCTCCCGCGAGCTGGTCGCTCACATCATCCACCAGCGCGTGGATGAGATTTTCCAGCTGGTGGGCCGCGAGTTCGAGCGCGCCGGGTACGGCGGCGGCCGCCTGCCCGCCGGGGTCGTGCTGAGCGGCGGCACGGCGCACCTGCCGGGGATGGTCGAGCTGGCCCGCGAGGTGTTCGCGGTGCCGGTGCGCGCGGGACATCCGGAGCTGGGCATTTCGGGACTGGTGGACAGCGTGCAAGCGCCGCGCTACGCGGTGCCGGTCGGTCTGGTGTTGTACGCGGCGCGCAAGAGCGCCCAGGGAGGCGCGCCCGGCGTGATGTTCGGCGGCCGCCCCGAGAAGCTGTTTGCGCCTCTCAAGAGATGGTTGCAGGACTTCTTCTGAGCCCTAGGGGAGAGCCATGATCTTCGAACTCGAAGAAACCGTTACGCAGAACGCGCGCATGAAAGTCGTCGGCGTCGGCGGGGGCGGCGGCAACGCCCTGAACCGCATGATCGACGAGCACGTGAGCGGTGTCGAGTTCATCTCGGTGAACACCGATGCCCAGGCGCTCCTCAACAACAAGGCCGACGTCAAAGTGCAGATCGGCAAGAAGCTGACGCGCGGGCTCGGCGCCGGCGCGCGACCTGAAATCGGCCGCCAGGCGATCGAAGAGAACCGCGACGAGGTGCTGCACTCCCTGCAAGGCGCGGACCTCGTGTTCGTCACCTGCGGCATGGGCGGCGGCACCGGCACCGGGGCGGCCCCGATCATCTCGCAGGTCGCCCGCGACCTTGGCGCGCTGACGATCGGGATCTGCACCAAGCCGTTCCTGTTCGAAGGCCGCAAGCGCATGCGTCAGGCGGAGATGGGGATCGCGGAGATGCGCAAACACGTGGACACGATGATCGTCGTGCCCAACGAGCGGCTGCTCGCCGTCGTCGGCAAGGGCATCCCGTTCCAGGATGCGCTGAAGAAGGCGGACGAAGTGCTGCTGCATGCGACGCAGGGGATTTCGGCCCTCATCTGTGTCACCGGTCTGGTCAATGTAGATTTCTCATCAATATCACGGGTGGCGAAGACCTGACGCTCGGCGAAGTGACGCAGATCAGCGAAGCGATTCACGATGCCGCGGGCGACGAGGCCGAGATCATCTTCGGCGCCGTGAATGATCCCGCGATGCACGGCGAAGTGCGGATCACCGTGATTGCGACGGGGTTCGACAAGACCGGCGCCATGGCGGATGCGCTGGCGGGCGTGCAGCGGCCCGCCGCCGGCGTGCTGCCGTTCCGTGACCGTGCCGCGCGACCGACGCCCCTGCCGCCGCCGGGATTTGCGAAGCCGGGAGAAGTGGGAGGAGCGCCCAAACGTCCCGCGCAGGCGCCTCCGCCCGGCAGTCCCGAGCTGAATGAAATGGAAATTCCGACTTTCATCCGGAGACAGATGGACTGATGGTTGGGGCCTGGCGAGCGAGTCACTACGTTGCTGCCGGCACGCTCGCTGCCGGGATGTTGGTGTGGGCCGCACACGAGGCGTGGCCGTCGCGCGAGGTCCCGGTCGCGCTCCCCATCGTGGTGACGAGCGCGTACGACGAATGGGCCGACACCCTCGGCCGCCGCGAGATGCTGTCCGATGTGCTCATGCGCGCCGGCATCACCGGCCGTGAGTACGTCAGCTTCCTCAAGGCGAAGCACACGCTGAACCCCCGCCGCATGCAGCCGGGACTGATCTTCGAGGTGCGCCGGTTGAAAGGCGCGACGGTCGCCAATCGCCTGGGCGTGCGCCTCGATCCCGAGCGGCATCTGGTGATGACGCGCCTCGACGGCGACTCGGGATGGCGCGAGACTGTCGAAGACATCCCCTGGGCGACCGAGCGACTCCGCACCACCGCGGTCATTCAATCGAATCTCTACGATGCTTTGGACGCCGCGATCCCCGATTCCTTTCTCCCCGTCCGTCAACGCGTCGCGCTCGCCTGGGCGATCGCCGACGTGTACGACTGGGAGATCGACTTCACGCGCGATCTCCGTCCCGGCGATCGGGTCGAGGTGCTCATCGAGCGGCTGAATTCGCCCGCAGGGGAGAAGCGGCTCGGCCGTATTCTCGCGGCACGGGTGGAAGTCGCGGGCTCGCCCAGCTTCGCATTTGGTTTCGAGAACGCGAACGGCGCCAGCGCCTTCTACGACGACAAGGGGCGTTCGCTGCGCCGTGCGTTCCTGCGGGCGCCGCTGCGCTTCAGTCATATCTCGAGCCGCTTCGGCGGGCGCTTTCATCCGATTCTCAGGCGCTGGAGGACCCATCAGGGGACCGATTATGCGGCGGCGTACGGGACGCCTGTCCGCGCCACCGCCGATGGCGTCGTCATGATCGCCGGCCGCAACGGCGGCTACGGCAACCTGGTCGAGATCCGCCACGCCAATGGCATTCGGACCCGCTACGGCCACCTCTCGCGGTTCGCGTCGGGGGTGCATGTGGGGCAGCGCGTCGGTCAGCAGCAGGTCATCGGCTACGTGGGCGCGACCGGCCTCGCGACGGGGCCGCATCTGCATTACGAATTCCTGGTCAATGGCCGGCCGACGAATCCGCAGCGCAAGGACGCCGGCGCCGGCGAGCCCGTGCCGTCGAAGTTGAAACCGGCGTTCGACGCCGCGCGCGCGCAGCTACTGGCGGAGCTCGAACCCACCGGTCTGCCGACGGCGGCGCCGGCGCTCGGTTCGGTCGCCGCGCCCGCTCGCGACGACTAGCCCCCCGCCCCCCCCTCCAACCTTCCGCTCACAGAATTCCGTGGAGCTCTATCCCGCCGTTGACGTCGAAGGCGGGCGCGTGGCACGTGCCCACGGCGCGATGGCTGAGCCGCTCGCGGCGCTCGACTGGTTCACGCGCGCCGGTGCGCACTGGATTCACCTGGTCGACATGGACCGGGCCTATGGGCGCAAGGACAATGCCCGGATCTTGGCCGCGGTGCTGAAGGCAGCCAGGGTGAATGTTCAGGTCGGCGGCGGCCTATTCAAAGAAACCGACATCGATCAGATGTTCACCCTGGGGGCAACGCGCGTGGTCATCGGCCCGCGCGGCGCCGTGGACTCTGGTCTCGTCGCGCGGCTCCTGGCGCGCCACGGGGCCGAGCGGCTGGCGGTCGGCATCGATGCGAAAGACGGACGCGTCGCGCCGCGCGGCACGAGCGACGTGCTCGATCTCACCGCGCGCCAGCTCGCGGCGCGCGTCGCCGGCCTGGGCATTCGCACGATCATCTACAACGAAGTCACGCGCGATGGGAAGCTTACGGGCCCCGACGTGGGCGGCGCCCGGCAGCTCGCGCAGCTCGGTCTCGCGGTGATCGTCTCGGGCGGCGTCGGCTCGCTGGACGACCTGCGCGCCGCTCGCGCCGCTGGGCTCGCGGGCGCGTGCGTCGGCCGGGCGTTGCGACCAGCCGATCGTGCTGCTCGACGCGTCGCTGAGCATGAGCGGCGCACCGTGGCGTGCGGCGCTCGACAGCGCCCGCGGCTTGGCGCACGACCGCGCCGTCGTGTGGCGCTTCGGCAGCGGCGTGGCGGCGTTCGACACCGCGCCGCCGGCGGACGGCGCGACGCGCCTCGGTCCGGCGCTGGAAGCGGCCGCCGCGCGTGCCGGCGAGGTCGTCATCGTCACCGACGGCGCCGTGGACGACGTGGCCGACATTCCCGTCGATCTCCTGCGCCGGCCGCGCGTGATCACCACGCCACGTCCCGCGTTTTGGGATGCGTACGTTGCCCGGATTGATGGGGTGCGGCACGTCACGCGATCGGATACTGTCCGGCTCAGGGTGAGCTACGGCGTTGTCGGGATGCGGGATGCGAGAAGCGGGATGCGAACTGGTCGGCTCACCCTAAGGGCCGAAGGTCGTGAATTGATGTCGCAACGCGTCTCGTTGCCCGATAGTGGAGTGTTGTCGCAGGATCTCACGCTTCCCGCATCTCGCATCCCGCATCCCGGTTGGACCGTCCTGCAGATCGCGCTGGATGGCGTGAACGACGCCGAACCTCGAGACGACAGCCGTCAGTTCGTAGTTGACGTGAGCCTCGACCCCGCCGCGGTGATCTTCGCATCGCCGCCCGATTGGGAGGCGCGATTCCTCGCCCGGACGCTCGCCGATGTCGCGCGCCTGCCGGTCAGGATGTTCGTCGAAACCGAGCCGGGCCGCTGGCGCGATGGCGCTACACTGGTCCCGGTCGCTTTCGTCGCCCTTCACTCCGGCGCTGGCTGGCGTGCTGTGGGATTCGCTGCCGCCCGCGACGGCCGTCGCGGTGGCACCGCGTGATTCCGAACAGGCCACCGTTGCGCTCACGGCGCGCCTGGTCCGGCGCGGCCCGCAGCGTCCCGTTCTCACCTTGGAGCGCCGCAACGGGGAGCGCGTGGCGACGGTCAGTGCCGCGGGGCTGTGGCGCTGGGCGTTCCGCGGCGGCGCGGCGGACGAAGCATACCGCAGCCTCATCGCGGCGTTGGTCGACTGGCTGTTGGGGGACGAGGGACGGGGGACGCGGGAGAGGGTCGTTCCGGAGACATATGAAGTCCCGAATGGCATGCCCACAGTGTGGCGCTGGGTGTCGGCCGATACGGCGCGCCCCGTCGCCGTTACGCTGCGGAGCGACGACACGACGCGCGTCGACACGCTGCGCTTCGATGCCGCCGGCCGCGCCCAGCTGCGGCTGCCGCCCGATGTCTATCACTATGCGATCGGCGGCGGAACCGAGCGCGGCGTCGTCGCGGTCGAGACCTATTCCGATGAATGGCTGCCGCGCGCTCCCACGCTCGCCTCGCAGCCCGGTGAGGCGACGGCCCGGCTGGCATCGGTCGGACTGCGGGACCGCTGGTGGTTGTTCGTCATCGCGATCGCTGCACTGGCGACGGAGTGGGCGCTGCGGCGTCGCCAGGGCCTGCCGTAATGGGGCTGTGGAAGCAGCTGTCGCGTTTCTTCTCGCCGGGCGCGGATGACGCGAAGCTCGAGGCGGTGCAGCGCCTCTTGATAGAAGCGGACTTCGGCGTCGCGGCAACGCACGAGATCGTCGCGCGCCTCAGCCGCGCCAAGAACCTCGATCAGCCCACGCTCGAGCGTATCGTCGTCGAGCTGCTCGGCCCGGCGGCGACGCCGCTCGCGCGGTCCGACAAACCGCCGACCGTCGTGCTGATTTTTGGCGTCAACGGCACTGGAAAGACCACGACCGTCGCCAAACTGGCGCAGCGACTCAAGCAGGAAGGCCGCAGCGTGCTGCTCGCCGCCGCCGACACTTTTCGGGCCGGCGCGACCGAGCAGCTCGAGACCTGGGCCCGACGTCTGAGCGTGCCGTTCGTCGGCGCCAACTCGGGGAAGGGCGCCGATGCGGCCGCCGTAGCGTTCGATGCGGTGGACGCCGGGCTCGCGCGCGGCATCGATACGGTGTTAGTGGACACGGCCGGCCGGCTGCACACGGACGAGCGCCTGCGCGAGGAGCTCAAGAAGGTGGCGCGCGTGGTCGGGAAACGGCAGGCCGGCGCGCCGCACGAATCGCTGCTGGTGCTGGACGCGACCATCGGCCAAAACGCGGTGCACCAGGCACGCGAGTTCTCGGCCGCCGTGCCGCTCACGGGACTCGTGATCACGAAGCTCGATGGCACCGCGAAAGGCGGCAGCGTGATCGCGCTTCGTCGCGCGGTGCCCGCGCCAATTCGCTTCCTCGGCACTGGCGAGACCCTCGACGATCTCGAACTATTCGACCCGATGAAATTCGCTCATCGACTGGTCTCGGATTGAAGCTCCAGCTCAACTCGCCCGTCAAATTCCTCAAAGGCGTCGGCCCAAAACGCGCCGAGGCCTTGCAGCGGCTCGGTATCCGCACGGCCGGCGACCTCCTGTATCACACGCCGCATCGCTATCTCGACGCGACGACCGTGACGCCGCTCGCCCGCGCTGCCGTCGGCCAGGACGTCACTTGTGTCGGTCGCGTCGTGAGCACCGGTGTGTTGCCGACGCGGCGCGGCCTGCGGGTGTTCCGCGCGGTGCTGAAGGACGAGAGCGGATTGCTCGAATGCGCCTGGCCGGGCCGCCCATTTCTCGAGCGGCAGATCAAGAAAGGCCAGCTGCTGCTCGTGACTGGGCCGGTACGGTACTACCACGGCAAGCAGCTCGTGCCAAGCGAGTTCATCGTGCTGGCCGAGCCGGACGACGAGGGCGGCGGCGATCCGGGAGTGGTGCTCCCCGTCTATCCCGCCACCGAAGGCCTCACGCACCGCCAGATCCGCGCGCTGGTGCAGCAGCATCTCGACCTGCTGCTCCCCCTCGTCAATGATCCGCATCCTCCCGCGTTTCGTGCGAGTCACGACCTCATCGAGCTGCGGCGTGCGCTGGAGCTGATGCATCGGCCCAAGCGTGTGGAGGAGGCGGAGCTGGGCCGCCGCCGCCTCGCCTTCGACGAGCTGTTCGATCAGCAGTTGGTGCAGGCGCGCGCCCGGCATCTCGCCAAGCGCGCGCGGGCGGGCATCACGTTCCAGCTGAAGCGCGAGCTCACGACGCGGCTCAAGGAGCAGCTGCCGTTCGAGCTCACGGGCGATCAGCGGCATGCGATCCGTGAGATCAGTGACGACATGACCGCGCCGCTGCGCATGCACCGCCTGCTGATGGGGGACGTGGGGACAGGCAAGACGGTGGTGGCGCTGTTCGCCATGCTGCTCGCCGCCGAGAACGAGTATCAGGCGGCGATCATGGCGCCCACGGAGCTGTTGGCCGAGCAGCACGGCGCGACGTTGACACGGTTGCTCGAGCCGCTGGCGATCCGGCCCGAGATGTTGCTCGGCCGCATGACGGCCGCCGAGAAGTCAGCGGCCCGGCAGCGGATCGCAGCGGGTGCGCCGAGGATTGTCGTCGGCACGCACGCGCTGATTCAGGAGTCGGTCACGTTTCGTCGTCTGGGGCTGGCCGTGATCGATGAGCAGCACCGCTTCGGGGTGGAGCAGCGGGCCGCGCTGGTCGAAAAAGGCGACGCGCCCGACGTGCTGCTTCTCACCGCGACGCCGATCCCGCGCTCACTGGCGCTCACGCTGTATGGCGACCTCGACGTCACGCAGATCCGTGAGCGGCCCCCCGGGCGCGGCGCCGTGAAGACCGCGCTCCGCACCGACGCCGCGCGGTCCAAGATCTACGAGTTCATCCGCAGCGAGTGCGCGGCCGGCCGGCAGGCGTATGTGGTCTATCCCGTGATCGACGAATCGGAGCGCGCGGATCTCAAGGCCGCGACGACGATGGCGGAGAAGCTCAAGAAGACGTTTGCCGAATTCCGCGTCGGCTTGGTGCACGGAAAGATGAAAGCCGAGGAGCGCGATGCCACGATGCGCGCGTTTCGCGACAACCAGGTGCAGATCCTCGTCGCCACGACGGTGATCGAGGTCGGGATCGATGTCGCGAACGCCACGGTCATGCTCATCGAGCATGCCGAGCGTTTCGGGCTGGCGCAGCTGCATCAGCTGCGCGGCCGGGTAGGGCGGGGTGCCGCGGCGAGCCACTGCATTCTTCTGTCCGATTCACCGGAGGCCGCGGCTCGGCTGCAGGCGTTCTGCGAAACGACGGATGGCTTCAAGATCGCCGAGCTGGACCTGCACGAGCGTGGCATGGGGGAGCTGACCGGTGCGCGGCAGTCGGGCGGCGTGCCGCTGCGCTACGCCAACCTCGAAACCGATATCCCGCTGCTCGAAGCTGCGCGTGCCGCTGCGGCCGCCATGATCGCGACCGATCCCGCCCTCGAGCGGCGCGAGCACTCGGCAGAACGGCACCCGCATCCCCACCTGTAGAGGAGCGAAGGGGATGTTATCCGGTCCTGCCCCTGGGTGCAGGTCGATGATGAACAGCGCCGTCGTCGCGAGCAGGCTCGCTTGGGCGCCGAGCAGCCAGCGATTGGCGCGCCGGTCGAACGTGCGCGACCGCTGATACAAGAGCTCCGCGTCGCTCCGCAGATAGCGGCTGTCCGGTCCGAGTGCACAGGCGTCCTGCGCCGAGCGGCAGATGGCGAGCAGCGCATTCCAATCGCGCCGCGAGTAGCGGTGCTGCTCCGCGCCGAGCAACGTGAGCGCCACGGTGCCGGCCGCGGTCAGCCATTTGCCGTAGTGCGGGGCGGCACGGCGCCAGGTCACGGCAGATGGCTGGTAGCTGAGGGCAGCAGACTGCGCGTGAGCCGTCGGGACGTAACCGACGGCCGCCAGAGAGAGGAGCAGCGTCGAGCGTCGCATCATCGATACGTATGAATATTGCCGCGACCGGCGACGACCACCACCTGCCGGTCGCGCACCAGGGGCGGCTCTTCGATCGGGCCGGTGACCTGAGCGCGCCAGCGAATCTCTCCGCTCCTCGGGTCGACGAGCAGCACCTCGCCGCTGACGCTGCCGACCAGCACGCCTGACGCGAGTGGCGTCGGCCCCGCGGTCGCGACGATGTCGAGCGTGTGACTGATGGCGCCGTCCGGCGTTGCCGCGGGAATCACCCATAACCGGCCATCCCGGGCGAGCACGTACAGCGTGTCGGCGACGATCGCGGGCGCGCCGTACACGGCATCCCCCGCCGAGCGGTCCCAGCTGACGGTCCAGGACGCCAGATCGACGGCGACGATCCGCCCGCTGACGGTCGCGAGGTAGACTCGGCGGCCGTCGGTCGCGGGCGTGGCGAGGACGGCGCCCGGCAGTGCCAGGCGCGCGTGTACCGTGCCTTTGTCGCGGTCGAGCAAGTAAAGCGTGTCGCTCGTCGTGGCCACGACGAGGCCGTGTGGCGAGACCAGCGGCCCGGCCCGCACCGCGCCGGAGAGCGGCGTTCTCCAGATTACGCTGCCTGCTTCGGGATCGAGCCGCGCCATCGTGCCGTCTTCGGTCCCGGCGTAAATGGCATCGCCGTCGAAGGCGAGCGGCGCAGTAACGCTGCCGACCCCGCGGTGCCACAGCTGCTTACCGTCGCGCAGCCGAATCGCATAGACCCGGCCCTGCGGCTGGGCTTCAGTGGCGATATAGAGCCGGTCTTCATCGAGTAGCGGGCCGGCCCGGACCGTGCCGTCGAGCCGCGTGCGCCACCAGACGTCACCGCTGGCGCGGTCCACCAGCACGATGGTGCGATCGGCCGTGCCGACCGCGACGACGGCTTCGCCGAGCGCCGGGCTGCCGCGGACACCGCGCCCCATCGATGCGTGCCACAGCGGCCGGGGGTCGGGATTGAGCGTCTCGCGCGCACTAGCGTCGTGCCGCTGATTGCCGAGGTAGGCGGGCCAGCCCGATTCCTGCCGCTCCGGGCCCGGTCTCATGATGGGAGTGCAGCCGGCGGCGATCGCGTTGACACTGAAAAGGCCCGCCACTAGTATGCCGCGCCTATGCCGGATCGTCATTGGATCGAGGAGCTGCCGCAGCACGCGGGACAGACAGTGTCCGTCCGCGGCTGGGTCACGACGACCCGGTCCAGCGGCAAGATCGCGTTCGTCGTTGTGCGCGACGGCACCGGTCTGCTGCAAGCGGTTCTCTCCAAGAAAGACCTGCCCGCGGACGTCTGGGATGCGTTCGGGAAACTTACTCAAGAGACGTCAGTCGAGGTGACGGGCGTGGTGCGCGCCGAGCCGCGCGCCCCGGGCGGCGTCGAGCTGCAGGCGTCCGAGCTGCGCATTCTCGGCCCAAGCCCTGAGTTCCCGATCACGCCCAAGGAACACGGCACCGCGTTTCTGTTCGAGCACCGCCACCTGTGGCTGCGGTCCAAGCAACAGGTGGCGATCGCGCGCGTGCGGCACGAAGTCATCCAGGCGATCCGCGATTTTTTCTACGAGCGCCACTTCACGCTGGTGGATACGCCGATTCTCACCGGTTCCATCGGCGAGCACGCGGGGACGCTCTTCTCAGTCGATTACTTCGATCTCGGCAAAGCATATCTCGCGCAGACCGGCCAGTTGTACGTCGAAGCGGCGGCCGCCGCGCTCGGCAAGGTCTACTGCTTCGGGCCGACGTTT
>QHUQ01000215.1 GCA_003221985.1 Gemmatimonadota bacterium | reverse complement strand
AGGACCGTCTTCACGAGCGTCTCCCCCGTTTTGCCGTCGCTCCCGTAGAAGGGCACGTGATGTTTGAGCGCCAGCTCCTGGAGCGCTGGCACCGCGATGCCGACGGACGGCGTGAAGTTCACGTAAGAGAATCCACGGTCGAGCGCCGCGTAGGCGTAGATCATGCTCGGCGTGACGAGGGCGCGTCGGTCCTGCTGGATCACCCGGCGGAATCGATCGAGCCGCTCGTGATCGCGTGTCAGCTCGAGCGGTGGCTCGGTGGATGCGACGTTCACGACGATCACCGTGTCGAGCCGCTCCTCGCGCCTGACGCGATCCAGATCGTCACCGAGCCGCTCGACCGCGGACGCCAGGGACTCCCGCCGTGGGAGAAACGCGCGACTCCCTCGCGGCAGGTTCGCCGGGCCCCCGCCGGGTGCAAACCCTGGCCGGACGCGCGCCTCGACCGCCATGAGATCTTCGTCAAGCCTCGTCACCAGGGGCTCAGGTACAGCACAGTCGTCACGCGCCAGCGAGCGCGCCCGCTCCACCAGGCCGCCCGGCGCGATGTCCCAGCCGCCGAAGACGAGATCGCCCAGCCCGACGAGGGGCAGCGGTGTGAGCTCGGGCAGCTCGGTGACCAGCCCGCCACCTGCGGCGAGCTTGCGCGCGATTGCCCGCGCGCCCAGCACGACGGTGGATGCGAGGCTCCCCTGAGCGCCGATCAGCCAGACGCCGACCCGTCCCATCCATGCGGTGCCTGCCATCATCACCAACGACCCTTCAGCTGACGGAGTCCGTTTCTGACGCCGCTAACTGACACTACGGCCTTCGCTGACCCCTTCGCCAGTTCTCCACGTAATCCGCCAGAAACGCCAGAAAAATACCAACGAAGATACCCGTCACGCCACCGAGAGCGATATTAAGTCGAAGCCGAGGCCGAGACGGTCGCTCGGCCGGCACCGCGCGGTCGAGTGCCTGGACCATCGGAAGATCTTTCGCCTCCGCGATGCGCGCCTGCTCGGTTTGCTGAATTAGCAGCGTCACCAACGTCTCATGCACCTTCACATCTCGTGTCATACGCGCCAGCTCGATGCCGACCTCCGGCACCTTAGGTAACGGCACCGCGAATTCTCGTTTGCCACGCTGCGTCTGTCCGTGTAGAGCACCGTCGTCGGATTCCATCCGCGTGAGTTGTCGCCGCATTTCTTCGATGCGACCTCTGATTGCGATAATTTCTGGATTCGACTCTGTTGCAAAGTTACGGATCACCTGGAGCTGAACCTCAGCGGCCATGATCTCACCCTTCAACCGCCCGGTTGCCTCGATAGCACCACGAGTCTGCTCCTGTAGCGCGATGGCTCGGTTCTGTTCCTGGAAGCGCCTCAGTTTTTCTTCGGCCCCATCGAGCGCGACTTTGGCGTGTGCGAGCTGTTCAGTAAGGAACGCACGTTGATTACCGGCCTCACTCGTGCTATATCGAGCCACCAGCCGATCCAGCTCGTTGATGTAGAAGTTCGCCATGTCAGCCGAAATTTGCGGATCGGTATCTTCTGTCCGTACCGAAATGACGCCCTCCTTAGAAACTAAGATCCGAACTCGATCCTCGAGCGTCCGAATTGCGTCTTCCGCATATCTCGCCCGGTATCGATCCTGCAAACGGAATCTGCTCACGAGTGACTGGGCCATAGTGCGGCTCTTCAAAATGCTCACGAGCATATCGCGATTGGGTGTCATCGAGGCCACGGACACGTTCGGCGCTTGCTGCACAAGACCAGACACGACGGCCAGGTTTCCTAGCAGCCCACTGCTCGTACCTTCCTTCGGCGCAATGAGGGTGGCTGTTGCCTCGTACATCTTCGACGACAGAAGTGATACCGCGGCAGATAGGCACAAGCCCGCGGCGAGTACGCTCATAACTAGCCACCGGTAACGCCACACTACGATAGCGTAATCGACCAGCCCGCCATCGACCCTGTCGGCTCTCCCATCATGAAGTCCAGTCATCGCCGCCTCTCGTCGCGCACGCGATTGCGCTCCTCACGAGCTTGTCACTTCCCGAAGGATCCCGCTGGCCGAAAGGTAGGCACGAGCTCGCAGAGCCGCTTGATCACATCGCCATCTGCGCCCTTCTCGGCCACGTCCTCGAGACGTAGGACCGCGTCGTGGAGGGATCCCCATTCGGGTTTCGGCGTAGCCCGAATTCGGAGAACCCCGCGCAGCCCCAGCGGCTCAACGGACTCTCCCTCCTCGACGAGATCCTCGGAGAGCTTCTCTCCGGGGCGCAAGCCGATGAACCTGATCTGGATTTCGTCGTCTGGGATGAATCCGGCCAGACGAATCAGGTTTCGCGCAAGCTCCACCACAAGAATCGGCTCGCCCATTTCGAGCAAGAAAATGTCCCCGGCTTCGGCAACGGTTGCCGCCTGCAGTACGAGATGCACTGCCTCCGATACCAGCATGAAGTACCGCCGGACTTCGGGATGAGTGACCGTAACGGGTCCGCCGTGCTGGATTTGGTCGAGGAAGCGCGGGATGACGCTGCCGTTACTCCCCAGGACGTTGCCAAAGCGCACAGCCGAGAAAATTCCGGCGCCTTTCCCGCTCATATGCTGGATGAGCATCTCAGCGACGCGCTTCGTAGCCCCCATGACGCTGGTCGGGTTGACCGCCTTGTCCGTCGACACGAGGACGAACCGCTCGACCCCTGCCAGTTCTGCCGCCTCGGCGCTCACTCGGGTACCGCGTACGTTATTCTTCGCTGCCTCCGCCGGATTCATCTCCATGAGAGGCACGTGTTTGTGAGCCGCCGCATGGAACACTAGATCAGGTCGGTGGTCGTTCATCACTGTGAGCATGCGCCCCGGGTCGGTGACGTCGCCAATGACACCGGTGGCACAAAAGATTCCACAGTCATCGAGCTCCACAAGCACTGTGTGAAGGTCGTTCTCGCAACGGTCGAGCAGTATGAGGCTGTCCGGCTGCAGTGCCGCGACTTGACGCGCAAGTTCCGAGCCAATCGACCCACCCGCCCCGGTTATCAGGACTCGCCGGCTTTGCACGAGTTCGCGGACAGATTCGGCATCCAAGTCCACCGGCGCGCGGTCCAGTAGGTCCTCTACCGAGAGCTTGCGGATCTGGCCGACTGACACTCTGCCATCGAGGATGGCCTGAAGGCTCGGAAGGGTCTGTATGGGCACCTTGAAAGGTTCCAGCGCACGGACGATCGACCGAATTGTCGCGGGGGTAACGCGAGGCATGGCGACGAGCACTGCATGAGGTCGCTTCTCAGCGATAATGCGGCCGAGCGCCGCACGCGTTCCGAGCACCTTGAGTCCGTGGATTCGTGTTCCAACCTTGCCCGGGTCATCGTCGACGAACCCCACCGGCTCGTACTCGTGCTCACGATCGTTCTGCATATCGCGCACAATCATCTCTCCCGCGTCTCCGGCGCCGTAGATGAGCAACTTTCGTTGTCGTTCCATGCGGCCGAGATCACGGTAAATCCGCCCGAGAAGTCGGACACCGCCCAAGGAGGAGACCAGCAGGATTGAGTCCATCAGGATGACGGCCGCCGGATACTCGTGAGGTGCCAAGAGCCACAGCGCCACGACGTAGAAAGTGACACTGCCCGTCGCAACCCCAAGGACGATGTTCCGAAGATCCCAGATACTCGTGTAGCGCCACAATCCTTCGTATAGACGGAAGGGAAGGAAAGACAGGAGCCGAATCGCCAGCAGCCAGGGGAGCGTGCGCGTGAACAACAGCGTTGGTTCTGGCGGCATCACCCCGTCGAAGCGAAGGAGGAACGCCAGAAAATTCGTGGCCGTTGCGATCGCCAGATGCACCGCAATAATCACTAGCCGGCGATGTTCGTGGACGTGCCGCACCACGGCCAGGGATCCGCGTTTCGCCGACCCCTCACCGCGAGCGGAGCGCATCATCTCCACCGCCATCCTGCGTCACCGCCGATTCGCCACGGCGAACAAGAACTTGAAGGGTGGCGCTTCGTGCGCTGATATCTGGATGGGCTCCTGATACGCCGCCATCCCCACCTCCAACTCGGCTGGCACAGGCTCGAGTGGCCCGAGAAAGATTCTCTTGAGAAACTCCTTTCCTCTCATCGTCTTGGGAATCACGTGCAGCCGGGTTCCTATTCGCCTCATCGCGCGCACAGCCTTCGACTTCATGGACTCCGGCGTTAGTGGAGGGGATCCATACAAGGTGGCCTCGAATCCATGCCGCCAGAGCAGGCCCACCAACTCCCGGGCCGACAGATAGCGGGTAGCAAGTCGGCTCGGATTGAATCCCGGCCACTCTCGGTTGGCAGTGCAGATAAGGAGAAGGCCCTCCTGCGCCAGAATGCGCTGGCACTCAGCGAGAAACAGGGCGGGAGATTCCAGGTAATAGAGCGCCTCGTAAAGAATCGCCACCTCAAAGCTTCCAGGGCGAAAGGGCAACGTGTGTGCGTCGAGGCACAGCAGAGATAGCCGGTGACCATAGTGGCGACGCCCCCAGGAGACCAAACTCTCGTTGCAGTCACCGCCCACGACGTAGCGCGCATCTTCGGCGAGGTACCCGAGCCCTTGACCCGTACCACACGCAATCTCCAACACTCGCTTCTTCTGGCACAAAGCCCGCGCAAAAGCATAGCGAGTGTAGAGCATAGAAAATGCCTCACGTGTGATACGAACCCCTGGAGTCTCTGCATCCTCCGAGTAATCCACGCGACGGATCAACTCTGCGCGAAGAACTCCTGAATGCTCGAGGTGACGATATCGACCTGCTCGGGTGTCAGCTCCGCATTCATGGGAAGGGAGAGCACCTCGCGGCATATCCGTTCGGTTTCGGGCAATCGCGGATCATCGAGCCCGAGCGCCTTGTGCTCCCACATCGGCTTCGGCCAATGAACAAGAGTCTCGATCCCCTCGTCGAAGAGATGCTCGCGCAGCGCCTCTCGCCGTGACGTTCGTATCACGTAGTTCTGGAAACTATCGACATGTGTCGTCCCGTCGAAATGTGGGAGCCGAAGATCTCCCACTCCTGATAGCGCCGCTCGATACCGCTTCGCGAGGGCGCGCCGATGCTCGATCCAGCGAGGAAGGTGCCGCAGTTTCACGTCGAGGGTGGCGGCGTTCACGTTGTCCAACGACGCTGTGTAGCCGTGCGCATGAAGCTCCGCCGTTTCCCGATCCTCGCCGTTGAACCGCAGGAGCGTCACCGTCCTGGCAAGAACTGGATCGTCGGTCGTCACTGCACCGCCGTCACCAATTCCACCTAATGCCTTGAACGGATAGAAGCTGAAACAGCCTGCGGACCCGAAAGAACCGGCCATCCTGTCGTGGAAGCTCGCGCCGAGTGCTTGGGCCGCGTCTTCGATGATTGCGATCCCGTGCTGGCGCGCGAGCGCCCGGAGCCGGTCCATGGCGCAGACGCGGCCGTTCAGATGGACCGGGATGATCGCTCGCGTCCTTTCGCTGATTGCCTCAGCGAGGGCTTCGACGTTCATGTTGTAGTCCTCTCCGACACTCACCAGGACCGGAGAGGCACCCGCGTGGATGATCGCGGACACGGTTGCGACGAACGTGTGGCCAACGGTGATCACCTCATGCCCGGGACCCACGCCAAGCGCCAGCAGAGAGAGATGCAGCGCGTGGTATCCGCTGGCAACCCCAACCGCATACTTCGTGCCGACGTACTCAGCTAGACGCCTTTCGAAATCCGCCAATTGCCGCCTGAGAACAAGATCGCCCGCGGCTAGAGTGTCGCTGATTGCAGAGTCGACCTCACTCTTGATTCGTTGATAGTGTTTCCGCGGATCGACGAAGGGAACGCGGTAACTCGTGGCCATTCTAAGTAGCTCGCAAGAGCTGCTCGATCGAGTCCGCGACCGCCTCCTCCGAGAGGCGGTACGCCCTCCTGAGGTAGTCCTGGCTCCCAATTTCCGTCGCAAAGGCAGAGGGCAACCCGAGTCGTTTGAAGGGGACCTTGCCCTCCGGCGACTCGGCAAGAATCTCAGCAACCGCGCTGCCGAGACCGCCGATCACGCTGTGCTCTTCGAGCGTCACGATCCCCCGCGTTTCCTGCGCAGCCGCTACGATCTCCGCATCGTCTACGGGCTTCGTCGTGTGCATGCTGAGTACTCGAACGCTGATTCCTGTCGGACGCAGCCGATCCGACGCGGCGACCGCCGTCGCCAGTAGTCCGCCGGTGACGACGAGCGTGACGTCGTGTCCTTCCCGCACCCGGATGGCCCGACCCAGCTTGAATACGAGGTCCGGCGGGTGGACGGTGGGTTCTCCGGCCCGACCAAGCCGTAGATAACAGGGGCCCGCGTGCGCTGCGATCGCTCTCGTTGCTCCCTCCACCTCGACCGGATCCCCCGGAGCGACGACGATCATTCCTGGCAGAGCTCGCATGATGGCGAGATCCTCAGTCGCGTGATGGGTCATGCCGAGAGGGCCGTAGGCGAATCCGCCGCCCACAGCCACTATCTTGACGTTGGCCTCGTGGTAACAAACGTCGTTGCGGATCTGCTCGAGGCATCGAAGGGTGGGGAAATTGGCGATCGAATAGGTGAAGACGATCTTCCCACTGAGCGCCATCCCAGCGGCAATGCCCGTCAGGTTCTGCTCCGCGACGCCGGCATTGAGGAATCGATCCGGAAATCTGCGAGCGAACGGTTCGATCACGCCGAACCCTAGGTCGCCCACCACAAGGGTGATTCGTTCGTCATCCTCCGCCAACCGCACCAACGTGTCGAAGAACGCAGATCTCATCCTGGCCTGTCGAGCTCGCGCAATGCCCGGTCAAGTTCACCTGCGTCGGGGGAACGGTAATGCCACAACAGCTGTTGCTCCATGAAGCTGATCCCTTTGCCCTTTACCGTGTGGGCGACCACGCAACTAGGTCGGCCGGGCACGAACGGAAGGTTGGTCAGGGTTTGAATCAGCGCGCTGACATCATGACCATCGACTTCCCGAACGGCCCACCGGAAGGCTTCCCACTTCGCGACAAGAGGCTCCAGGTCCAGCACCTCGGCCACCGAACCAAGGCTCTGCATCTTGTTGTAATCGATGATGGCGACGAGGTTGTCGAGCTGGTGATGAGGGGCGAATAGGGCAGCCTCCCACGTGGCGCCTTCATCACATTCGCCATCGCTCAGCACAACAAAGACGCGGTGGTTCTGGCGGTTCCGGCGCGCGGCCAGCGCCATACCACACGCTAAGGACAGCCCGTGCCCCAACGCTCCAGTCGAAGCTTCCACCCCGGGAACACCTGTATGCGTAACGTGTCCGGCCAGGCGGGACCCATCCAGGTAGAACCGCTCGAGCCACGATACCGGCATGAAGCCGACCTCAGCCAAGACCGCGTAGAGCGCCGCACACCCGTGGCCCTTGCTCAGGATCAGGCGATCGCGCTCGTGCCAAGCCGGGCGCTTTGGGTCGACCCTGAGGACACAGGCGTACAGAACCGCTAGCAGCTCTACCGTCGACAGCGAGGTCCCGACGTGGGCACTCTGCGCGCGGTGGGTCATCATCACCACATGTCGACGGATGCGGGCAGACAGATCCCGACACTGCTCGTTCAGCGTCAGCGTTCGCTCCATGGCTTCGTGGCTCGCCCTCGTCCTACTCGATCTGCGCGAAGGCGATGTACGGATCCCACTCGAGCCGTGTCAACCGGAATCGGTTCAGTCCGACAGTTTCCAGGAGGGCAAGCGTCTCCCCGGGCCACAATGGGTTGTCGAGCTCATCGAAGGCGATCACAGCGCCCTTGGGCATCCTTGGCACGAACGCCTCGATGGCAGCCTTCGTGGGCTCGTAGAGGTCGCAGTCCAAAAACAGCAGGCTGACGACGAGGTGTCGGTGGTCGCTGACGAAGCCCGGTATCGTTTTCGACATCTCGCCTCGGATCAATTCCACCTTCGGGATGTGACCAAGGAAGCGATCTCGATCGAAGGCCTCGATTAGCTTCAACAGTTCTTCGTACGAGTCAGACCGCAGGTCACCGACAGCTGCCGTGCCGGCCATACCTCGATCATTCTCTCCGACCGCCGGAAACCCGTCGAAAGTATCGAACCCGTAAATTCGCCTCGTGAGGTTCTCTGGTTCCAAGATTGCGCTGAGCTTGGCCCACGCCATGACGCCAAAGCCGTGATATACCCCGCATTCGATCACAGACCCCTTGACAGGAAGAACGAGCTTGAAGATTTCGTACATGGCGAGAAAGCGCTTCAGGTACTGTCGTCGCGCATACTTCGGAAAGTTCTCGAGCCGGGTCTCTATGCTTTCGGAGCAAGCGAGGAATATGCCCTCGATTCTACGACCGACGTCTTGCTCAACTTCCGTACGATAAACGTTCCGTCCTACCCGCATTCACGGTCTCCCCGAGCGAAGTTGAGGCATCGCCTCGAATCCACGCCAGCCACTGCCCCGAGCGTCGCCAGGATAATCTTCGTATCCGCCCATAGCGATCGGTGCTGCACATATTCAAGGCCCAGTCGCATCTTCTCCGGCGCGATTCGCTCGAGATACGTGCGGTCCGTATCGTCCACCCCCTTCAACAGGGCGCCCTCGTCCCGAAACAAGATCGACGCGTAATCGGTCATGCCCGGCCGAACAGCGAGCAGTGCACGCTCACCGTCGGAATAAAGGTTTACGGCCCATGGTACCTGGGGTCGCGGACCGACGAGACTCATCTCGCCCAGGAGCACGTTGAGCAGTTGCGGCAGTTCGTCGATCTTGTACCTCCGCAAGACGCGGCCGACCCGCGTGATCCGCGGATCACCATCAGCGGTAGACGAGCCGCCGATCGATTCCGCCTCGACCACCATCGTTCGGTACTTGAAGATTCGGAATGGCCTCCCGTTGAGGCCCACCCTGATTCCTCGATAGAAGACCGGGCCGCCGTCACCGATCCTAATCAGGAGAGCCACGATCACCAACAGCGGGCTCAGCACGAGACACGCCAAGCTCGCAAACACAACGTCAAAGCAACGCTTCACCAAGCCGATCGAATACGCACCGCTGCGCCGAGATTCCATGCATCCTGGCCTACTGTAGAAACGAATAGGCAGTCGTTATGTAGCAAATACCCGAGTGGTCGAGACGTCGAATCGTGACTCCCCCGAACCCCGCGCTCAGGCATGCAGCTCGGATTTCCCTCTCGTCATATCCGTAGACAGCGCAGCGCCCAAGAACCCTGTACCGATGCCGTCGGAGTCGCTCTCTAAACCAATGCCGTCCGGGAAAAGACAAAACAGCTCGTCCCGTCACTACTCGCCGCAACTCTGCCAAGAACAGACTCGGCTCCGCGACGTAGTCCATGACTCCCATAACGATGGCGAACTGGAATTGCCGTCCCGCCAATATTTTGGACGGGAACTCCGAGCACACAAACTCGGATCTGTCATCAAAGCCGTATGCTGCCGCTCGCGCTTGAGCTCTGGCGATCATTACGGGTGAGATATCTATACCAGTAACCTTGGTAGCGCCCCGCCTCGCGGCCTCGACGCAGTAAACCCCAGTACCGCATCCGACGTCGAGAACAGTACTGGACTGGAGATCCGCACCGAGCTCGGCGAATGTCAACTCGTACCGTTCGTAGATGTCCCGCCTGAAATGTCGGTTGAGCAAGCGAGCGATGGGTCCCCGTCGTCCATCGTACAGAGCGTCCCACGCCCGCGCGTGCTCCGCGAACAGCTTCTGCACGCGCTCAGCCTGATTCTCACCTGCCTTCACAGCCGGACGCTCACCATCTCCCGCTCGACCAGATAGTCAATAATTCGCGTAAATGGGAGGCGCCGAAGAAGCGATCGCAATTTCTCCCGGGCCGTCGTTACGCCTGTGTGCGTCCGAAATCGTCGGAGCCATCCAATCTCTGAGATTGCTGGCACGACCCCGCCAATCTCGGCCGGATGCACATACACGACACCTGGCAGGCCTTGTCGGTTGGCCCACCAGAAGAACGCCCGAGTCAAAACGAGCGGGTAGAGGCGCAGATAGCCGCCTCCACCGAACGGCAGCCTCCAGCTCCAGATCCGAATCGCGGAGAGCGGCACCTCGACCAGTCCATTAGGAAGGCGCACAGGCTCCAGCGCGAAATCGCAGATCCCGTACACATCGTGGAGTGACGTCGGTACAATGCTCGAGTCGTACCGATATCCGGCGTCAAGGAGTACGTCAAGCACCCACAGATTTGACTTAACGATAGAGAAATCTGGTGCTCTGAAGCCGTACACCTGCCTTCCGCATACATCCTCCAGACGCTTCTTGCCGTCCTGGACGGCCGCCTGCACCTCTGCGAAGCTCAAATGGTACAGTCGCCTGTGATAGTAGCTATGGCAACCAATCTCGTGCCCTGCTTCACTGATCCGCCTCACCAGGGCGCTTTGGTCCCTCGCGATGCGACCAAGAATGAAGAAAGTCGCCTTCTGATTGGAATCGGCAAGCACCTCCAGGATCTTCGCCGTGTTCCCTTCAATTTCACACGCCTCCAGCTCCGCGGAGATATACCTCCCAGGAACACGCATTGATTCGAGAGACGACTCGATGAAACCCTCGATGTCGAAGCTCAGCAGGTTGTGGGCTCGCTGCGGCACCCGCATCAGCAGCCGAGTCCGTACAGCTCCCGGACGATCCGTTCGACGATCAATCGCTCGTCGAACTCAGTCTCCGCCTTCGCCCGCGACCGCCGACCGAACCGAACACGCTTTGTCTCGCTGTCGCTCAAATCCGCGATCGCTCCAGCGAGAGATCCCGGGTCCTTGATGGGAACCAGATAGCCGTTTCGGCCGTGTTCGACAACTTCGCGACAGCCAGGGTTGTCCGTAGTAACGATCGGCTTACTCATCGCTAAGGCCTCGAGCAGGACACGCGGCACGCCCTCACCAAAATAAGACGGCAGTACGACGACGTCGGCAAGGCTGAGTATCTCCTTGATGTCTGTTCTGAAGTCGATAATTGCGCGAAAATTCTCGCTCTCGAGGGCTTCGAGATAGCCGGGCGGAATTTCGTCCGGATGGCCGTGATCGTATGGCCCGAACAGGAAGAGCCGTGCGTTGGAGAGCCGCTGTGCTAAGACTTTCGCAGCTTCGACGAAGTCCTTGACGCCCTTGCTCCAAATCAACCGTGCCACGATCATCACCACGATCGGTCCGTCTCCTTCGAGCCTCAACTCTGCGCGAAGTTTGTGAACCGCGCTCTGATCAACTGCCGCCTCGCTGAATTCTTCGACGTTGACGCCACCACTTCTGATGAGGAGCGCCTTCTCCGCCTTTAGCAGACGGGCCGCGACGAAAAATTCCAGGTCATCAGGATTCTGGAACCACACACGATCGGTAAGGCCAAGCGCGGTCCGATAGAGCCCGACGACGGTCACACGGAGCACACGTCGCTCGAACCCGCCGCCATCGAGGAACGGAAGGCCCACACCGGACACAAGCGCCACGACACGGCGCACGCCCATCAATCGCGCCGCGAAGGCACCGTATATGGTCGGCTTGACGGTCATATTGTGGACAAGATCCACGCGATCTCTTGAAAACCACCGGCAGAGTACCCAGAAAAGAAGCAAGTCACGAAGAGGACTCACGAACCGATAGAGGGGAATGGCTCTGTGAATGGCGCCGATCTCCTCGAGCCGCCTGACCCATGGCCCGGATGGGGTGTAGGCGAAAACCGTGTGGCCGCCCCTACAAAGAGTCGCGATCAATCCCTTACGGAACTGCCACGTCGAGAAGTCGTCGTTGAGAACGAGAGCAATTCTCAAGACGAAACTCCAGTTCCCGGCCGCGCAGCATAACGGTCCCAAGCCGCAAGCATTATAAGAATCCAGCTGAGCTGCGCCCATCGCACTCGACTTCCGCGAACTGGACCTCGCAGCATCCGCTCGAGTCGAGCACGATCGAACATGCTGGCCAGTAAACCGTTCGGCGATAGGACAAGGTCATCGCGGAATTCTTTGAGATCCCGACTCACCCAGCGATACAAGGGAACTTCGAATCCCTTCTTTGGCCCTCGGCTGACGACTTTGGGCAAATACGGCTGTGCGAGGCGACGAAGGATCGGCTTGGTCTGTGTCCCTCCCAATCGAACGCTTTCAGGCAGTCCCGCCGCCCACTGGACCAACTCTTGGTCGAGGAAAGGTGATCGGGCCTCGAGCCCATGCGCCATCGTGGCGATGTCCATCTTGACTAGGAGGTCATACGGCAGGATCCACAGCAGGTCGAGGGCAAGCGTCCGATCGAGCAAACCCAGCCCGCAGACCGAAGTCTGCAACGATTCGAACGCTCCCGATTCTTCTCGATGCGGCCCCGGGGCCTGGCCCAAGAGCGCTCGTTCTTCGTCTGAGAAGCCATCGCTCGACCAAACGACCATCCTCGCGATCTCGCCAGCGGACATGCCCCGGATGAAACGGTAGCCGAGCGCATAGGGGTCGCGATGGGCGCGAGGAGCCGGCAGCAGCTGTCGGAGGATCCGGGAGGTTCGGGTCAGAACTCGCTCACCGGCGAGGCGAGTCAGTACCGCCAAGAGCGCGGCGCTGAGATCGCGGCGATAGCCGGCAAACGACTCATCACCGCCGTCACCGGTAAGGACGACTTTAACATGTCGTCTCGCGTACTCCGCCACGGCGAATGTTGGGACAGCAGAGGCGTCCGCGAAGGGCTGGTCGTAGTGCCACGCAATCTTTGGAATGAGCCCGGAAACGTCCGGACTCAGAAGCACCTCGTGATGATCAGTCGCATATCGTTGAGCGACCGCCCGCGCAAGCTGCCGCTCGTCGAGCAGCGCATCTTCGAATCCCACGGAAAACGTCTTGCACTTCGTCCCCGTCTGCCTCGCCGCGAAAGAGGCAATAAGGCCACTGTCGATTCCTCCGGACAGGAGGACGCCGACCGGCACATCGGCACGCAGTCGTAGATTCACTGATTCCCTCAGCAGGATACCGGTCTCCTCGACAGCCTCATGCAAATTGATTCTCTTCTTCGGCGTCCATTTCGGCTGCCAGTATGGAGTCGGATGC
>QHUQ01000057.1 GCA_003221985.1 Gemmatimonadota bacterium | reverse complement strand
GAACTCGCGGAGACCGGTGGCACGTCTGGCGCATCGTCTCGCAGGAGACGTTGCTCGCGGGGCTTTGCTTTGCGACGGCGCTGGCGTTGAGTACTCGATTGCCCTATGCGCGGTACGCGTGGCTCATGGTCGGTCTCCTGCTGTGGCAGGGTGTAATCTACATCTCCGCACTCAGAGCCAGCGTGTGGTCCAGCGTCAGCGAATCGCGACTGCCGCACCCCGAGTACCTTGCATCATCGAGAACGACCGGCCGGCGGTTCTCGTCCATGGTCACGGATCGGCGCGCCACCCGATGGCTACTCGGGGCTTCGGTGGTGGGGGCATTGATATTCTTCCTTGCGATCTGGTTTGCGCCGGAGCAGGAGCGAGCGTTTCGGACGAATCCCCACCAGCGGCCCTTGCTCGCGGGCGAGCTGATGAGAGAGCCGCCCGAGACCCAGGTGAAGGCGCTCATCTTCCTGGAGGCACACTCGGCCCTCCGCGGAGACGTCGAATCGGCCGTGCGACTGTGGGACCATGATGGGGTCCTTCGCGACGCGAACTACACGCCGGCCGCTACCACGGACGACAGGACCTGGGTCGGACTCGGCGCGATTCGGCAGCGCTATCGTAATGAGTTCCAGCAACGCCGTTATCTCAAACTCGCGCACACAGACGCCTCCATTGTCATTGAGGGAGATCGCGCATGGGTCGTCAACGATCTTCGCGCGGAGATCATGACCCAAGGGGGAATTCAGCGCGTGTATCTTTCTCGGGGGGATCGGTGGACGTTTCGGAAGGGCCGGGACGGATGGAGAATCGTAGAGTTGGTAGTCAATCGAGCGCCACGATGAATCGGCTAGGATCCGAGCGATATTGGCTGAAGACGGTCACAGTCGCCGCCGTGCTGACCGGCGCTGTTGCGGGTCTGACGGCTACCCCGGCCGAGGCCTCGTCGGTGGAGGGTATCGCAGGCTGGGAGGGAGATGGGTGGCTGATCGGTGTGCGGAGCACCAGACCTTGGGGGACTGTGGCCGCGTTGACCGGCGGGGAGATCCGATGGGAGAGGCGCGACCGCGAGACAATGGGTGGGCCAGGCGCGAGCGTGGCGCGCGGGGGAATCGTCGCACAGGTAGAAGGGGAGATCGCCTGTAGCCGGCGACTGCGGCCATTCATCCTCGCGAACTACTCGGGCTCTGCGCGTTATGTCTACGGCCGGGCAGGCCTCCGATGGCAGATTTCGAACATCGAGTGGCATGGTCCCCTCACATGGTCGCTTGGCATCGAAGGCGTAGGACAGGGAAACGCGGACACGGATGCGGTGCAGGGCGGCGCGACCGTCGAGTGCGCGTTCGTTCGATCGCGAATCTCTCTTGGCGTTCGAGGTGGGTACAAGAACAGCGCCTCGTCCGATGGCGGGCGACGCGACGACGGCTACCTCGGGGCCGGATTCTATCGGCGGTTCTAGAACCCAGATGGGAGGGGCGCCCATGGACCACTTCCGTGATACCTATCTCCACGACATCGTCCGCACCTACAGGAACTACAAAACGCTCGGTGAGAAGGCCCTGGCGCAGATCCCGGACAGACATCTGCACACCGAGCTTGACGCGAGCTCGAATAGCGTTGCCGTCATCATCAAGCACGTTGCGGGCAATCTGCGCTCGCGCTTCACCGAGTTCCTGACGACCGACGGCGAGAAGCCTGATCGTAATCGGGACGGCGAGTTCGAGATGGTCGGGCAGGCACCCCGCGAGGACTTACTCCGCTGGTGGGAGCTGGGCTGGTCCGCTGCCCTGGGATCGATCGAAGCGCTGCGCCCCGAAGATCTCGATCGCACGGTCACCATCCGCAATGAGCCCTTCGCCGTCGTTGAGGCGCTGAACCGGTCCATCACGCACGCGGCCTATCACGTCGGCCAGATCGTTTATCTCGCGCGCCACTTCGCGGGCGCGAGCTGGAAGTCGCTCTCGATTCCAAAGGGGATGTCGAGTCAATTCCTGCAAGGGGACTTCGAAAGCAAAGGATGATGCCTGGCTTGAAGGTCCGCTCGCTGCGGCGCCGGAGATGAACGCGCATTTTGCGTTGTTCCACGTGGCCGAGGACGAGATCAGTCACCGTGGTCAGATTCGCTGGCTCCGCTCACGCCTCCATCGACATCCCGATGCCTCGCCCAGAGCTGGGTAGGCACGAAACCGGCCTCGTCAAAAAACACGCGTCACAACACAGGGAGCGAGGGTTCCATATGCAAGCAGCCGTATTTCACGGGCCCGGCGACATTCGCATCGAAAACGTCCCCGACCCCCGCATCCAGGATCCCACGGACGCGATCGTCCGCATTACGCTCACGGCCATTTGCGGATCGGACCTCTGGTTCTACCGCGGCCAGCAGGAATACCAGGAGGGCTGGCGGACCGGCCACGAGCCGATGGGGGTCGTCGAGGCTGTGGGCAACGAGGTCCGTCATGTGAAGCCCGGTGATCTTGTCCTGGCTCCCTTCGCGATCTCGGACGGCACGTGCGAGTTCTGCCGAAAAGGACTGCAAACCTCATGCCTGCATGGCAACTTCTGGGCGCGGGATCTCGACGGGGCACAGGGCGAAGCCGTGCGCGCGCCGCTCGCGGACGGCACCCTCGTGCGGATTCCGGAGCACGCTAGAGGAGACGAGAAGCTGTTGGAGGCGCTCTTCCCGCTCACCGACGTCATGGGCACCGGCCACCACGCGGCCGTGAGCGCCGGGGTCAAGGAGGGCGTTACCTGCGTCGTCGTCGGCGACGGAGCGGTGGGCCTCTGCGCCGTGCTGGCGGCCAAGAGGTTGGGGGCCGAGCGCATCATCGCGATCGGACACCACGAGGGCCGGCTGGAAAAGGCCAAGGCCTTCGGCGCGACCGACCTGATTTCGAACCGGGACGAGGAGGCAGCCGGCGAGGTCATCGAAATGACGAAAGGGGGCGCCGATCACGTCCTCGAATGCGTCGGGGCGTCGTCGTCGATGGACCTGGCGATCAGGGTCACGCGGCCCGGCGGCACGATTGGGTATGTCGGGGTTCCGCACGGCGTGGCCGAGAAGGGGCTCAACATCATGGGGCTCTTCTACGGCAACCTCACGTTGCGCGGCGGCCCCGCCCCGGTGCGAGCTTACATGCCGATGCTCATGGACGATGTCCTGGCAGGCACGCTCGACCCCTCGCCTGTCTTCGACAGGATCGTCGATCTGGGTGGCGTACCCGCCGGATACGCGGCGATGGACAAACGCCAGGCCCTCAAGGTCATGGTCAAGGTGTGAGAGGATTCCAGAATCATGGTTGCGATGCCGTTCATACTCGTCAATCTGGTGCTCGAGATATTCTCGTTGAGTGTGTTCTGCATGACCAGCGCGGCGCTTCTTTCCAAGTACTCAGTGACCAACCGTTATCTGCCGGGAACACGCCCAAGATTCTGCGGCGGCTCTTGATGGCCATTGGCGCTGTCGTAATGACTCCGCTGCCGCTATTGCTGTTCTTGCCGGAGCAGTCAAGTTGTTCATGATGAGGTGACGCCTGCGCCAGCGCTCTTGACAGCCGCAGCGTCGGGCATTATACTTTGTGTTACAAAGTACTTCGTAGCGCCACCGACGCCGTCGCGCGGTGGCCGGGTCAGGGTACCTGAACTGGAGGGTCCGTGGTATGCGGTCGAACGTGCTGCTGAAGGCGTTTGTCGTGGGTGCCGTTGCCGTAGCGTTCATCGTGCCGCTCTCCCTGATTTGGAACGTGGTCAGGGAGCGTTCTCGCTATCGCGACAACGTAACGGCCGAAGTCGCGAAGAGCACGGCCCAGAGCCAGACCCTCGTTGGCCCCCTCGTCGTTGTGCGCTATCGCGAGCGTGTGCCGGCGGCTTTGAAGGGTGAGACCGGGCAAGTCCGGGAGGGCGCCGAGATCTTGCTTCCTGATTCGCTGTCGATCCGTTCCAAGGTACATGTCGAGACGCGGCAACGCGGGATCTACCGCGTGCCCGTGTTCCGGTCGACTACCGGTTTTGTCGCCCGGTTCACGTTGCCGCCACGGCTCGGCATCCCGGACAAACGGCAGCTGGTAGGGGAGCCGAGAGCCGAGGTGGTGTTTGGCGTCTCCGATCCGCGGGGCATGCGTACGATACCGAAAGTGAGGCTCGACGCCGCGACCCTGGAGGCACGCCTGGGCGCCGGCCTGGGCTGGCTCAAGAACGGGTTCAGCGTTCCGCTTCCCTCCGATGCCGCCGGTCGCCGGGTTGCGCTCGAAGTGAACCTCGACCTGATGGGCACCGACCGCCTCATGTTTCTTCCGGTCGGCGCGGTCACCGACGTCGAGGTGTCGTCCGACTGGCCGCACCCGGGCTTCGTGGGCGCGATCCTTCCGGACGAACGCGGTGTTTCCGGACGGGGCTTCCAGGCGCATTGGAGGCTGTCACGCTTCGCGACCGGGATCGACGACGCGATCGCACGCATCCGGGACAGCATGAGCAGCCTCATTCCCATCACCGCCGAAGGGGGGAGCGGG
>QHUQ01000056.1 GCA_003221985.1 Gemmatimonadota bacterium | reverse complement strand
CGAGATTCTGACCGTGGACGATGAGTGGAAGATCGACGTCGAACCCACCGGTGCCACGCGGGCCGGTGCCGGCCATGGTCTGCAGCGCGCCTATGATCCCGAGGTATGATCTCGCTAGCAGGTCGTGCTGCACCCGCACGACAGCATCGTTTTCGCGGTTTCCGCCCGTTTGCGCATCGAGCACGCCGATGCGCCACGGGCCCTGTCTCCCGTAGAGACGTTCCCCGGCGACGATGGGGATGGGATTGCCCGCGCTGTCCAGCCCGACCCGTCGCGAATAAAACACCTGCGTGCGACCCGGCGTGCCAAAATCGAACAGCCCGCTCGATTCGAGGAAGAACTGCCGTTTCTCCGGAAAGAAGAAAGGAAAGCGGGTCAGATTGATGACCTGCTCGTCGGCCTCGACCTGCGCAAAGTCGGTCCCGGCCGTGAGGTCCGCGGTCAACGTCGGCGAGACGGCGACCTTGGCGTCGAGCCCCGACTTGACGCCGACGAAGCCACGCGCGAGCCGGGCGCCGCCGCTGTCGTGCGCCGGTTCGATGGCGCGGCTCAACACATACGGGTACAGCTCTACGACCTGAGCGCGGTCCAATGGTCCGATGTCGATCAGGTCGCCCGCCTTCAACAGCTGATAGAGCCCTTCCGCGCGCCCCCAGGAGCGCCACAGATCTTGCTCGTTCTTACGCCGGATGAAGCGGCGCACGTTGAAGCCGAACCGCATGCCAGGCTCGCGGCGAAACCGCAGCGTCTGGAACGGAATGCGGAATTCGGCGGTCCACCCGGCGGCATCGCGCGAGACTGCGACGTCCCAGATCCCGTTCCAGTTCTCATTGAGGGCGTCGAGGTTGGCCAGCTGTGCATCCCAACGGGCACCGTTGGGATTCGTCCCGAACACGAATGCGCCGCGCCGGTCGTGGAAGCTGTCGATGAGCAGCACTACGTTGTCGTCGCTCGACAGATCGGCGTCCCGGCGCAGCTGCGTGGCGCGAATGCGGCGCGATTCGCTGTCGTACGCGCGTACCCCGATGTAGAGGGCAGTCGCATCGCGGACGACCTTGACGACGGTGCGCTCGGTCGCGGGCTCGCCGACCTTCGGCTCACGTTGACGGAAGTCGCTTAACGAGTCGGCCCGTGTCCAGTCCGGTTCGTCCAACCGGCCATCCAGATGGATCTTGTCGCTCGACGGCGCGACACGGAGCTCCTGCGGTCGTGCTGGCGTGGGTACGGCCAGTACCAACAACAGCCCGAGGCTCGCGATTCGCAGACGGCTTTCTGACTTGCCGGGATTCTCCATGTGCCCCATGTTCGCCGCATGAGCGCGCCTTTGTCCACACCCACCGCCGCCGCTCCAATCACTCCCACCGCCCGCGTCGCCTCGATCGATCTGATTCGCGGCGCGGTGATGGTCCTGATGGCCATCGATCATGTCCGTGTCTATTCCGGGCTGCCAGCCGGTGGCCCGACCGCGGGGATCTTCTTCACCCGCTGGGTGACGCATTTCGTGGCGCCCACCTTCATCTTCCTCGCGGGCACAAGCGCGTTCTGCTACGGCCGCAAGCACCATGATCTGTCCCGCTTCCTGTTGGTGCGGGGCATCTGGCTCGTGCTGCTCGAGCTGACGGTAATTCGCATCTGCTGGACCTTCAACTTCGACTTCGCGAACTATTTGCTGGCGGGCGTCATCTGGGTCATTGGCTGGTGCATGGTCCTGATGGCGGCATTGGTGCGGCTACGTCCGCGGACGGTGGGCATCCTCGGAATAGGGGTCATCGCGCTGCACAATGCCGTGATGATGCCGCTCATCACTCACACGCCCGCACTGGCTGAGCTGTGGAAGATTCTCTACATCGGTTTCTTCAACGGCCCGGTGGCGGGAACGCCGCTCATCGTGTTGTACTCGATCATTCCGTGGATTGGCGTCATGGCGGCGGGGTACTGGTTCGGCACAGTCCTGACCATGGAGCCCCTACGCCGCAATCGGGTTTGTCTGCGGCTTGGCCTCGGCGCCACGGCGCTGTTTCTCGTGCTGCGAGGCTTCAACCTTTACGGCGACCCGCGACCCTGGAGCGCGACGCCACCGATGCCGGCGTTTCTGTCGTTCCTCAACACGACGAAGTACCCGTCCTCGCTGCTCTTCTTACTGATGACCCTCGGGCCGACGATCGCGATCATCCCGTTGCTGGATCGGGCGCGGGGGCGGATGGCGCAGTGGCTCACGGTCTTCGGGCGCGTGCCGTTCTTCTATTACGTCCTGCACATCCCGCTCATCCACGCCCTCGCCCTTGTGGTGTCGGCGATCCGCCTCGGCGCCGTGACCCCCTGGTTGTTCACGAATCATCCGATGGCGAACCCACCGGCGCCCGAGGGCTACACGTGGAGCCTCGGCCTGCTGTACCTGGTCTGGGCCATCGCCGTTGTGCTGCTCTATTTCCCCAGCCGGTGGTACGCCGACTTGAAGGCGCGGCGCACCGACTGGTGGCTCAAGTACCTCTAGCATTCCGTCTCATTGCACGCAGGGCGCGTGCGGATCAGTAGGCTTGGGCACGTCCCGCTTGGGTCGCTCCGGCGCATTCGCCACCGCGAGCGCGCCGTCATGCACCATTCTCGTGACCCGGGCGAGGTCCTGATAACTGATGTACTGGGCTTCGTCCGTGACCTGGTGGTAATCGAGGTGCTCGCCGCGCGAGAACGCCACTGACGGGATGCCGTAGCGCGCGTAGCTGTAGTGATCGGCGCGGCAGTAGTACTGCAGCGGATGGCCCGGCGCGTCGTAGGTATAGTCGAAGACGAACGGCAGCGGCTGCTTGGCATTCGCCGCCTCGAGCGTTTCGCCAAACTCGCGCGAAATCCGCTTTGCGCCGATGACCTCCAGATAGGTGGGGCTGCCACCGCCCGTGCCGCCGCGCGGGAAGTCGGACGCCGTGCCTCGCCCGACCATGTCTTGATCGATTTCGCCGACGATCGAGTCGAGCGGCACCGTCGGGTGATCGCTATACCAGCGCGAGCCGAGGAGTCCCGCTTCCTCTCCCGTGTGGCTGACGAAGAGGATCGAGCGCCGCGGTCGCTCCGCCCCCTGGGCCGTGGCGAACGCCTCCGCGATTTCAAGAATCGCGACCGTTCCGGAGCCGTCGTCGTCGGCGCCGTTGCGGATCGAATCGCGGCGGGGAGGACGGATCGCGCGCAAGCTGTCGAGGATCGCCCGAATCCGGACTTGCTCCGCATCAGTGGCCGGCCGGTTGGGAGAATCGGCGCCCATCGGCCGGACGACACGATTGAAGGCGCGGAGCGAATCGTGATCCACGGGATGGTGATCGAAACCGACGTGGTCATGATGCGCGGTCAGGGAGACGTATTCGTTGCGCAGCGCGGGGTCGCTGCCGCGCAGAATTCCCACGACGTTGCGCGCCCGGAACGCCACCGCCGTGCGGGTGAAGTCGTACTGACCGCTCACCGTGGTACCGGTCGCGCTACCCGGCGCGATCGCGGCCGGCTCCTTGCCGAGCAGGGCCGCCGCCGCTTGCCGACTGAGCCACACCAGCGCGATCGCGCGAGGATTGCGTGTTGTATCGGAGACTGGGCGGCCCTCGCGAATACGCGCGATCTGTTCGCTGCCCAGCTGGTCGAGCGCGACGATGCCGATCGTGCTCGCCTCGTGATACCGACCAAGGAGCGGTCCGATCGCTCGACGATCGAACCCCTGCGGGACATTGAGCACGACGAACTTTCCGGCGACACCGGGTGCCGCCATCAGATGCGCGGTGTCACCGACCGACCCGGCATAGACGACGGCGGTCTGCTCGAGCTGCTGTCGCCCGCCGGCTCGAGCCCGAGGCGCCGAAACTCGGCCGCCACGTACGCGGAGGCCTTGAAGGCGCCCAGGCTTCCCGTTTCGCGGCCCATCATCGAATCGTCAGCGATGAGGTAGAGGCGCTGGCGCAGGTCGGCGGCGGTGATCGCCGGCTCCGTAACCCACACTGGAGCATTCCGCGGAGCCGACTGGCACGGCGCATTGCACCACACGACGGCAAGCAAGATCGACAACAAGTGCTTCATCATGGATCTCCTCGGTTAGAACGCACCACCACCACCACCACCGCCGCCGCCGCCGGAGCCGCCGCCGCCGCCGAATCCCGATCCCCCCGAGCTGCGCGGCGACGACGACAGCGTCGTTCCCGCCACCGTCGAGAGATGCGACATGCTGGTCGAG
>QHUQ01000055.1 GCA_003221985.1 Gemmatimonadota bacterium | reverse complement strand
CAAATGCGCGCGGACAGCATCCGGGTCTTCGGCGAGCGCATCCGCCAGGCTCTGAACACGAAGCGTGTCGGCAACGGCCGTCGACAGAGCGCGCTGATAGAAGCCATTGACGAAGACCAAACGATGCCCGGTGTCGCCCAGCAAGAACGGCTGGATCTCTACGAGACTCGGAAGACGAGCGGGCGGATGGGCGAGCGCGAAAGTGGCATCGGCAATCGGCGCGACGCTCGTGAAGCGCCACGCCTCCTGCTTCATGTTCGGGAAGCCGAGCTCGCTGAAGCGGGCAATGCCGCCAGCGCGGAGATCCTTGAGCCAGGCGGGAGCGCGGGACGCGCCATTCGTCGCCCACGCATGATAGGAGCCCACCAGCCGTTCTACCGAGCCTGTTTTCACTGCCATCGTCACGACACCATGACGCCATCACGCAGCCAGTCGTAGCCGCGAGCCTCGAGCTCCTGCGCCAATTCGGGCCCGCCCGATTTGACGATCCGGCCGTCGGCGAGGACGTGGACGACGTCGGGCGTGATGTAGTTCAAGAGCCGCTGGTAGTGCGTCACGATCAAGAAGGCGCGATCGGGCCTCCGCAGCGTGTTCACGGTCTCCGCGACGGTTTTCAGCGCGTCGATGTCGAGTCCCGAATCCGTCTCATCGAGAATCGCGAGCCGGGGCTCGAGCACGGCGAGCTGCAGGATCTCGTTGCGTTTCTTCTCGCCGCCCGAGAAACCTTCGTTCACGGGACGGTTCATCATCGCGTCATCCCAGCCGATCGCCTTGAGCTTCTGTTCCAGAAACTGCAGGAAATCGATCGGGTCGAGCTCCGGTTCTCCCCGCTCTCTGCGCAGCGCGTTCAGCGCCGAGCGCAGGAAATAGGAATTCGTGATGCCGCGGATCTCGACGGGATACTGGAACGCGAGAAACACACCTGCCCGGGCACGCTCCTCCGGTTTCAAGTCGAGTAAATCTTTGCCTTCGTACTTCGCGGCCCCGGCGAGCACCGTGTAGGCCGGATGCCCGGCGAGCACCTGCGCCAGCGTGCTCTTGCCCGAGCCGTTCGGCCCCATGATCGCGTGCACTTCGCCGTCGCGAATCGTGAGATCGACGCCCTTCAGGATTTCGTTGCCCGCAACGGCAACGCGCAGCCCTTTCACGTCGAGCACCACTTTGCTCTTAGCCAACGCTCCCCTCCAAGCTGATGCCGAGCAACCGCGTCGCTTCGACCGCAAACTCCATCGGCAGCTCCTTGAAGACTTCCTTGCAAAAGCCGTTCACGATCATCGACACCGCGTCCTCCGACGACAGACCGCGCTGGCGCAGATAAAAGATCTGATCCTCACCGATCTTGGACGTGGACGCCTCGTGCTCCATGATCGCCGTGCTGTTGCGCACGTCGATGTACGGGAACGTATGGGCGCCGCACTTGTCGCCGATCAGCATCGAGTCGCACTGCGAATAATTCCGCGCGCCCTCGGCGCCCTTCATGATCTTCACTAACCCTCGATAGGTGTTCTGCCCGCGGCCCGCCGAAATGCCTTTCGACACGATCGTCGAGCGCGTGTTCTTGCCGAGGTGAATCATCTTGGTTCCGGTGTCGGCCTGCTGGCGATGGCTCGTGACGGCGACCGAATAGAATTCGCCGATCGAGTTGTCGCCCTGGAGAATGCAGCCGGGATATTTCCAGGTGATCGCCGAGCCGGTCTCCACCTGCGTCCACGAGATTTTGGAATTCACGCCCGCGCACTTGCCACGCCTCGTGACGAAGTTGTAGATGCCGCCCTTTCCTTCTTCATCACCGGGATACCAGTTCTGGATCGTCGAGTACTTGATCGTGGCCCGGTCCAGCGCGACCAGCTCGACGACCGCGGCGTGCAGCTGATTCTCGTCGCGCATCGGCGCCGAGCAGCCTTCGAGGTAGCTGACGTAGCTGCCCTCGTCGGCGATGATGAGCGTCCGCTCGAACTGGCCCGTGGACGACGCATTGATCCGGAAGTAGGTCGACAGCTCCAGGGGGCAGCGCACGCCCTTGGGGACGTACACGAACGAGCCATCGGTGAAGACGGCCGAGTTCAGCGCCGCGAAGAAATTGTCGTTGTGCGGGACAACGGTGCCGAGATACTTCCGGACGAGGCCCTGGTGCTCGCGAATCGCCTGCGAGATCGGACAGAAGATCACGCCGTACTTGGCGAGCTCCGCCTGGAACGTCGTCGCCACCGAGACACTGTCGAACACGGCATCGACGGCGACCCCGCTGAGCCGCTTCTGCTCCTCGATCGGAATCCCGAGCTTCTCGAAGGTCGCGACGAGCTTCGGATCGACCTGATCGAGCGAGTCCAGTTTGGGCCGCTGTTTGGGCGCGGCGTAGTAGCTGATCGCCTGATAGTCGATCGGCCCGTACTTCACGTTGGGCCAGTGCGGCTCCGACATCTTGAGCCAGTTGCGATACGCCTTGAGCCGCCACTGCAGCATCCAGTCCGGCTCGCCCTTCTTGGCGGAAATCAGCCGGATCACGTCCTCGTTCAAGCCGGCCGGCACGACCTCGGATTCGATGTCGGTGACGAAGCCGTACTTGTACGGTTGCTGGACGTGCGCTTCAATACTGGTCATGATGCTCCCGGAAGTCGTTACCGGACATACGCTTGGGAATCAAAACGACGGCCTAGCTGGGAATCCTAATGGTTTTGTCGGGATTGTGCAACTGCATGAGTCGTCTAGCAAAGGCGTCGAGAAACGGCGTCTAACGAGGGCGTATTGAGCAGTCTTTGCTCGACGTTTTGGCTCGACGCCCCTGCTAGACGCCTCTTGTTAGTAGATGTCCCGATTCCACTCCCTCACCAGCCGTTCGTAGTCCTCCGGCGTGTTCAACTCGTCGATTACAGCCGGATCGTCGACCGGCACGCTGACGACGTCCTTGTCGTGCCGGTGCAACACGGCCCGCGCACCTTCACGAGTGGCGGCCTGGCTCTCCAGGAGCTCGCCGAACAGCGCCGATCCCCAGATCACGGGGTGTCCGCGCCGTTCGCCGAAAGTCGGAACGACAGCCGGCGCATCCGTGCGGCGGTGCGTCTCGAGCAGGCGTTCCACGGTAGTCACGCGGACGTGCGGCAGATCGACCGGCCAGACGAGGACGGCGCTGGGCTGGAGGGGTTGCAGGGCGCGCAAAGCAACCCGCAGTGACGCGATTGGGCCGGTCTCCGGTTCCAGGTTCTCTACGATCATGCAGTCGTGGCCTGCTAAAACGGGCTGGATCCGGGGCGCGTCGGGTCCCAACACGACGACGCGGGTCTTCACCTCGAGCGCTTCCAGCGCCTCCAGGATCCGCACCGCGAACGGCAGGCCGAGGAAGTCCAAGAGGGCCTTGGGAGAGCCCATTCGGGCCGACCGGCCGGCTGCCAAGACGACGCCAGCCAAACTCATAGGGGCTAAGAGACTAAGCGCCTAAGTGGCTCTGTGGCTAGAGGGTAGTTGCATGCTGGGCCGAAAGGGGCAATTTTGGCGCGCCCACATGGCAGTCCGACGCGTTCGCCAGCTCGGCGACCCGATCCTCAGGGTCCGCTGCACCCCGGTCGAAGACCCCAAGTCGCCGGCGGTGCGGCTGCTGTCCGATGATTTGCGCGATACCCTGCATGCCGGCCGCAAGAAGTACGACATGGGGCGCGCGCTGGCAGCACCGCAGATCGGCGCGCCGGTGCGGGTTGTCCTGGTGGAGGTCGGGAAGTTTCGGGCGACGATGGTGAACCCCGAGATTACCGACGTCGGGGCCGAGGACTTCCACGTCTGGGACGACTGCTTTTCGTTTCCCAACCTGCTGGTCCGCGTCATCCTCGCCCTCGACCAGCCCAGTGGCCTCGATCCCTTCGCATACAAAGCGGAATGGGAAAAGCATCACAAGCCGACGGAGCGCTACGGGCCACCACGCCCGCGCGAAATTTAGAACCCGCTACATTCCACTACTCATCGACAGGGGTGCCCGCCGAGTTGGGCGGGCTGAGATCACACCCTCAGAACCTGATCCGGTTCGTACCGGCGAAGGGAGCTCAGCATGACCTGCCGCACACAGATGTTCTTCGCCCGTCAGGGCACAATCACTCCGGAGATGCAGCGCGTCGCCGAGCGGGAGACATTGCCCCCCGAGACGATCCGCGACGAAGTCGCAATCGGCCGGCTCATCATTCCCGCCAACGTCAACCACCTCGCGCAACAACTCGATCCGATGGCGATCGGCAAAGTCGCCAGCGTCAAGATCAACGCGAATATCGGCAACTCGGCTGTCGAGTCGGACATCGATGGCGAGCTCGAGAAGCTGCACCACGCCGTGCACTACGGCGCCGACACGGTGATGGATCTTTCGACCGGCGGCAACATCGACGCGATCCGGGAAGCGATCATCGCTGCTGCGCCGGTACCGATCGGCACCGTCCCGATCTACCAGGCAATCGAAATTGCCGGTGACATCACGAAGCTCACGTCCAACGACATCCTCGACAATATCGAGCACCAGGCGAAGCAGGGCGTGGACTACGTCACCGTCCATGCCGGCATTCTGCGCGAGCACATCGGTTTCGCCCTCGGCCGGGTGACGGGAATCGTCAGCCGTGGTGGATCACTGATGGCGTACTGGATGACGCAGCACGGTAAGCAGAATCCCCTCTACGACCATTACGACCGGCTGCTCGACATCGCGCGTGAGTACGACGTCACGCTGTCGCTCGGCGACGGACTGCGGCCCGGCTCGATCGCGGATGCAACGGACAAGGCGCAGCTCGCGGAGTTGACGGTGCTCGGCGAGTTGACGGAGCGCGCGTGGAAGCGGGACGTGCAGGTGATGATCGAAGGGCCGGGACACATCCCGATGCATCAGATCGAAGTGAACGTGCGGCTCGAGAAGGAGCTGTGCCACGAGGCGCCGTTCTACACGCTGGGACCGCTCGTCACGGACGTCGCGCCCGGCTATGACCACATCACGTCGGCGATCGGCGCCGCGATGATCGGCTGGTTCGGCGCGGACATGCTGTGCCCTTCGACTGGAACGAGCAGTTCCGTCTGGCGCTCGATCCGGCGCGCGCGCGCGAGCTGCACGACGAAGCGCTGCCGGCGGAATACTTCAAGAGCGCGGAGTTTTGCGCGATGTGCGGGCCGAAGTTCTGCTCGATGCATATCACGCGCGAGATCGAGCGCTCGCTCGGCCTGCGCGAGCCACAGCAGAAGGAAAAGCGCGAGGCCGTGGGGGCCGATTAGGGCTGAATCGTAAACTGGTACGGGGCTCGGGGGCCGTCCGCGCCACCAAATCGCAACCGGACCGTACCGCCCGCGGGCACCGTAAACGGCGTTCCCTGCGTGAGACCAGCAGTTGCGGTGACGGCATTCTGGCTCAGCACCGCTCCGGTTCCGGGATCGACCGCTTCGAATACGACCGCTGCGTAGGAGGGGACCGGCGTCGCGGTCAAACGAAACCACGGTTTCAGCAGCGCGCTGGGGGTGGCGGATAGCGTGAACTCGTCCACGTCTCCAGCAGGATAGATCTCTTCGCCCCTGACGGTATCCCCCACGACTACTGACGCGGTGGCGCTTTCGGGCCGGCGATCGAGCCGCTGCAACAAGACTCGGTACGCCCCCGTGTCCGCCATCAGCCATTCCCCGGGATAGCCACCGAACACGCGAACGCTGTAGGTGCCGGCGGAATCGAGCCGGATAGACCCGAGCGGGTGATGAAGCAGAACCGTGTCGGCATCCACCTGCATGCCTGTACTTGGACCGATCAGAGTGCCTCCGGGGGTCCGCACCTGCATGAAGAAGTGCCGTGACGCCTGCAAGAAGGCGAGGAATTCGGCCCCCACCGTGTCCACCAGCGTGAATTGATCGATGTCGTTGGGCTGATCGATCCGTTCGCTGCTCAGCGCCGCGTTCGTCACCAGCGCGACCGCGCTGTGCTCGGGCGCGGGGTTGATCAGGTAGGACCAGACGCGATACGGACCACGATGTCTGACCGTCGCATTACCGCCGGAGCGAACCACGAACCGATAATCCCCCGAGGCGAAAAGCGAAATGGGACCAGTCGACATCAACGGCTCGCTGTCCGCGGGGACCAGCGCCATGAACTGGCCGGCGGCGGTTTCGACGTAAAGCGTGATCCCTCCGGGATCGCTGCCGAGCGGCTTCACCGCTGCCGCGATGATCTGTCCCGAGTCTCCGTGTGCCGTAAAAATGTCCGTATCAAAGCGTGGATCGATCGTTTCCCCGCTGATGGTACCACCCAAGGTGAATTGGCTCGGTGCAATCTCGGGCGGGGTGTGCACGGGCACGATCTTGAATTGGAACCGAGCGCTGTCGCCATTGAAGACATAGGCGTCGAGCGCCAGGACGCCGGCCTGGTGTGTCACGACATTCCTCGACGGATTGTCTTCGAGAGGCGTGGAACCGGGAGCTGACCCGACAGTCGCGAACCCACCCTGCGGGTCGGCGATGCTCATTCCAACGAAGCCATGGAGTGATTTGAGCAGCACGACATATTCGCCGTCAGCCGTGATTTCGAACGAATAGTGGCGATCCACGCCGCCACTGATCGCATCCTCGATCAGCTGATTGACGGGCACCAGCTCACCCTGGCCCTGCGGGTGATATGGGCCCACGGGATTATCGCAGGCGAGGCAGAGGCACAGGCAGAGCGCCGCGGCGCGGGGCAGGTGCATGGTGTTAACGTGCTCGCCGGCTGACGACTCCGGAAGGCCAGGCGCGCCAAACGTCATACGGCTACCACGCGATGCCGTAATCCTCGCCGTGGTTCGACGAGCCGCCCCAGAACGACCCATGCTTCCAGTCGAAGAAGATGGCGTTGATCGGTCCTGACGTGCGGTCGTCGAAGTCGAGCCGGTAGCCCATCGCGCGCAGCTCGTGCCGCACCCACGACGGCGTGTCGTCGCGCAGCGTCAGCCGGCCGGGCTCGGTCTTATGCTCGCCGAAAGAGTTGCGCATCTGATAGCTCGTGATGTTCGCGGCCTCGACCGCCTCCTGCACATCCATCCCGAATTCGACCACGTTCAGGAAGAACTGCAGCAGGTTTTGATCCTGCGTGTCACCGCCCTGCACCGCGAACGCGAGAAACGGCTTTCCGTCTTTCATCGCAAGACTCGGCGTCAACGTCACTCGCGGCCGCTTCCCCGGCACGATCACGTTGAAGGGGTTATCCGTGCTGTCGACGACGAATTGCTGCGCGCGCTGGCTTACGCCGATGCCCGTGTGGCCCGCAATCACCGCCGGAATCCAGCCGCCCGAAGGCGTGACCGACACGACCCATCCGGAGGTGTCGGCCGCTTCGATCGATGTCGTGCCGCGGCGGAACGCCTCGTCGAACGCTGCGAGCGCCGCTTCATCACCACCTTCGGACGTCGTCACCGGCTGGGGGGACCAACGTTGCAGCAGTGGCGGGTATGGGTTGGTGCCGCCCTGAAACGGATACGGATCGCCGGGCTTGATGTCGGGATCGTTGCGATCCGGATTGATCGACTGCGCGCGCTGGCGCGCGTACTCCTTGGAGAGCAGGCCGCGCATCGGCTCCTCCGGCGGAAATGCCGGGTCACCGTAGTAGAAGTCGCGGTCGGCGAACGCCAGGCTCATCGTCTGATAGAGCGTGTGGACATAGCGCGTGCTGTTGTAGCCCATCGCCTTGAGATCGAACCCTTCGAGGATGTTGAGCGCCTGCAGCATGGCGGGTCCCTGCGACCATTGCTGGAGCTTGTAGACCTCGATGCCGCGATACGTTGTCATGAGCGGCTCTTCGACCTTCACGCGCCAGTTGGCAAGATCGGTCAGCGTAATCAGGCCACCCTCTTCCTGCAGGCCACGCACGAACTCCTGCGCGATGTCGCCCCGATAGAACCGATCGTAGGCGGCCATGATCGCGTCGTGCCGGTTCTTGCCGCGACGCAGCGCCTGCTGCTCCGCGTCCACCAGCTTCCGCAGGGTCGCCGCGAGGTCGGGTTGGCGGAAGATTTCACCCGCTTCGGGGGCTTCGCGCGCCTCCCCCGGGTGTGGCAGCATGACCGCGCGCGAATACTGCCACTGTTTGAGCCAGCGCTTGTTGCGTTCGATCGAATTCGCGGTCTCCGCTTCGATGGGATAGCCGTCCGCCATGCGGATTGCCGGCTCCAGCACTTCACGGAGACTCAGCTTGCCGTACTCGGCCAGCATCACCATGAGTCCGCCGGGTGTGCCGGGTGTGATCGCGGCGAGTGGCCCGTACTCGGGCGGAAAACGCAGCCCCTTGGACCGATAGAAATCGGCGGTCGCTCCCGTCGGTGCGACGCCGAGTGCGTTGAGCGCGATCACGTGCTTCGTTCGCGGATTGTAGATCAGGGCCTGCGTTTCTCCGCCCCAAGAGAGGACGTCCCACATGGTCGTCACGGCGGCGAGCATGGCGCACGCGGCGTCCACGGCGTTCCCACCCTTCTGGAACATCATGGCGCCGGCTTCGGCGCCGAGCGGCTTGCCGGTGATCGCGACCCAGTGACGGCCGTGCAGGGCCGGTTTCTGGGTGCGTTGTGCCGCGAGCGTTGTGGGAAGAACCAGGAGAGCAAGAAGTAGG
>QHUQ01000054.1 GCA_003221985.1 Gemmatimonadota bacterium | reverse complement strand
CACCTGGTCCTCGGTGAGGCGCATCATCTTCGCGGCGGCGATGGCCGGGCCGAAGGTGCCGAACACCACGCCCGCGTGGAAGCCGCGGGACATCACGGTCGGAATGAAGTCGGCGGCCAGCCGCTCCAGGACCTCGTAGCCCGCCGCGAGGCCGGTGATGAAGTCGCGCCCGGAGACGCCGGTGCTCTCCGCGGCGACGAAGGCGCCGGGGAGGATGCTGGTGCCGGGATGGGTGAGCATCCGGAAGGTGTCCCACTTGCCGCCGGCCATCGCCATCTCCGCGTTGGCGAACGCGGCGCCGCCCTTCGTCACCCTGGCGCCGTCCACCATGATCGTGGCGCCGTTCCTCACACCCGTTTCGTGGTAGCGGAGACCTACGACCCACTGCGCGAGCTGCCGGCTGAGAGAAGCCATGCGTTCCTTCCTGGAATGGTGGATGCCGCCCGGGCGGGTCCGCCTGACTCGCGGGGCCCGCCCGGGCGAAACGACGAGAGAAGACTACCGCAGGGGCGAGAAGGACGCCGGGATCAGGAGCTTGTTCTCCTGACGCACCGGCCGGACGCCGGACTGCGGCGGCCACTGGCTGTCCTTCCGCGATTCCTCACGGATGCGGTTGCGCTCGTTCGAGTCCTTGTAGACCCAGACGTGCACGAACTTGTTGAGCCCGCCGATCTCGCTCGTCCAGCAGGCGGCCAGCGGCGAGAGCTTCTCCCGGCCCGGCACGGCCTTGCCCCACGCTTCCAGCACCTTCGGGAGATCGCCCGGCGCGTAGGTGTAGATGCGCATCTCGTAGAAGTTGCCGGTGCCGTAGTCGCGGCTGCCCAGGGGCTTCATGAACGGTGCGGGAATCATGATGTCGGACTGCTGCTCGACGATCAGATCGCGGCCCCCCGGCAGGGCCGAGAGCTCGGCGTCCTTCGCCATCGCGTCGCGCACCGACATCCTGTGCGCGAGGCTGTCGTACGGCCAGGCGTGGATGACCTGGTTGAGCGGGCCGAAGTCGGTGTGCCAGAAAGCCCCGAGCTTCGAGTGCTTCTCCCGGAGCGGCTTCCGCTTGGCGAAGCGATCCTCGAACTCGCCCACCGCCCCGGTACGCAGCGTGTAGGTTCGAACCTCGTAAATCATGGGTCCCTCCTTTAGCCGCTACCTACGCGCGAAGGTGCGCCTGTGTCAAGGGCGGACTGTGCCGGGTGTCGCGCCGCTCGGCAGTCGCCGCGGCGGCCAGAGACTGGCCCGCCACTTGACGCCGATGAAGAGGGTGAAGAGCAGACCAACCGCCGAGAAGCCGCTGACCGTCAGCACGTAGCCGATGCGCTCGATGAGCGCGCCCGCGCTCATGAGCCCGAGCGGCATGCCGTAGATCGCCAGCGTTCGCACGCCCATGACCCGCCCGCGGAATCGTTCGTCGGACGCGGCCAGCAGGTTAGCGGTCATCGCGATCATCGCCACGCTCTGCACGAAGCCGGCGAGGAGCAGCGCGGGAAGCCCCGTGTTCATGCTTTTCAGGTTGCCGAAGGCGAGCAGCACCAGATACCAGAGCGCCGTGTAGATCAGCATCGAGCGCTCGGGGCGCCGCGGGCCGCCGGTCAAGACGGTGATGATCGAGCCCACGAGGCTCCCCAGCGCGAAGCTGGCCGCGAGCCATCCCAGTCCCGTGGCGTCGACCAGGTAGATGGTGCGGGCGACGTAGGGCAAGAGACCGCTCGACACGGGATAGGCCGTGAGGTTCACCAGGAAGGCCAGCCACATCATGGCGTGCAGCTGCGGCGACCGCAGAACATAGAGGAGCCCGTCCAGGAGATCGCGGCCGCGCGAAGGGCTCCCGACCGCGACGGTCAGGGCGACCCCGCGCCACGTCTCGACTGGATCGGGAGTGACGGGCCGCCGCGCCACGCCGAAGGTCAACACGAGGCTCGCGACGTAGAGCGTCGTGACCAGCGCGTAGGTGGGTCCGAGACCGAGCACCGTCGAGAGCGCCGCGCCCCCGAGCGCGCCGAAGACGCGCGCCGAGTCCATGGTGGCGCGGGAGAGGCCGACGGCGCTCATCAAGTGCGGCGGCGGAATCGTCTCGCCGATGAGCGCGTTGCGCATGACCTGATCGTTGGGACGCACGAGCCCGGCCAGCGCGGCGACGACGAGCACCCACGCGGGCGTCAGGGTGCCGGTCAGCGTGAGCAGCAGGACGAGCGCGGCCAGCGCCGTGTAGGTCGCGCGCATCGTGGAGAGCATGCCCCGGAATCCGAGCCGGTCGCCCAGCACGCCGAACATCGGCGAGGCGAGCGTGCCGAGGAGCAAGAGCGAGCCGAACGTGGTGAGCAGGAGCACCGAGCCGGTCTGCACCATCACGTACCAGCCCAGGATGACGGTCTCCATCTCGAACGCGAGCGACGCCAGGAGGTCGGCGGGCCACTGGAAGCGGAAGCTCTTAACGCGAAAGGGGGCGAGGATCAGGGCCGGAACGCGCCTCTAGCCGGACAGCGACTCGATCGCTCGCACCTCGTCGGCGGAGAGCGAGAGATCGCGGCTCGCCAGGTCCTGCCGCATGTGCTCGGCGCTGGAGGTGCCGGTCAGCGGGAGCATGCCGACCGAGAGCGCGAAGCGGAACACGACCTGCGTCGGCATGACGCCCGCGCCCGCGGCGATGCGGCCGACCAGCGGGTGGCGCAGCACCTCCGGGTTGGCGGTGAGGAGCGAGAATCCCTGGTAGACGATTCCTCGTTCCCGGCAGAAGGCGCGGACGTCGCGGTCCCAGCCCGCGCGGGCGAAGCAGCGGTTCTGGACGAACGCCGGCGCCTCGGCGCCGGTCTTGGCCATCTGCTCCAGATGTCGTCGGGAGACGTTGCTCACGCCGAGCACCCGCGTGCGGCCGGCGGCGCGCTCCTTCACCATCGCGGTCCACACCTCGGCATCGTCGTCGGTCCAGTCACGGCCGGAGGACGGACCGTGCAGCACGTAGCTGTCGACGTACTCGGTGCCCAGATGCTCGAGCGATCTGGCCATCGACTGCGCGACCTGGGTCGAGAGATCGGCCGTGGGATCGTAGGGCAGCCGGTGGTCCTGGCCCCCCTGGTACGTGAACTTCGTCTGCAGAAGGAGCTCGGCGCGCGTGACGACGCCCGCGCGATAGGCGGCGGCGAGCGCCTGGCCGACTCCCGCCTCGAAGTAGTGGCGCCGCTGGTTGGCGGTGTCGATCCCGCGAAACCCGGTCCGGAGCGCGAGCTCGGTGAGGGCCTGGGTGCGATCTTCCTTCCAGGCGGTGCCGTAGAGAAAGTCGGGCACGGGCATGGCGAGCCCCAGTCCACCCGCAACGGCAACACGACCCCGAGAAAATGGGCTAGGATGCACCCCGCTGGTAGCGACGGGCCGTCAGCGAGCGGCCCAGATCCGGGAGGGCGACATGATTCTCGAGCGCTTCAAGGTTCCGGCGAAGGACCAGGTTCACGTGTCGGAGGCGGCGCTGCGGCGCACGGTGACCCAGATCTTCGAGAAGCTGGGGCTCAGCCAGGAGGACGCCGCGGAAGGCGCGGACGTGCTGACGATGACCGACCTTCGCGGCGTCGAGACGCACGGCGTGTCGAACATGCTTCGCCAGTACGTCCGCGACTACAAGGCCGGCAAGCTCGATCCGCGGCCGGGCTGGCGGGTGGTTCGCCAGTCACCCGGCACCGCGGTGATCGACGCCGAGCGGCGGCTCGGCATCATGGTCGGGCCGAAGGCGATGCGACTGGCGATCGAGAAGGCCCGCGCGGTCGGCGTCGGTGTCGTGACCGTGTACAACAGCGGCCACTTCGGCGCGATCGGCCACTACGCGATGCAGGCCGCGCTCCAGGACATGGTGGGCGTCTGCTTCACCGGTGCCGGGCTGAGCGTGGTGCCGACGTTCGCCGCGAAGCCGCTCCTCGGCACGAACCCGATCGCGCTCGCGGCTCCGGCGCGGCACGAGGCGCCGATGCTCTTCGACGCCGCGACGTCCGCGATCGCCGGCAACAAGATCCGGCTGGCCATGCGCGTGGGCTCGCCGCTCCTGCCGGGCTGGGTCACGGACAAGGAAGGCATCCCGATCATGGAGGAAAAGCCCGTGTTCGACCGCGACGAGTACCATCAGGCGCCGCTCGGCGGGACGCGCGAGCAGGGCTCGCACAAGGGCTACGGGTTCGCCATGATGGCCGAGGTCCTGTCGACGGTGCTCTCGGGCGCTCTGCCCACGATGCTCGCGGCCGGCAGCGGATCGAAGAACCACTTCGCCGCGTACAACATCGAAGCCTTCACCGACCCCGAGCAGTTCAAGGACACGATGGACGGGATGCTCAAGACCCTGAGAA
>QHUQ01000174.1 GCA_003221985.1 Gemmatimonadota bacterium | reverse complement strand
TCTTCAGTGGACCCGCATTGCTGTGGGTGGCGATGCGTGCGGCGTACGCCGGGCCGACGCAATCCGATCTTGGCGTCATCGATTTCCTCCGGCACCAGGGTGCCGACACCAGGCTGACACAACGATTTCTCACGGCAATGGAGTCGGTCTGGGATCAATTTCCAGCCTACCAGACAGTACGGGCGAGGGTGACACGTTAGTTCGAATTCTCTTCCGGCCGACGGTGACACCGTCGATCCAGACCAGGGGAGCTAGCGCGGGCCGGACAGCGAGGCGTGTGTCGCGGCCGGGCACGTTTGCTTGCTCGAGCTGTTGTGACGCGATGACTCCTGCAATCTTCCCCTCCAACAATTTGTTGTCCGGAGGCACCTCCCACTTCCCCTTCACCCGCTGCACCCGCAACGGCAGCGGCTGATAGTCCATCCATTGCGACCATTGCCCCGGGCTGTCGGTCGCGGGCTCGGCATAAGTAGTTGATCACCGACTCGCCGATGTAGACTTGGTCGATGTAAACATTGGCGTAGGGCCGTCGCGCTTCGAGTTGCCCCTCCTGGGATCGAACCAGGACTCTCCTGATCCAGAGTCAGGCGTGTTGCCAGTTACACCAAGGGGCATCGTCTATGGAGCTGAGGGGGCTCGAACCCCTGACCTCCTGGGTGCGATCCAGGCGCTCTCCCAGCTGAGCTACAGCCCCGAAGGGGAGTTGAAGCTAAACTCGCCCGAGGGCTGGTTCAAGCGTATCTCCTATATCAGTATCAGACAAACCTCCCGGAGGCAACCGATGCGTATTCTCACCGCCGTCACGCTCTTGGGCTCAGCCGTTCTCCCCCTCAGCGCACAAGAACCGTGGACCGCCAACATCCCGCGGCGCGGCTTCGCGCTCGACTTCCTGCGGCCCAAGTTTCAGGGCGGCGGGACGTCGCTCACCAGCTTCGCCGTGTTCCTGTCCGGGCGCGCCCCGATGGGCGACAAGACGGCGATCCGATTCGAGCTGCCGTTCGCCCGCGGGTCGACTGATTTTAGCGGCTCGAGCTCGACGCTCGGCAATCCGTACGTCGGCATCGAGACCGGTGGCGCAACCGGGCTTGCATTTGAAACGGGCCTGCGGGGGCCGCTCGCGTCTGAGAACGAGTTCGCGGCTCAAATCGGCGCGTTCAGCGACATTACGCGCTACGAGGCCTTCCTGCCGAACGTGGCCACCATCTCGGGGCGTGCTCGGTACCGCTTTCAGGGCGACAACGGGTTCACGTTCGACGCGGGCGGCGGACCATCGGTGTTTTTCCCAACGAAGGGCGGCGGCGATGCCGAGCTGGTTCTGCATCACCACATGTCGGCGGGATACCGAGGCCCGCAGGTGTGGGCGAGCGTCGGTTTTGGCGGCTGGACGTTCATTACGGAAGATATCGGCGGCGTGGGCCAGCGGACGATCGATCAGGTCGGCCTCTCGGCCGGGTTCACGACCGGTCAGGCGCGGCCGGCGCTGCACATTATCGCGCCGCTGGACGACGAGTACAACTCGCTGGTGGGCGTCGTGATCGGCTTCGGCGTGTCGGTGGTGACGAAATAGGCGTTAGCGGATCAGCGCCTTTCTCAGGTTGTTGATCAAGCCGTCGAACATGCGGTGCGCATTGCGGCGGCGGTAAAACTGGCCGTTGAGCCAGGACCGGAACCCCGTCGGCACCCAAATGTGCTTGAGCGAGACCTTCGTGGAGCCGCCCGCGAATCCCAACGCGAAAAAGGTTTTCGATCCCGTCCGGTGATAAATCTCGACCCACCCGAATGTGTGCGGCGCCTGAAAGTCGATGATCTCGATGACCGCTTCGTGTCGATGCGACTCGCGCTGGAAGGTGAGTTTGTAGCGCGCGCCCTTGCCGGGGAACTTGTGGTTGGTGGTGGCTTGGACCGCGACGCAGCGCGGCAACCATTCCGGCATCCGCAGCGGATCGGAAATGAGGGCAAAGACGTTGTCGATTGCTGCTGGCACGCTGGCGGAATACGTGAACGAGACCGGTCCCATGGGCGGGAGAATATAACCCCCCCCGCCCCCCCGCCCACGGGGCGGTATGCTCTATATCCCGAGCGTCAGGCCCGCTTGCCACAGCATGTCGTTCTGCGTCCTGCTGTAGCCGAAGTGATCGAACTTGTAGATCAAGTCACGTCCCTCGGCGCGGAGACCGAGCTTGCCGAGCCTGTAGCCGAGGCCGAGCCCGAAGTTGGTGGCGAAACGGGTGAACGAGCTGTCTGATCCCTTGTCGGCGATCCGCACCGCACCAATGCCCGCCAGCGCGTACGGAGCGAGATGGCCGCGCGCCGTCGTGCTCTGCCACACGGCGTTCCCCGTGTACGAGATCTTGTTGAACCGCTGCTCGCCGGGAATCGCGACGCCGCCCGACAGAGCGTTCTGCGCGACGTTCGCGTCGGCGCGAAGTCCGAGCCGCGATGCAAACCGATACGTGAGGTTCGCGCCGAGCGACCAGCCGCTCTTCCAGTCCGCGCTGGTGGCGAGATTCGAGGCGGCGGAGCTGCCCCCGAAGTTGGCGCCTACGGTGACGCGCTGTGCCTGCGCCGAGACTGCGATGAAAAGGCTAAGCAACACAAACCGGGCCGTCATACGTCCTCGTTGATGGAGTTACGCTGACGACCTCGGGCGCTGCTGCGCAGTCACCGCTGGTGTTTCACTCGGCAAACGGGACGTCCACCTCGAGTCCGTCTTTCGCGACGCTCACGTTGGGGAAGACCTCGCGCGCTTCGCGCACTAATTCGTCCGCGCTGATCGAGTAGCGGGCTGAAACGTGGGACAACACCAACCGTTTGGCCTTTGCCGCGAGCGCGACCTGCGCGGCTTCCTTCGCCGTCGCGTGACCGGTATCGCGCGCGCGTTCGCGCTCTTCTTCTCCGAACGTCGCTTCGTGAATCAGCAGGTCCGCGCCCTGTGCGGCGTCGACTGTCGCGGCACAGGGGCGCGTATCTCCGGTGATTGCCACCAAGCGTCCCGGCCGCGTGGCACCGACGAAGCCTTCCGCTGTCAGCCGTCTGCCATCAGCAAGCTCGATGGGCTCACCTTTCGCGAGCTTTCCCCAGAGTGGCCCCTCGGGAATGCCGGCCGCCTTGGCCTTCTCGACATCAAACCGGCCACGTCGCACGTGTTCCTTCAAAACATAGCCCAACGAAGGACCACCGCCGTGTTCTGTGGGAAACGCAACGATTTCGTAGCCATCCCGTTTCCCGTTTCCCGTTTCCCGTAGCACGTCCCCCGCTTTTACTTCCGTAATCTCGACGGGAAAGGCGACGCGTTCGACGCCCAGTTGCATGGCCGTGCTCAAGACCTTCTTCGCCCCTTTGGGACCGTAGAGAAACAGCGGCTCCGGCCGCCCCTGCAACCCCAGGGTTCTGATCAATCCGATGACGCCAAGGAAGTGATCGGCGTGAAAGTGCGTGAAGAAGATTTCGGACATCGCGAAGCTCACGCCGTAGCGCATCATCTGGCGCTGGGTGCCTTCGCCGCATTCGAACAGCAGCGTTTCGCCTTCGCGGTGGATGGCGAGACCGGAAACATTTCGCTCGACGGTGGGCCTGGCTGCTGAGGTACCCAGGAACGTGACGGCTAGCAACAGAGCTTCACCCTCACGAGACCGGGCTTCATGTATTTGTCGGGATGCTCTCTGAGATCTTTGAGCAGACCAGTGAGTGACACCGATAGTTCGTGGAGATCGTGATACATCACCGTGTCCGCCGCCAACCGGCCGAGCGTCCCTTCGCCGCGATTCATCCGGCTGAGCAGGGTGTCCAGCTGCACGACCGTATGGCTGAGATGATTCGTGAGCTTCGACAGATTCGTGGAGATCGAGTCGATGTTCCGTCCGGTGCCGGAGCCCAGCATCGAGTCCACGCGCTGCATGACGCGCTCCGTCGCCTCCAAGGTGCGCGTCGTCTGCTTGATGAACGGGCCTTCGGGCGCGTTGGCGAGCGTGTTCATCGCCCGTTGCGTGACGATCAGGGTGTTGTGGATGTCTTCACCGAGGCGGTCGGAGACGATGTTCGCCGCATTCTCCATCAGCTCGTTGGCGCGGTTGGCGACGCCTTGCGCGACGTCGGTGATGTCGGGCTGGTTCGACCCCGTAATCACGCGACCGCGCGCCAGCATCTCCTCGCGCGCGCCGGGATTGTAATCGATGAACTTGGCGCCGAACAGGTCCATCGCGGCGACGGCGGCGCTGGCGTCGATGTGCGGGGCCACGTCGTGCTGCAGCTCCAACGTCACGCGCACGCTCTTCACCCGCTCGAGCGCCACGCGCGCAACCCTGCCCTTCTTCACGCCGGAGACGAGCACCGGATCACCTTGCTTGAGCCCCGCGACACTCTCGAACATCACGTCCACGGCGATGCCGCTGGTGCGCAGCGAACGCCCGGTCAGCCAGAACATGCCGGCGAGGAACACCGCGACGCCGACCAGCACCATCGCCCCGACGCCGACCTCTTGCTTATAGGTGAGGTCCACCCGTCCTCCTTCCCCCTTCCCCCATCCCCTCGTTTGCCTGGATGACCGCCATCTCGAGATCACGCTCGAGGAACTGCTGCACCACAGGATCCTTGGACGCGATGATCTCTTCCGCGGTGCCGACGGCCCGGATCTTCGCCAGCGCGAGCAGCGCGATCCGGTCGGCGACGCGAAACGCGCCGCGCACGTCGTGGGTCACGACGACGCTCGTCACGCCGATCTCCTGCTGCAGCCGCTCGATCAGCGAATCGATGACGTCGGCGTTCACCGGATCGAGGCCCGAGGTCGGCTCGTCGTACAGCAAGTATACCGGTTTCCCCGCAATCGCCCGCGCGATGCCCACGCGCTTGCGCATCCCGCCCGACAGCTCCGAGGGATACTTGTCGCCGACATCCTCCTGGAGGTTCACGAGCCGCAGGGATTCCCTGACGCGGTCCATGCAGTAGTCCTTGTCGGCGGACTGCTGCTCATCGGTGATGCCGAGGCGAATGTTCTCGAACACATCCATCGAGTCGAACAGCGCGCCGTTCTGGAAGACGTAGCCGATGCGGCTGCGCAGCGTGGCGAGCTCCTTCCGACCCAGCAGCGGCACGAGCTGCCCATCGACCCACACCTCGCCCGAATCGGGTTTGATCAGGCCGATGATGTGCTTGAGCAGCACGCTCTTGCCGACGCCGGAGGGACCGAGCAGCGCGACCGTTTCGCCCTCGGCGACGAAGAAGTCCACGCCGTCGAGCACGACGTTGTCCACGAAGCGCTTGGAGACCTTCTTCAGCTCGATGCTCACTTGGCCGTTCCCAGGATGAGCTTCGTGAGAATCGTGTCGAGCAGCAGAATCGTGACCGACGACGCCACCACGGCCTGCGTGGTCGACCGGCCGACGCCCTCGGCACCCTGTTGCGTGTTGAAGCCGATGTAGCAAGGAATGATCGTGACGGCGCCGGCGAAGGCGTACGACTTGATCAGCGAGTACCACAAGTCGAGCGGCTTGAAGAAGTACCGGGCGCCGAACTCGAAGTCCGCGTACGTCAGGCCGAGCGATGACTGGGCCGTGATGTATCCCACGACGACTCCGAAGGCGTTCGCGAGCATCACGAGGGCGGGAATCGCGATCACGCCCGCCAGGATCCGGGGCAAGAGCAGATGCGTGACCGGCGAGCGCCCCAGGCTCTCGAGCGCGTCGATCTGTTCGGTCACCCGCATGCTGCCCAGCT
>QHUQ01000173.1 GCA_003221985.1 Gemmatimonadota bacterium | reverse complement strand
CTTGACGTCGGCGAGGGAGAGGATACCGACCCGCACGTCTGGGTGGAAGGAGATGGCCTGCAAGTCGCCACGCTCCAGCCGCCCGGCGATCGCCGGGCGGCACGCCGGCCCGTACACGGCACACAGCGGCTCCAGACCGCGCCTACCCGAGCTCTCGGGAAGAAACGCGTCGTACTCGACACCCCCACCCGTTGCGGCTTGCGCCAGGGCGCGCAGCAGCGCCGCGGGGACGAAGGGCATGTCCCAGGCGAGGCACAACACCGGGCCCGTAGCGGCGGTGACGGCGGTGTAAATCCCGCCGAGACTGCCGCAGCCGGGTCGTACGTCGGGCATCGTCGTGAGGTCGGGACGCCACGCCGGCGCGTCGGGTGCGTTCGCGACTAATAAAGGAAGCGCGCCGGTGACCGACTGGAGCACATCGACCACGCCATCGAGAATGCGACGCCCACCGACTTCGAGCAGACCCTTCGGCACTCCGCCGTAGCGGCGCGCGGCACCACCGGCGAGCACCGCGCCCCGCACGTTAGTACCGCCGCCCGCGCTTCTTCTCCAGGACGACGTCGAGCCCGAGGATCAAGGCGAAGTGGTGAAAGTAGCGATTCGCGCTGGGGGCAACCGCCAGGTCATTGGCGGGTCCGGTCAGGCGTTCCATGGCTGTCATCATGTCACGCAGCTCGAACCGGAATTGATAGCCGCTTCCGACTGGACTCGTGAATCCAGTCGCTAATCCCAACATCGGCTTGATCCCCCCCGGACTCAGATCCTCGATGATTTGACGCTCGTGGGCCCCCGTGCCGTCGATGTACGCTCCGACGACCTCCGTCGTGCTGCCTGAGAAACTGACGAAGCCCACGTTGCCGCGCAGATAAGGACTGACCGCGCGCCGGCTCGCGGCACGCAGTGTCGCCCCGACGAACAGGCTGATCGCGCTGCCCCGGCCGCTCGCGGCCGAGAGGTTGTCGCACATCTGCCGGGCGCGTTCGTCGGGGGCATCAGGATTAAGGAATCGTGCCGTACAAGCGTCGTCGTTGGGGAATCCGACGTAGGAAATCTCCGCATGAATCCCCAAATGGGGCCAGGGGAAATAGGTCCCAGATGCACCGAGCACGATGCTGGGGGAGATGGAACGGGAGAGCGTCAGCGTATCGTACAGGCCGCTGCAGCTCCCGGTGCTCTGATTCAGGAGACAGAGTGGCTGCTTGTCGATGGTCCACAGCCCATGTCCGGTGATCACGCCGCCGCCGATCGTCAGCACGATGGTCGGCTGCTGACTCGTTTGCGCGGCGGCGCGGGACGCTCCGGCGAGCACGAGCACGAGAACGGCGAACGTGGCACGTCGCATCATGCGCCGAAACACGTCCACCAGGTCGATCGTGTGATCGCGCGCCGCCGCCGTTAGCGACGGGTAGCTCTTCTCCCCCAGGATCTCGGCGTGGCCGGGATTCACCGGCACGATGCGATATCCTGCCCGCTGCAAGTAGCGCGCGACCGAATGGCTCGGCCGGATCGGTTTCGGCGAGAGTCCCACCACCGCGATGGTGCGCGCCCGGCGGAGCAGCGCGCGCAGCTCGTCCGGAGAAGGCGTCATCCCTCCGGAGCGTGCACGTGCGGCGTGCCGCTCACCGCCCGCCCCACGAGGACCATTCCCGAGCGCTCCGCGATCGTCACGGCCAGGGTCGATGGCACGCTGGGCGTCGCCACCCACGCCAGCCCCGCACGCGCCGCTTTGAACGCCAGCTCGGCGGAGATGCGGCCGGTGACGAGCAGGCCGCGAGCCACGATCGGCGTCCGCGACAGCACGGCGGCGCCGATCACCTTGTCGACCGCATTGTGACGTCCGATGTCCTCGGCGTGAAACAGCAGCGCGCTGCCGTCGGTGAGCGCCGCGGCGTGAATGCCGCCCGTCTCATTGTAGCGCGCGCCGCTGGCGAAGAGTTGTTTGAAGAGTGTCCGCAAAGTTTCGGGCGGCGGCGGCATGCCGCGCGCCGGCACGTGCGCCATGGCCTGCGGATCGGCGAGCATCGTGGCGACCGCGCCGCATCCGGACGCCAACACGCGCTTGCGGTTCTCCCCTTTCACCTGGGCCAGCCGCTCCGGCTTCACGTCCGCCCAGAAGCCCAGATCGGGCGCGCAGGGACGCAGCTGGACGAGATCGTCGAGGGACCCGATGTAGCCTTCGCCGTGCAGCCAGCCCACCGCGAGCTCCTCGAGCTGGTCGGGCGTGCACATCCACGTGACCGCCGGCTCGCCGTTCACCTCGAGCCAGACGGGCCACTCCTCGACGATGGCCGAATCGGCCAGCATCCTGCCCCTACGATTCGCCGAAATATTCTGAATAGAGATGAGCTCCTTCCTCGACGCGCACACAATGCAGCGTTACGCCGGGCGGCAACGCGGCGCCGATGCGCTCCCACAGATAGACAGCCACCGCCTCCCCCGTCGCGAGCCAGGCTCCCGCGGCGAAGGCCGCGACGTCCCTGTTAATATGCCGTCCGTTGAAGCGCTCTACGACTTCGCGCTGGAGCAACGTGTCGAGAGCCTTGAGGCTCATGACCCCAGCGCGGGTGGGGTCGAATACCCCTTTCACGGTCACGAGGCAGCGATAGCGGTGGCTGTGGTCTCCCGAAGCGCCGGCGAACTCCGGCAGATCGGGAAACCGGTGCGTTGCCGTAAACTCCACGATCCGTGTGAGATAGCCGGTCGGCATTGCTTAGAATACCCGCACGGCCGTGGCCTTGAAAGAGAATACGACGGCGCCCCCGGGCGCGAGCGCCAGATCGCGAGCCGCCTCCGCGGTGATCGCGGCGACCAGCTCGACGCCGCCGACGTCGGCGCGCACGTGCACGCCCGCGCCGAACCGCTCGACCGCCATCCCGGTGACGCGCCCAGACAACACATTGCGCGCCGACGCAGGCAGTCGCTCGCGACTGACGAAGATGTCGGTCGGCGGTATCGCCAGTACGGCGGGCCCCGTCCGGTCGGTCAGGACGACGATGGTGACGTTGCCCACGCGGGCGTGCTTCACGCCGTCGCCCGCCGGCAAGTCGACGCGGAACAGATTTTCCGGCGTGACGGGTGACAGCCGTCCCTCGGCCAGCGCGCGGATGTCGTCGGCCCAGCGATACGCGTCCTCGAGTTGATGCGATGCAATGCACACCGCGAGCGGACGCGCGGCACGTTCGGCCGCCAGCGCGCGGTACAGCGCGCCGGCCGCCGCACGGTCCGCCGAGCTCGCCGGCTCGTCGAGGAGCAGCACGTCGGGCCGCAGCGCGAGCGCGCGGGCGACGGCGACGCGCTGTACCTCGCCGTCGGACAACTCATGACGGCGCCGGCCCAGCAGGGTCTGGAGTCCCAACTCCTCGACCACATGACCGATCATCCCATTGACCGCTGTGCGTCCGATGCCCCCGATCGACAGACCGTAGACCAGATTCTCTCGCACCGTTCCGCGAAACAGGATCGGGCGCTGCTCGACGAGCGTGACCCGGCGGCGCAACGCGGCCGGCGGGCGCCGCGGCACGACGACGCCGTCCCAGAAGACGTGCCCTTCGGTCGGCGCTTCGAGCAGGGCGAGGAGGCGCAGCAATGTGCTTTTCCCGGCGCCGTTGTGCCCCACGACCCCCAGGATCCCCGTGCGCGGCACGGCAAACTGTTCCAGATCGAGGACCACTCGGCCCTCGTAGCGATGCCGGACACCGCGCAGCTCAACCACCGGCTCCCCCCCCTCCCTCTCCCCGTCCTTGCAGCATCTGCAACGCGATGTTGACCACCAGTGCCAGCATCAACAGCACGACGCCCAGCGCGAGCGCCAGGCCGAAGTCACCCTGGGAGGTGTAGAGTGCCACCGCGGTCGTCAGCGTGCGGGTGGAGCCGCGGATGTTGCCGCCCACAATCATCGCGGCGCCGACTTCGGCGACGACCTGGCCAAACGCGGCTGTAATGACCGCGGCGAGCGCAAAGCGCGCCTCGCGCGCGACGGTCCACGCGGTCCGCCACGATCCGGCGCCCAGCGTCTGGGCGGTCCGGCGGATGCGGGGGTCCACTCCCTGAATCGCCGCGGCCGACAGTGCCGCGGCGATCGGCAGGGCGAGCAGCACGTCGCCGATGACGATTGCCTGCCAGGTATAGAGCCAGCCGAGGGAACCGAGCGGGCCACGCCGCGACAGCAGGCCGTACAGCAGCAGTCCGACGACGACCGTCGGGAAAGCGAGTGCGGTATTGACGACGGTCAGCGCGGCGCGCCGTCCCCAAAACCGGCGCGTCGCCAGGAAGTAGCCGAGCGGCAGCCCGACCGCGCACGAGATCACGGTCGCGACGACGGCAACTTTGAGGGTTAGAAGAGCGATCCCATAGACTTCCGAATCACCCGCCAGCAGCAGCCCCCAGGCGCGCCGGAACGCTTCGGCTAGAAAGTCCATCCAATGCCAAGGCTGACCCAGGGATGCACGGTCCAGTCGGTGAGGTTCGAGGTCAGGGGGAGGACCAGGGACCCGTCGGGGGCGGGATTGTGAAACGACAGCGGATACTTGAGACGCCAGAAATGTGCGCGGACATCGGCATTCACCGTGATGCGTCGCGCCGGATACCAGCGCACGCCCGTCGCCATAGCGACCGTGAGCTTTGTGCCGAACTGGTAGCCGCTGCCGGTCGTGTCGCCCGGTGAATTCACGTCGAACATGAGTCCGAGTCCCGTGCCGACGTACGGTGCGAACCCGTGCCACGACTTCGCGCCGGTGAGCCGCAGCTGCAGCCCGACTTCCGCGAGGCCGACGTCGGACTTCACGGGACCGACGCGACGCTGCGGTGATGTCGAATCAGCCCGCGGATCGTAGATGAAGCGGTCGCCCTGCAGGTACGCGGTCGTGAACTGGAACAGCATGGAGCGGCCGGCCGGAATCTCATAGCGCGCGCCGATGGTGAACGCGTTGCTCACGCCCGCTCCGGCGCGCCCGCGGTCCCCGGACAAGTTGCCGAAGAACAGCATCGGCCCCGAGTGCAGCAGGACGTCGCGATAGGTCGAGGATGCGGGGTCGTGGCCGACCTGGGCGGTTAGGCGGTTCGGCGGTTGGA
>QHUQ01000172.1 GCA_003221985.1 Gemmatimonadota bacterium | reverse complement strand
AGTGCGGCGCGTGAGACCGGTATCGCGCGGCAGGAAGATGCCGGGGATGTCGGCACGATCGCCGTGGATCAGCGCGGGCTTTGCTTCGAACAGCGACAGAATGAAGCCGCCGCGGTTGCGCAGTCCCAGCGTGCCGTCGGCGTTGATCGTATCCACGCGAAAGCCGATCTCGTCCATGTGCGCGACGATCACGACTGGGCCCCCCCCATCGCCCTGGCCCACGCGCACCCACAGGTTGCCGGCGGTATCGGTCTCAGTCTTGGCCCAAGTGGGCAACAGGCGCTGCACGGTGGATCGAACCGGCGCTTCTGATCCGGATACGCCGTAGGACTCGACGAGTTGGGACAGCACGGACTGGGCTTCAGCGATGCGGCTCGTGTCCTGGGCGGTTAAGCGGTTTGGCGGTTCGGCGGTTAGAAACACCGCAACGAGCGCCGCTTGTCCAATTGTCCAACCGCCCAACCGCCCAACCGCCTAACCGGCTTCATTGCCCACCCCCAATCCACCGCACGATATCGGCCACCAGTGCATCCACCTCACGCAGAGCAACGGTTTCGACGGTCGTGTCCGGAAATTTGGACTGCACCATCACCAAGCGGCTGTCGGCAAACGGTCCTTGCGTGTTCTGCAGCGTCTTCAAGCCGGCGCTGTCGGCATAGAGGCTCTGCACGGTGAACGCCACGACGACCGTGCCCCGCACGCGCGGCTTCGACAGGGCGGCGGAGGCCAGGGCGGCGCACGCCGCGCGCCGGCCGGCAATCGGAGCGGCGAGCAGGCGATCACCGTAGCGGTGCGGGCGTTTCGCGATGGACATGGGAGTGAGAATCGAGATGCCGAGTGCGAGCACTTCGTCGCGAGAGCTGGCACCGACGTCCACGAAGGCGTTGTCCACGGTGAACGCTGCCTCGTTGCCGCCGGGCCGGCCGCGGGTCAGATGCGTCGAGCGCACGGCCACGACGCCCGGCACCGGCCCGTTACGTCCGAACAGCGTGACGCGCTGCCCCTCGATCTGCTGATCGAACAGCGGGTACAGCCGCGCGCCGCCACCCACGCGCCGCAATGTGATGTAGCCGTCGTCGGTGATGTTGCCGACGACGTAGCCGACCTCGTCGAGCCCGCAGTAGACGAGGCGCTTGGGCGCGCCGCGGCCCAGGGTCACCGTGACGTTGCCGATGCGATCCCGCGCGCTGCCGGGCAGCAGGGCGAGCAGCGAATCCGTCATGGCTTGCTCGTAGCCGGTGACTGCTGTCATTCCGGTAAAGCGCACGGCTAGGCTCTCGGGGTTTTGCAACGCGAGCACGATCAACAGCAGATTCACGCAATCCTCCTGGCGAGATCGAGCACCACCCTCGGCAACAACCGATGTTCCGCTTCCAATACCCTGGCTGCCAGCGTTTCCGCGTCACATGCCGGCGCCGCCGAAGGCGGGGAGCAACGCCGGATGGATATTAATCATCCGCCACGGGAAGCGGGCGACCACGCTGGACGGGATCCGCTGGAGGTACCCGGCCAGCACTACGAGCCCGGCGTCGCCGAGAGCGGCGGTGAGCGCGGCCGCATCGGCGGGGTCCGAGAGTACGTGAGTCTGGACCCCCGCCCGCCGCGCCCGCTCGAGCGCTCCGGCGTCGGAGCGGCTGGAGACCACCCGGGCGATGCGCGCCGCCCGAGAATCCGCGAGCGCGTCGAGCAGCGCCTGCAGGTTCGTGCCGCCGCCCGAGACGAGCACGGCGACACGAACCGGCCGTTCTGTCACTGACTACTGCGACTGCACCGCGCGACCGACTTCGGCTTCGAGCCGCTGGTAACGCTCACCGTGAACGATCCCGTGGCGTAGTGATCCGCCGTATTCACGACGATCTCATACTCGCCGCTCTGGGGGAACGTCGCGGTGAGGCGGGCGTGACAGTTGCCGCCGGAGTCGTCGTCCTGGAAATCGCGGCCGCCCGAGATCCCCGGCCCGCGCAGGAACAGGTAGGCATCGAACGCATCCGACTCGAGGTCGATGGTGATCGTCTGACCGGCGCGGCCCTGGATCGTCCACGGCTGCGCATACGTGCTGTCGCTGGTCAGCAGGACGTCGTTGCGGGTGAGCGTGCCCTGCTGGCTCTGCCCCACGTTGATCGACCGGGACGATCCCCCGCCGCCACCGCCACCAGTGTTGCCGGAGCTGGCGTTGCCCTGTGGCGCCTGGCAATCCGTGTTGCCGTGGTCCTGGACCGGCTTCGTCCCTTCGGTGATCGACAGCGAGTAGCGCCCCGTCTGCCGCTCGGGCGACGCGGTGGTGTTCACAAGGATCCGGTACGGCCCGCGGCTCGGGAAGGTGCGCGACACGCGCGCCGAGCAGCCGGGCCCGCCGTCGTCGTCGATGATCGATGCGTCGAGATCGTCGCCACGCACGATCAGCACGGGATCGAAGTCGTCGGATGACAGATCGATCGTGACCGGTCCCGACGGGGCAGTGAACGTATAGAACTTGAAATAGCTCTTGTCGGGGTAGAGCGAATCGTTGCTCGTGAGTGAGCCGTTGAGCGTCTCGCCGACCCGAATCACGGGTATCCCAACGGTGCTTTGATTGCCCCCGCCGCTGGCACCGGCCGGATGACAGTCGGAGTTACTGGTGCCGTCCACCGGCATGCTGCCTTCCTTGAGCGACAGCGTGAAGCGACCCGTCTGCCGGTGCGGGGAAGACGTCGTGTTGACGAGAATGCGGTAGGGCCCGCGGGCGGTGAACGTCTGTGACACGCGTGACGCGCAACCGGGCCCACCGTCGTCGTTGATGATCGACGCCGCCAGGTCTTCGCCGCGAATGATGAGCACCGGATCGAAGTCACTCGACGACAGGTCGAGGGTGATGTCGCGTCCCGGCGTGGCCGTGAACTGGTAGAACTTGAAGTAGGTCGTATCGGGATAGAGCGAGTCGGACGATGTCAGCGTCCCGTTGATCGTCTGACCCATGCTGAGCTGCGGGATGCCGGCCAGCGAGCTCGTGTTGCTCCTGCCACCGGGAGTGTTCGCCGTATTGATCACGGACTTCGGCGTGAGGAGCCCCTGGCCCTCGGCCACGGCGACTTGATCGTTATTGAGGTTGCGGATCGCGTCCGTTGCGGTCGCGAAGTTCAGCGACTGCCCCGCCTCGATCGTGCTGCGCACGATGCCGATCACCTGACCCCTCGTGTTCAGCACCGGCGCCCCGCTCGAGCCGTGCGAGATGGCGGCCGAGATCTGCAACAGCTTGGTGCCGTGCACGACGCGCGATGCGGAGACGATGCCGCGCGTTACCGTCCCCGGCAGTTGCCCCAGCGGGTTGGAAATCACGGTGACGTCGTCGCCGTCCTTGACCGCCTCGCTCACGCCCCAGCGCAGCGTCGCCGGTGGTGCGCCCGGCGCCATCAGCATCGTGACGTCCTTCACCGAGTCCGAGGCCCCGACGGAGCAGCGCTGTTGCTGGCCGTCGGCCAGCTCGATGCGGCACCCGGCGGCCCCTTCCAGCACGTGCGCCGCCGTGACGACGTAGCCCTCGGTGACGAAGAAACCGGTTCCGCTGGCCATCAGCTGGCCGCTGGCGTCGAGTGCTTGAATCGTCACGACGGCCTTGCGGGCCGTGGGGATGTCGATGCCGGCGGGACGGGGCTGTTGCGAAGCGACTGGTATGGTAAACAGGGCGAGGGCGGCGATGGGAGTCAGGATTCGTCCGCGCATGCACGGCTCCTTCATGAAGGGCGAGGTCGAGCCAATCTGCAAGTTGAGGTCACCAAACACAAATCAGGAGCGCAAAATCTCATTTGCCGCAGCTTGCAAGTCAGCGACGACCGTCACACCGAGCGCCCGCGCCTGTCCCTGATGCAGGTTGCCTTTGCCTTCCCCCGTGGCGACCAGAATGCCACGTCCGCCCAATGCCCGTGCGGGCTGCACGTCCGACACCCGGTCGCCTACCCACCAGGAGCGGGCAAAGTCGATGTCGAACGCTGCCTGCGCTTCGCGGAACAACTTGAGGCCGGGTTTGCGGCACTCGCAGGGTTCCCCCCCCCCCGCTCCCGTGACATCCGGCCAATGCGGACAGAAATAGTCGCCATCGATGCGCGCGCCCTGCGCCGCGAGCAGCTCGGCGAGACGGCGCTGCACAGCGTGGTAGTCGTCGACCGAGTAGTAGCCGCGCGCGATTCCCGATTGATTGCTTACCACGACGATGACAAAGCCGCGCTCATTCAAGCGGCGGATCGCCTCGCCCGCGCCCGGGAGCAGTTTTACGCGATCGGGCTCGTGCAGATATCCGGGGTCGTCGACAATCGTCCCGTCGCGGTCGAGGAAGGCCGCGCGCTTACTCACGAAGGGCTGAGACTACGGTATCCACCTGTTCGGGGAAGATTGTGCGGGCGTCGAGTAATACGCGGCTTCCGGCCACGCGCGCGATGATCGGCGGATCATTGGCGCGCAGCCGCTCGGCGAGCCGTTCGTCCGGGAATCCGGCGAGCCACGTCCGGAGCTTGGCGCCGGGGAACGACCCGCCGCCGACCTCGGAGTCGCCTTCGATCAACTGACCGCCGAGTCGTTCGGCTCTGTTGCGAATGCTGTCCATGCTCTCTGTCAGCATTCTCAATACCGGGATTTCCTTTCTGGCGATTTCAGGCTCACGATACAGCGCCAACGTGGCCTCGAGCGCCGCCAGCGTCAGCTTGTCGGCGCGCACCGTCCGCGCGATCGGATCGGCCCGGCACGCCGCGATCGCGGCCTCGCTGCCGACCAGGATCCCCGCCTGCGGGCCGCCGAGCAGCTTGTCACCGCTGAACGCGACGACGTCGGCGCCGGCTGCGACGCCTTCGGGGACCGTCGGCTCGCCGGTCAATCCCCAGTGGGACAGATCCATCAGCAGCCCGCTGCCCAGATCGTACACGCACGCGATGCCCCGATCGTGCGCCAGCTCGGCGAGCTCCACCACCGCGACGTCGGCGGTGAAGCCTGTCACTTGGAAATTGGAACGGTGGACCTTCAGCAGGATCTTGGAGTCGGGAGTCAGGGCGCGTTCGTAATCGTGCGGATGGGTGCGGTTCGTCGTGCCGACTTCGACCAGGGTCGCGCCGGAGCGGGCTAAGATGTCGGGAATTCGGAACGACCCGCCGATCTCGACCAGCTCGCCGCGCGACACGATCGCCTGGCCGCCGCGCGCCAGCGCGCTCAGTGCCAGCAGCACGGCGCCCGCCGCGTTATTCACGACGAGCGCGTCGGCGGCCCCCGTCAGCTCGATCAGCAGATCGCGGCAATGCGCGTGGCGCGAGCCGCGCGTG
>QHUQ01000171.1 GCA_003221985.1 Gemmatimonadota bacterium | reverse complement strand
GGCTTGAGGCGGTGGAGAGAGTGGCGGCGCGAGGTAGGAAATAAGTGTGGAAGCCGGTGTCAGGACTCCGGTACGCGATTCGGCACGCAAGCCGACCGACACCTTGGCCCACACCCCCGTCGCGGGACTTCCCGTCGGGCACGTGCTCCCGGCGGCGCAGCCGAGGCCGGCTGCATCCTGATGGCACGCCTGCCCCGACCCCTGAGCCACCAGCGCGGCGAGGTGTGCCGCGTGCTCGTGCGTAGCGGCTCCGTTGTGACCCGAGTGCATGGCGCACGGAGTTGCCGCCTGCGCAAGCAGGCTGACGCACATCGGCAAGCCGCTGCCCGCGGTGCCGACGGACAGTGCGACCGCGAGACGGATGACTCGCAGAGCGGTGGGTGCTCGGGAGTAGTGAATCACGCTGATCCCTCAGATAACACGCCGGGCAGCCGACAGTTCCTCACTCTTAGCTAGCCTCTCCCCTCAAAGCTTCGATCCCTTCGCGCACGATCAGCGGTAGCATCCCCAGCGCCGCCACCGGATCCGCCCACCACCAGCCGAGCACCGCGTTCAGGCCCAAACCGAGAAGCGTCGTTGCGGAGAGCCACGCGCAGACGATGGTCTCGTGCGCGTCGGCCCGCAATGCCCGGCTCCCGAGACTGGCCGCCAGGCGAAGCTTCGCTCGGGCCAGGAGGGGCATCACGATCAAGGAGAGCGCCGTGAGCACGATCCCCACGACGCTCTCTCCAGGCCGATCACCGGTGAGGAGTCGACGCCCCGACTCTGCCACGATGTAGACCGCGAGGGCGAGGAGCAGCACGCCTGCCCAGCGCGCCGCGCGCGCCTCGACCGCGGGGCCTAGTTCGCGCGACCCGAGCTCCGCCCGCAGCCGCCACCAGAGCAGCACGCCGCTTGACACCTCGATGACGGAGTCGATCCCGAATCCGGTGAGCGCCACGGAGCCCGCAACAAGGCCCGCCGCGATCGCCACGAGGCCCTCGACGGCGTTATAGCCGACCGTCATTGCTTCGAGCGCAATACCTCGACGAAGGAGCCCGACACGATCTGCCGAAGTCAACCCAAGGACGCGCACACGTACCATATGCACCTCAGTTGGCAGCCACCGCGCCCGCGCTTCGGTCTGACTCCTCTACCAGACCACGCTTCCGCATCCCTTCCACCCAACTGTACAGGGTCGGCAAGACGAGCAGAGTCAGCAACGTGGAGGTTACCAAACCTCCAATCACCACCGTGGCGAGCGGTCGTTGCACCTCCGCGCCCGCGCCAGTCGAGATCGCCATCGGAATGAATCCCACGCTCGCCACGAGCGCCGTCATGAGGACGGGACGCAGCCGGATGGTAGCACCCTCCCGCACGCCCTCGTGCAACTCCCGACCAGCCGCGCGCAGCTGATTGATGTATGTCACGAGCACAACGCCGTTGAGCACCGCAACGCCGAAGAGCGCAATGAACCCCACCGAGGCGCTCAGGTTGAGGTGGAGGCCTCGGAGCCAGAGGGCGACGATCCCCCCGACGAGCGCGAACGGCACCGTCAGCATCACGAGCACGGCGTGGCGTAGCGTGTCGAAGGTCGCATACAACAACCCGGCGATCGCCAGAAGAACGAGGGGGACGATGATTCCCAGTCGGCGCGTCGCGCGCGACTGATTCTCGAATTGTCCGCCGTAGGTGACGTAGTAGCCGGGCGGAAACGTCACTCGTTGGCGCACAGCCGTTTTCACGTCCGCCGCGAAGCCGCCGAGGTCACGGCCGCGCACGTTGCTTTGCACGACCACGTAGCGCTGTCCGCCCTCGTGGTTGATTGCCTCCGGTCCCTCGACGGTGCGGACCCGCGCCACCTGCGACAGCGTGACCGTCCCCCCAGCCGGCGTACGGATGAGCGCTTGTTCCACGGCCTCCGGGGTGGACCGGAAGGAGGCAGCCAGGCGGACCACGATCGGGAAGCGCTTCCGCCCATCGATCACCTCGGTCGCCTGCATGCCACCTACGCCGGTCTCTACGGCTTCTCGCACGTCAGCGACGTTCAGCCCGTAGCGCGCGATCGACGCGCGGTCGAGGTCCACCGCGGCGCGTGCGATGGCGCCCCGGTTCTGATCCAAGAGCGGGAACGGCATGCTGACTCCCGCGATCAACGAAGTCGTCCCTGAAGTGCGTTTCGTGCCGACGGTGATTCCGAGCTGCCGAATAAGGTTGGTGCGTTCGGTCGTCACTCCCGCGCCTGCCGCAGCGACCCTCTCTCGCGCGGCGCGAATATCCGGCCGCGCACTGCCGGCCCGGCTCCCCAGCCCCACATCGGGAAGTGCGAGACGGGCGTCGAGCACCACTACGACGAGTGGCCTCGGCTGATCTCCAAGGAATACGCTCAAGTCGGCTTGGACCCGGGCGAGATCGGCCTCCTGCATGGTTGCGTCGGCCTCGGCGCGGTCGCGTTCGAGCTCGGAGCGAATCAAGTCGGCTTCGGCCGCGACGCCTTCCTTCACGCGAGTGCGGTTGTACGCGACTACTGAATCGAGCCAGGCAGTGAGATCTCGCGCCGCCGCCAGGGCAACCTGCGTACGCGCCATTCGGTAAAACGCGCGCGTGGCATCCAATTCGATCCGCTGCCGATCCGCCTGTGCATCAGCCTCGGCGGCTCGGATTTCCGCGTTTGCGCTACCGACTCGGGACCACCGTTGGTACAGGGGCTCGAGCGGGAGCGTGGCCGTCAACATCATTTCGCGGTCCATGGGCGGAGCTGCACGCCCCGGCAACGGCGCATTCTCCACTTGGTACATGAGCATCGGGTTGCCCAGGGTGCCGGCGGCCCCGCGCGAACCCCGAGCCGCACGGATTCTTGCGCGTGCCGCGTCGAGTGACGGGTATCGCGCAGCGACGCTGTCGAGCACTTGGAGCAGCGACACAGGCTCACGGGTCAGGGGGTCCTGAGCAATCAAGGGCGTGGTGCCGGCGGCCGTGACGGCCGCGAAAAGAACGAGCGACAGAATACGCATACCTCTCCTCACTGAACGTCGATGACAAACAGTGCGCAACGCGCGGACGCGCGTCGCTTCAGGGCGCAATGCGCCCGGGAGAGGCTAGGCTTGGGGCGGTGGTGCGGGCGGCGGCTGAGGATCAACCGGAGCGAACGTCGATATGTCGAACGCTACGAGGTACGAGTCGCTCACAGCTACCGAAAGCGGCGTACTAAGGACGAGCGCAGCGGTTCCCGTCACGGCGCGAAACAACGAACCAACGCAGTCAGTTGCGTTGGACGTTTGGTCGATGGTCGGCCCGGACGGCATTGCCATTGGCATCTGGTCATCGCAGCGCCGGTCGGTGTCGCAGAAAAACGGTAGACCGAGCGGCAGCACGTGCAAACTGAGCACGATTATAGCGACGAGTCTAACGAGCGTGAGTTTCATACGCGCTCGGGAATATAGCGCCACGTCCCGAGCATAGTCATGCCCCGTCATGCTGCTGAGGCGGGCAGCGGCTCGATCCATAGGAACAGAACCATGAGGACCGTCATGCGAGATATGTAACCGTTTCGGCCAATGGCTGTGGCAGTCCCTGTCCTCCAGAATTGACGTATCAATAAACGTTGATATTATTCCTTGCATGTCTACCACCGCTCTGCCGGCCACACCGGTTGCCACCCGCTGGTTTCACGCCCTCGCCGACGAGACCCGCCTTCAAATCGTCGAGATGCTCTCGCATGGCGAGCGCTGCGTCTGCGAATTGCAGGACGTGCTCGATGCGGCCCAATCTCGTGTGTCGTTTCACTTGAAGGTCCTGAAGGAGTCGGGCCTTGTGAGCGATCGTCGCGAGGGACGGTGGATGTACTACGCCCTTAATCGTGAAGCTCTCGAGGGAATCGCCCATTTCGCGCAGGCCGTGAAGCCGGGCAAGCACGCGGGCAGCTGCGCCCGCGCCTGTTGCGACTGACCACTATTGGATCGAAGGACATCTCATGCGCGACCAGAACATCCAAGACACCGTCAAAGAGAAGTACGCTGAAGCCGCGATCAACGTGCTCGGAGGTAAGACCACGAGTTGTGGGCCCACCGGTGCGTGTGGTTGCGATCCGGTCACATCGAACCTCTACAGCGCTATTGAGACGGCCGCGCTTCCCGAGGGCGCCGTGCTCGCGTCACTGGGTTGTGGCAACCCAACCGCATTGGCCGAGCTGCGGGAAGGCGAAACTGTGTTGGACCTGGGCTCGGGCGGCGGAATCGATGTCCTCCTTTCCGGCAAGCGGATTGGACCCACGGGCAAAGCGTATGGCCTCGATATGACGGACGAAATGCTGGCGCTCGCGCGCGAGAACCAGCGCAAGGCGGGAGTCGCCAACGTCGAATTCCTCAAAGGAGAGATTGAGCGCATCCCACTACCGAACGCGTCAGTGGATGTGATCATCTCGAATTGCGTTATCAATCTCTCGGGCGGTTACTCGCCGATGCCGGCTTCGGTGAAATCGGCATTGAGCCAACCCGCATTTATCAGTTCGAGGACGCCCGCGCCGTGCTGTCCGGAGCCGGACTGGATGCCGATGTGCTCGCGCGCGACGTCGGTGGCCGGATCATGGGCGCGTTTATCCGAGCGCGGAAGCCTGCGTGAAGCGGTTCCGGCTGCTCTTCCTCTGTACGGGGAACTCGGCCCGCAGTCAGATGGCCGAGGCCATCCTGAACTCGAAGGGGAAGGAACGCTTCGAAGCCGCAAGCGCGGGCTCGCAGCCAGCGGCTCGCGTCAATCCCTTCGCGTTGCAGACACTGCGCGATTTCAACATTCCGTGGTCTGGCCAGGCGCCTCGAAGCGGGGACGGACTTCAGCGCGAGCACTGGGACTTTGTCATCACGGTCTGCGACAGGGCGAAAGAGGCTTGCCCCATTTTCCCCGGTCAGCCCGTGCTCGCGCATTGGGGGATGCCCGATCCCGCCGAAGTCGAGGGCGACGAAGCAATGAAGCGGAATGCGTTTAGGGAAGCGTTTCTGCTCCTGTCGCGACGCATTGACCTGCTTCTAGCGCTTCCCTTCGAACAGCTCGAACAGCTAGCTCTCGAAGCGAGTGTACAGGCGATCGCCGCAGTATCCCAGCCTCCTGTCGCCAAAACGCCTTAACGAGGCGCTTTGGATACGAATCGAGAGCTCTACCACTGAGCTACGGTGGCGGTAAGCTCTTAACTTGGCGGCGTGCTGCTCGATCCGGTACTCCACGGCCTCGGACCGGTGCCGAGTGGTTAACGGCCGTCATGACCCCTGCGAAATCCAGGAATGGAGACACCCCCCACCGAAGCCTAGAGGCTTCTGTCGATATCCTGCCTGCCCGTTCGTCGTCACGGTAGAATGGACTTCAACTTGAACGTGAAAGGGGAATCCGATGCCGAAGTTCCTGACGATGGTGAAGGGCTCCGAGAATCACGCGCCACCGCCCC
>QHUQ01000214.1 GCA_003221985.1 Gemmatimonadota bacterium | reverse complement strand
GATGCACGCGCCGCACGACGGCTCCAGAAATGTGGCGCCCACCCGCTGGAACACGTCGAGATAGCCGCGCTCCTCGCAGTAGCGCTTTACGTCCTGCGAGCCGCATTGAATGAAGAAGCGCACCCAGGGCGCCACCCGCTCGCCGCGTGCGGCGGCCTCCGCCAGCACGCGGGCGTACATGTCCATGTCTTCCTTCTTGCCCGCGGTGCACGAGCCGGCGTAGGCGATGTCCACCTTGATGCGCTCGGCGACGCCGTCGATGTACAGCCCGTTCCCGGGATCGCCCGGCAGGGCAATCATGGGACGAAGCCCCGAGGCGTCGATCTCGATGACCTCGCAGTACTCCGCATCCGCGTCGCTTGCCAGGCCGGCGCAGAGCTGCTCGGCATCCTTCCGGGACAGCTTGCGGTAGTCCATCAGGTACGCGACCGTCTTGTCGTCGGGCGCCACGTAGCCGGTAAAGCCGCCGACTTCCGCCGTCATGTTCGTCATCGTGGCGCGCTCGTCTACCGACAGCGACTCGACAGCATCGCCACAATACTCCACCAGCTTGCCGATCGCCCTCCCCATTTTCACGTACGGATGGCGCAGAACCTCGAGCATGAAGTCTTTGGCGGTCACGTTATCGGGCTTCCGGCCGGTGATGACCACTTTCACCGTCTCCGGCACCTGCAGCCGCACGTCCTTGGTGATCCAGGAATTGAAGATCGCCGTCGTCCCCACGCCGAACGCGACGCAGCCGACGGCGCCGGCGTGGGGCGTGTGCGAGTCGGAGCCGATGATCACCTGGCCCGGTAAGGCGTGCGATTCGAGAATCTTGGAATGACAAATCGCCTCGGAGCCATGATGACCGAGCCGCAGCTCACCGTAGAGCTTGATGCCCTGCGCCGCCGCGAACTCACGCTGTTTCTTTTCGAGCTGTAACGCGACGTCGAGCAACCCTTCCTTCACCCGCTCGGGCGTCATCGCTTCCGGCAGGAACGTGAGGTGGTCGCGGAACATCAGGATGGAGCGGGGATCGTTGACCTTGGCGTCTTTGCCGACGAGCTGCTCGAAGAAGATCGCCGCCATGGGCGTGACGTACTCGTGGCTGAAGCGAATGTCCGTCAGGACGAATCCCTCATCGCCCGGCTTTACCGCGGGGACGCCGATCTCGCCTTTCGCGGGGTCTACGACCCAGCCCCGCGACAGGATTTTCTCGCCCAGCGTCATGGGACGCCGCGGGGTCTGCGGCGGATGCAGCACTACCTCACCTTGCAGCCGGGCCATGTTGTAATTGAAGAGCCCGCCGTGCTCGATGATGCCGCGCGTGATCTCCCCCTCGCCCGCGGTGAAGGCCGATAGCGGGATGTCCTCGCCGCGTTTCACCTTGTCGAGAATCGAGAAGTCGGTCGTCGTGAGCACACCGAGGTTCTGGCAGTTTTCGCGGTAGATGCGCTCGATGCTCTCGGCGACGACAAGCTTTATCCCGGCGCACATCTCAGCGTACGGCGATTGCTCGCGCGAGGAGCCCTTGCCCCGGCGCTTGCCGCTCACGGCGGCTACGAAGCCACCGCGTTTCACGGAGCCACGGGTGATCGGGAATTCGTCGCGGCACTTGAGGCCGAGGTAGGGAAATTCGCCCAGCGTCTCGTCGTAGTAGTAGCAGATGTACGCCGGGGTGATTTCGTCGGTCGAGATATCGTCCCGCAGCTTCGTGGCGGATGTCCAGGCCGGATCCTCGCCGGCGAGCTGCGCGCGCACGAAGCCAGGATCCTCGGCGAGGTAGAGAATACGGCCCTGCAGGCGAACAGTTGTGTCGCGCATGCGCGAAGTATCTTCTTGGAGCCTCATGTTCGCAACGGCGCTATTGCTCCTGCAAGCAACTTTCCAAAACCCCCGTCTCGTGGAGAGCTCGGGGGTCGCGGTCAGTCACGCATTTCCAGGGGTGCTGTGGACGCACAACGATTCCGGCGACGGTCCGTATTTGTATGCCACGGACTTGCAAGGTACCGACCGCGGCGCGCTGCTCGTGCCTGGCGCACAGGCGATCGATTGGGAAGACATCGCGCTCGGTCCGTGCCCGGTTTCCTTCGCGTTGCAACCACGCCCGCGCGTCGATGCGAAGACGTGCCTGTTTATCGGCGATACGGGGGACAACCTCGAGGTCCGCTCACAGATCACGTTGTACGCGATTCCAGAACCGCAGCCACCGGCTGGTCCCGGTGACACGCTGGGCGTGACGCGCGCGCCGGCGATTCTCCGAGTGCGCTATCCCGATGGCGCGCACAATGTCGAGGCGATCTTCGTATCACCTCGCGATACCGCGGTGTACCTCGTCAGCAAGGGCTCGCCACGAGGCGCCATTCGCTTGTATCGCGTCGATCGGCGCGCGTGGAGCTTGCCGGACACGAGCGGTGACGTCGCCATCGCGACGCGGGTTCAGACGCTCGACATCCGACCCAACGCGGAGGCGGGTCGTGTTGTCACCGGCGGCGCGGTCCGTGCGGATGGCCGCGTCGTGGCGCTCCGGACCTACTCCGAGATCTATCTGTTCTCTCCCGGCGTCGGCGGCCGCCTGATGCCATTGCGGGAGCGGCCATGCAGGCTGCGCGGCGCCGAGGTGGGCGGCGAAGCGATCGCCTTTTTGAACGACACGACATTCGTGTTGACGAGCGAAGCTCCGGGCGGACGCCGGCGGGGTTCGATTCAAACGGTTACCTGCCGCCTCTAGGGGAGAAAACGCACCAATGGCGATCAAATGTTGGAATGCTGTCACGATGCTGACGTTCTTGGCTTCGACGGCGGCAGCACAGGCGATTGCGGTTGATACCGCGGCGATGGATGCGCATCTGCGCTTCCTCTCGAGCGACTTGCTCGAAGGGCGCGCGCCCGCGACGCGAGGCGGCCGCCTCGCCGCCGAATACATCGCGGCACAGTTCCAGGCGCTGGGGCTGCAGCCGGCGGGAGAAAACGGCACGTATTTCCAGCCCGTTGCCCTCGTCGGGATGACTCCGCATCCGGCATTCGCATGGGGCAAAACGGGCAGCGCGCCAGACAGCCTCGCCTACCGTGATGCGTTCGTGGCCTGGGGCGAACGGCCCGAAGCTGATATCGCCGCGACCGGCGACCTGGTGTTCGTGGGCTACGGCATTCGGGCGCCCGAGTGGCAGTGGGACGACTACAAGGGCACCGACCTGCACGGCAAGGTGCTGCTGATGCTCGTGAACGACCCGGGTCTCGTCGACTCCACGGTATTTCTTGGCAAGATTCTCACCTATTACGGCCGCTGGACCTACAAGCTCGAGGAGGCGGCCCGCCAAGGCGCTGCCGGTGCGATCCTGGTTCACACGACGGAAAGCGCGACTTATCCGTGGGAAGTGGTGCGCGGATCGTGGTCCGTCGAGCAGTTCAAGTTGGACCAACCCCATTCTCCCAGCATCGCGTTCGCCGGTTGGGTGACGGAAAGCGCTGCCCGCGCTGCGCTCACCAAGGCCGGGCTGAACCTGGACTCGCTGAGCCGCGCGGCGGCGCGCCGAGACTTCCGTCCGGTCGCGACCGGATTGCAGGCCGTGGTGCGCGTGCACAGCGATCTGCGGCGCGTCGAGTCGGAAAACGTCGCGGCACGGCTACCTGGGCGGGGGGGAGGGGGGCGGCGCGACCCGCAGCTCGCCGCTCAAGCGGTGCTGCTGACCGCGCACTGGGACCACAAGGGGATCGGCCCCGCCCTGCGTGGGGACTCGATCTACAACGGTGCGGAGGACAACGCATCCGGCATCGCGGCCATGCTCGGCGCAGCCAAGGCGCTGACGCAGCTGCCCCGGACGGCGCGGTCCATCGTGTTCGTGGCGACTACGGCAGAGGAGAGTGGCCTGCTCGGCAGCGAGGCGTACGTGCAGCGGCCGCTGCTGCCGCTCGCCCAGACCGCCGCGGTCTTGAACCTCGATGTCACGAACGTTCGCGGCGCGACGCGCGACATCGGCGCCCTCGGCATGGACCGCTCGACGCTCGGTCCGCTGTTTGAGTCCGCCGCGCGCGCGGAGGGTCTGACGGTGGCGTCGCAGCCCGACATACGCGGCTCGTTCTTCCGTTCCGATCACTTCCCATTCGCTCGCGCCGGCGTCCCGGCGTTATCGATCAAGCCGGGCATCGATTTCGTCGGGCGTCCGAACGGGTGGGGCCAGGCGCAGGAAGACAGCTACAACGAGCAGCGCTATCACCAGCCAAGCGACGAGTATCAACCCACGTTCCGCTACGCGGGGATGGCGCAGGAGGTTCGCGTGACCGTACGGACCGCGCGGGCGATCGCAAACGCCCCTGGCCTGCCGCGGTGGCTGCCAACCTCGGAGTTTCAGCGCCCACAGCCCTAACGGGAACATCAAGGGGGATAATGGGTTAACCACAGGCGATTGCTCTTTGTGCTGGGGACGGATAAGTTGCGCGCGCTTTTGACCTAGCAGCACCAGCTGGTCCGACCTCCTACCACTGGAGCGGCGGTTGGAGATTCCCTCCACACATACCGTGCCTCTGTCGTGGCTATACGAGGCCGCCAGTCTCCCCATCCAGTATCGCACTCTGACTGAAGTCGTCCCCGAGCAGTCGCGCGACATCGAACGAGTCGCGGCGCTGCGCGAGGAGATCGTGCGTTACAAGGAATCGCTCGCGATCATCCGCAAACAGAAGGACACGGGGTTGTGGGGAGGGAATCTGCTCGCGCCCGCGCCTTCGAAGGCCATGGGATGGAAAGAAGTCGGAACGATCTTTCAGTACCGCCGGCTGCTCGAGCTCGGCTGGCCCCCGGACGGGCGCTCGTTCCGGTTCGCCGATCGCTTTCTGTTTCGCCTGCTCTCACGGGATGACGATCCCGCGCTGCTGGTCGAGTTCCAGCGCGCCGCCAAAGCCGACCCGGGGCTTGGCCTGTGGGCCCGGAGTATGGGCGCGCAGGCGGCCGCGGCAGCACTGGCTCGTGGTGCCCATCAAGATGATCCGCGGCTACGCGGCGCGGCGCATCGCATCGCGAGTGACATCTCGATGTACTTGCGAAGTGACGTCGCGCAGAAGCCGTTCCGGAAGGCCCACGGCAAGACGGTGCTGGATCCGCTCGTGTATCCGCCGACGGTGTTCTCGGTCGAGATGCTCGCCTTCATGCCGGCGGTCCAGCGCGAGCGCGCCGGCTTTCTCGAGCGGCTGGCGGCCTATTTCTCGATTCCCACGCCACGGCGGGCCTTCTCGATCCTGGCGGGAAAGAAGACGTTCCCACCGCTGTTCGAGCTGCTGGGCGACCCCCTCCACGCGGACGCCCAGGGCCGGGTAACGGACGTGCCATTCGCCGCGTACTGGCTGGAGTTGTTGGCTCGGCTCGGCATCGTGCGCCAGGTACCAAGTGCGGCGAAAGTGCTGGCTCGGCTCTACAGCGAAACCGACGATCAAGGTGTTTGGAGTCCCGCTGGACTTCGTGTCATGCCCAAGTCCACTAATCCTGTGGTATCGCACTACTTTCCTCTCGAAGGCCCTGGCAAGAGCCCCGCACAGCGCCAGACCGACGTGACGTTCCGCTTGGCGCTCATCGCCAGGCTGCTCGGGATGCCGCTGAACATCGTCTGACATAGCGGTTTCGGGACAACGTAGTAGTATTTGCTACTACAATGACAGTCGATTTGACGCCATTCGGGTTCACGCCGACCGAGTCGCTCGTCTACACGACACTGCTGCGACTGGGCCCCACGACCGGCTACGCCGTCGCGCGCGGGGCGCGCCTCGCCCGTGCGAATACCTATGCGGCGCTGGAGGGATTGGTTACTCGCGGCGCCGCAACGCGGACGCCGCCACCCGCTCGCCCGGCTCGCTATCGGCCGACCGATCCGCAGGCTCTGATCGCGCAGCTCGCCCTGGTCCAGGGGGCAGCGTTGGATCGATTGGGCCGCGATTTGCGCGGGCTAACACGTCCCGGCGATCCAGTGACCAGGGAAGTGTCCGGCAGCCGGGCGGTGGCGAATCTCGTGCAACAGCTGGTCGCGCGGGCCGAGCGCCGGGTAGAAGGGATAATGGCCAGCGAGTTGTGGCGGCCCACGCTGCCCGCCTGGCGCCGCGCGGCTGAGCGGGCGCAGATCCAGTTGCTGATCCGCGGTGACCTGCCGCCGGACCCGCCCTCCTGGATCACGCCGGCTGCCGAGGATGCACCGGACGCGACGATACTCGTGATCGACGAGTCACAGCTTGTGATCACCGCGGGCGAAGCAGAGGCCATCGCCGGGCTCTGGACTTCCCATCCCCTTGTCGTGCTGCTCGCGCGACGCGCTCTGCAAACCCTCTCGTGAGCGCGCAAATGATGGTGGGCTGGGTACTGCTGCTTTCGAGCGCCTGCCGTGCTTCACCGATTCCTGAAGCGCAGCGCTATCCAGCCGGCACGCCGTTTCGCGCTCAGTACAGAACGATCGACGGCACGCGCCTCCGAATGATCGATTCGGGCAACGGGACGCCCGTGGTGTTCATTCACGGGATCGGATCATCGCTGTATGGCTGGCGATACGCGCTGCCGGCAGTCGTGGCGGCCGGCTACCGCGGCGTGGCGTTCGACAATCGCGGGTTTGGATTCTCGGATAAGCCGGCGCACGGATACAGCAACGCGGCGTATGCCCATCTCGTCGTTGCGCTGCTCGACTCGCTCGGCATCTCGAGCGCGGTCCTCGTGGGGCATTCGATGGGTGGCGCCATCGCTGCCGAGGTCGCTCTCGCGAATCCGGATCGGGTGCGCGGCATGGTTCTGATCGACGCGGCCGGCTACGGCGTCCGGTGGCCCGGCGTCCTGAAGATCGCGCGCTGGCGATTTCTGGGAGCCATCGCCACGACGTGCCGGAGCCGTTGGGCCACGGGCCGGATTCTTCGCTCGACGTTTGCCGATCCCCGCAAAATCACCGAAGCCGACGTCGATCAGTACTACGCCCCCGTACCGGATCGGGACTATGGGCGTGCCTTGCGAGGTGTGCTCCGGGAGTTCAGGTTCGACAGCCTCGGCGGACGCCTCGGCACAGTGCAGACACCGACGCTGATCCTGTGGGGCGACGCCGACCGGTGGATTCCGCTGCGCGACGGCAGCCGGTTTGCGCGCGAGTTGCCGCGCAGCGAGTTCGTCGTTGTGGCGCACAGCGGTCATGACGCGCCCGAGGAATCGCCCGATCAAGTGAACCGCTTGCTGCTGGATTTCCTCAAGGAAGGTCTGTCCCGCATTCCGGAGAACGTCGCATGGTCCACGCCGTTATCGCGCTCCTCGCGCTCCAGCAACCGCTAGACTCCGCCTACACCGCCAAGATCCGTGAGCTGACGACTGAGCCCCGATTCAACACGGAGCTCACCGACCATCTGCCCGCCGACCCCCGGGTACCGACCCCGTTCAAAGTCCTCGGCTACGTGCCGGGCACGGTCGGCCGGCTGTCGTACGTCGCCGATATCACGCGGTATTTCCGGGCGCTCGATGAAGCATCGCCGCGGGTAAAGGTCTTTGACTTGGGGACCAGCGATGAGGGCCGGCCCATGATCGTGGCCGCCATCGCGGATTCGGCGACGATCACCCGGCTCGACCGCTATCGCGACATTACCGCGGCATTGGCCGACCCGAGACGGCTCACAGCCGATTCGGCGCAACGGCTGATCGCGACGGGGAAGCCGATCTATTACGCGACGGGCTCTATCCATTCGCCCGAGACAGGCTCGCCGGAAATGCTGATGGAGCTGGCCTACCGACTTGCGACGGAAGACACGCCACTTATCCGGCAGATTCGTGACAGCATCATCACACTCATCACGCCCGTGACCGAAGTGGATGGCCGGGACCGGATGGTGGACATCTACCGCTACCGGAAGGCGAACAAGAACATCGGGCCCGGCCTCATCTACTGGGGGAAGTACACGGCCCACGACAACAATCGCGACGGCATGGTGATGTCGCAGGTTTTGACGCGCACGATGATGAACACCTTCTTCGCCTGGCATCCCACGGTGCTGCATGATCTCCACGAGTCCGTCCCCTTCCTCTATACGTCCACAGGAACGGGACCGTACAACCGCGAGCTTGATCCGATCGTCATCAGCGAATGGCACGAGCTGGCATTTCAGGAGATCACCGAGCTGACCAGGCGTGGGTTGCCGGGAGTCTGGACCCACGACTTCTACGACGGTTGGACGCCGAACTACATGTTCTGGGTGGCGAACGGCCACAACTCCATCGGCCGCTTCTACGAGACGTACACATCGCGCGGCGCCGACTGCCACACCGTCAAGCTGCCGGAGCGGCAGACCTCGATCGAGTGGTTCCGTCCCAATCCGCCGCTCAACGGGGTGCGCTGGTGCATCCGCAACAACATCAACTACCAGCAGTCGGCCCTCCTCATCGCGTTGAACTACATGGCGCGCAACGGGCGCCGCTACCTCGATCAGTTCTATTGCAAGGGCGTGCGCGCCGTCGAGCGCGGGCGCGCGAAGGATGGACCGAACGCGTATCACATTCCCGCGGGCCAGGCGCGTGCGGTCGAGGCTGCGAATCTCGTCAACCTGCTCCGCTTTCACGGCATCGAGGTACGACGCGCCGATCGCCCGTTCAAAGCGGCAGGCATGGACGTCGCGGCGGGTGATTACGTCGTGCGACTCGACCAGCCGTATGGCCCGCTCGCCAAGAGCTACTTCAGCAAGCAGGACTACGGCCCCGACGATCCACGGCCGTACGATGATACGGGCTGGACGCTGCAGTACGTGCGTAACGTCGCGCTCCATGCGATCAACGACACCAGCGTGTTGCGCGCGCCCGCGACGCTGATGACCGCGGATGCGCGTGTGAAAGGTCAGGTGACCGGCGTCAGGGCTCCCGCGGTGTATCTGATCGCGCCGACGACCGAGAGCGGGCTGATCCAATTCCGCTTCGCGTTGCGGGATGTCAGGATGTGGGCGAGCGAGGACTCGTTTACGCTCGATCGACGGACCTGGGGGCGTGGGACAACGATCGTCTCAGCCGGCGACGGCGCGGACAGCCGCATCACACAAGCCGCGGAGTCGCTCGGTTTGAGCGTCACCGGCGTGCGGCCGGTACCACAGGTTGCGCGGCACGAGCTGGATGTGCCCCGCATTGCGTTGGTGCACTCCTGGCTCAACACGCAGAATGAAGGATGGGTGCGGTACGCCTTCGATGTCCTGGGGATCCCGTACACGTATCTGAGCGTGCAGCAGCTCAAAACCCTAGACCTCTTGAAGCAGTTCAACGTGCTCATGCTTCCGTACGTCAGCAACAACGCGCAGCAAATCGTGAACGGGTTGCCGATGAACGGCCCACCGATTCCGTGGCGCCGCACTGCCGAGACGCCCAACCTCGGCGGAGTGGATTCGACGGACGACGTGCGCCCAGGCATCGGCCTCGAGGGCGTGACGGCGCTCAGCCAGTGGATAAACGCGGGTGGCGTGGCGATCACAGAAGGCGGTACGTCCGCCGTGTTCACGGAATACGGCGTGACGCGGGGCGTCGACATCAGCCCCGCACGGCAGCTGCGGGCTTCGGGCGGGATCTATCGTGCCGTCCTAAAGGACGGGCGCAGTCCGATTGCGTACGGATATGCCGACACGTTGGCGGTCTACTTCAACCAGGTGCCGCTCTTCCAGCTGGACACCAGCACCGACATTCCTGAGGATCAGGATGCGGGCCTGACTGCGGAGCAAGCGCGAGCGCGGCCGCGGGTCGTCCTGAGCTTTCATCAGAAGCGTGACTCGCTGCGGCTGTCCGGTTTGCTCGTCAGTGGAGAAGAGCTGGCTGGTCGCCCCGCCGTGCTCGACGCCCCCGTTGGTCAGGGGCACGTCGTACTGTTCGCGATCCGTCCGTTCTGGCGGTGGGAGACACAGGGGAGCTTCGCGCTCGTATTCAACACGATCCTGAACTGGAACGATTTGGGTGTGAGTTGGCCAGCGGCGCCGAAGCCGAATGCCCGGCCAGTGGCGGCGCCAGACGACGGGCCTTAGATTTCATCAACCGAACGGTTGACGAAATCGCCCGATGCCACCTAAGTTAAATAATGATAGAGCATTACGAATTGTCGCGGCGGCCCGCGACGAGTTTGCTCGGCGCGGCTTTGCGGGCGCGCGCGTCGAACAGATCGCGCGACGCGCGGGCGTCAACAAGCAACTGCTGTTCTACTACTACCACTCGAAGCGCGGCCTTTTCCAGGCAGTCCTCGCCGAGTCGGCCGCTGAGCTGGAAACCGCTCTGACGAGTCTGTCGCTCCCCGCCGGTGGGCCGCTCGAACGCCTGCGGCTCACGCTGCAAGCCCAATTCGAGTTTCTCGCGCGTCATCCGCAGATGGTGGCGCTGTTGGGACAGGGAAGCCGCCCGGGGGGGGGCGCCGCCTTCGCACCCGCCATTAATCGCCTGGTCGTCCTACTCGCCGAAGGTCAGGGCCTGGGCCAAGTGCGAGACGATCTCGACCCGCACCTCGCCGCCGCTCAGGCGCTGATCCTGATGGTGGGTTACCTCAGCTTGGAAGCGGTTGTCGCTGCCAGCGCGCGACCGCTCGGCGCCGATGAACCGGCGCTGCGCGAGCGGTGGCGCGAGGCAGCGGTCGAGCTAGTTGTGGGCGGTGTGAGCGCGCGCTAGGCCGAGTGGCGCTTCGGTCTCGAAGATCAGATGGCCGGACTCGAAGCGGGCGCCGCGCAATGCGAGGCTCAGTACGTCGCCCAACTCTTCCACCAGGTGCACATCGAGCGTCTTGCGGGCCTCCTCCGGCAGATCTTCGAGATCCCGCTCGTTTTCTTTCGGCAGAATGATCGACGTGATTCCCGCCCGAATAGCCCCGAGCACCTTCTCCTTCACCCCGCCGATCGGCAGTACGCGGCCACGCAGGGTGACCTCGCCCGTCATCGCGATGTCGTGGCGCGCCGGCCGGCGCGATAGCGCCGAGACGAGCGCAGTCGCCATCGTCACGCCTGCGGAGGGGCCATCCTTCGGAATAGCACCCGCCGGTACGTGCACGTGAATGTCAGTGTCGACAAACGCGCCTTCGGGAATACCGAGTAATTCAGCATGCGACTTCGCATAGGTGAGCGCAGCGCGCGCCGATTCCTTCATGACGTCACCCAGCTGTCCGGTCAGGACCAGCTCCCCCTTGCCGCGCATGACGCTGGCTTCGACGAACATGATGTCGCCGCCCACCGGTGTGTAGTACATGCCCGTCGTCACGCCGACCTGATCCTCGCCGGCCATGCGCTCGGGATGCACCTTCGGCCGCCCGATGAGGTCCGGAATATCCTGCGGTCCGACCGTGACCTTCTCCACCGCCCCATCAGCGATCTTGCGGGCGACTTTGCGGCCCAGCTTGCCGATTTCGCGTTCCAGCTGGCGCACGCCGGCCTCGCGCGTGTAGCTCGAGATGATCTCGCTCAGCGCCCTGTCACTCAGCGTCAATTGCCCGGCCAGCAAGCCGTTTTCGCGCAGCTGTCGCGGCACCAGGTAGCGCCTGGCGATTTCGAGCTTTTCCCGCTCGGTGTAGCCCGCAAAGTTGACGGTCTCGAGCCGGTCGAGCAGCGGTCCGGGAATGCCCTGCAAGAAGTTCGCGGTCGCAATGAAGAGCACCTCGGAGAGGTCGAACGGCACTCCGAGGTAATGGTCCGTGAACGAGTCGTTCTGTGCCGGATCCAGGACCTCGAGTAGCGCCGCCGCGGGGTCTCCCTGGAACGAAATGCCCAGTTTGTCGACCTCATCGAGCAGGAAGATCGGGTTCTTCGCACCGGCCTGCTTCATCCCCTGAATGATGCGGCCCGGCATGGCACCGACGTAGGTGCGCCGGTGGCCGCGGATATCCGCCTCATCGCGCGCGCCGCCAAGGGAAATGCGGACATATGGCCGGCCCATCGCGCGGGCAATCGACTTGGCGATCGAGGTCTTGCCGACGCCCGGCGGACCGACGAACAGCAGCGTCGGCGCGCGCGCGGCGCGGTCGTCCTCATTCCCCGGCGCTGCCTCCTGCGGCTGGCGCTGGCGCAGCTGGCGAACCGCGAGGAACTCGAGCACCTGATCTTTGACATCCTGAAGCCCGTAGTGGTCCTCCTCGAGGATCTCGGCCGCCCGCTTCAAATCGAGCGACTCATCCGCCCGCGTGCTCCAGGGCAGCTCGGCGATGGTTTCGAGATAGGTCCGGATGACCTGCGCTTCCATCGATTCGCGACCGGCGCGCTCGAGGCGTGCCAGCTCCCGATCGACTTCCTTGCGGGCAGCCTCCGGCAGCTCGAGTGCATCGAGGCGCTTCTTCAAATCATCGGCCTCAGCGGCCTCGCCTTCCTCACCCAGCTCCTTGCGGATTGCCTTCATCTGCTCGCGCAGCAGCATTTCGCGCTGCCGCTCGCCCAACTCCTCCTGGACCTGCGACTTGATGTCTTCCTGCGCGTCGAGCACCGCGATCTGGCGTTGGACGTGGACCAACACCCGGCGCAGCCGGTCCTCCACAGCCAGCGTCTCCAGCAGCTGCTGCCGCTCCAGCGATTGGATATCGAGATGTCCGGCAACGAGGTCGGCGAGTGCGCCGGGATCACTTACGCCCTGCAGCACTTGCTGCACGACCTCGGCCGGCAGGCCGGACTTCTGCCCCAGCTCGGCGGCGCGCTCGCGGACCTCGCGGTGCAACGCTACGAACGCAGCATCCTTCTCATTGAGAGGAGGAAGATCGGGCGTTTCGCGGACGGTGGCTTCGAGATAGCCGTTGGTCTCAGAATAGTGGACGGCGGTACCGCGGCCTTCGCCATGCAGGATCAGCTGGACACCGCCAAGATTGCGCTGGACCTGACTGATGCGCGCGATCGTGCCGGTGGTATAGAGCACAGCGGGGGATACCTGATCGACGTTCTCCTTCTGGGCGACGGCGAAGACCTTGCGGTCGGCTTGCTTGAGGGCGGCTTCTATGGCACGTAATGTCGCGGGACGGCCCGCACCGATCGGCGTCGCGACGCCCGGAAACAGCACGGCATCGCGTAGCGGCAGTACGGGCAGAGTCATCCGGTCTGACATTGGCATCTCCGATTGTAAGTTGCGTGGCCTATGTTCCCGAGCGCAGAATGCACCGACCATGCCACCAAAAAACGCCGGTTGCGGCACCCGCCTGAGCCAAGCGCTCGGCAGCTCCTACACGCTCGAGGGAGAGATCGGCCGGGGCGGGATGGGCGTGGTGTTCAACGCCCGCGACGAGCGGTTGAAGCGCCAGGTCGCCGTCAAGGTGCTCCCTCCGGACCTCGCGTTCCGGGAGGAGATCCGGCTGCGGTTCGTGCGCGAAGCGGAGACGGCAGCGCGGCTGTCGCACCCGCACATCGTGCCGATTCACTCCGTCGGCGAGGGACCGGACGGCCTCGTCTATTTCGTGATGGCCTACGTGGATGGTGAGTCGCTCGCGGCGCGCCTCAAGCGCCGCGAGCGACTGCCGCCTGAAGAAGCCCGCCGCATCATGATGGAGACGGCCGATGCATTAGGAGCAGGACATGCCCTTGGCATCATTCACCGCGACGTCAAGCCGGATAACATTCTGCTCGAAGGCAGCCGCGGCAGGACCGTCCTCACCGATTTCGGAATCGCCAAGGCGCTGACCTCGACCACGGGCCCCGGAACCCTGACGGCCACGGGTGTCGCGATTGGCACACCGCACTATATGAGCCCGGAGCAGGCCGCGGGCGATCGCGAGATCGACGGACGCTCGGACATCTACAGCCTGGGCGTCGTCGGCTACCAGATGCTCGCCGGTGAGTTGCCCTTCTCGGCGCCGACCGTTCCAGGACTGCTGCTCAAACAAATCACCGAGCAAGCACCCAACCTTCAGGACAGGACACCGACCTGCCCGGACGATCTGGCGTCGTGCGTCATGCGCTCGCTCGAAAAAGAACCGGAAGCGCGTTGGCCGACAGCAGACGCGCTGCGTCGCGCGCTGGAATCGCGCAGCGCGCCGCCGTACCGCCCATCGCGCCGTACCAGCTTCCCGGCAGGCGCGGCTCGCGGTGACACGCGCCTGGGCGGTGGCAGGGGGGGCGGGGGTGGACCCCCGGCGCGGCTCGGCGGTGGCCGCCCCCTGGAGCGGCGCCGCACAAGCCGGCCCACGAAGCGCGATCCGAAGTCTGACCTGACGCCGGCCGGCGAGCCGAAGATGGTCGCGAAGTTCCGCGACGGGTTCGTCTCCTGGGCTTCGGTCTGTG
>QHUQ01000170.1 GCA_003221985.1 Gemmatimonadota bacterium | reverse complement strand
AATTGTAGGGGCGCAGCATGCTGCGCCCCTACTGTGTCAGGTCAGGTCCGTCGCGCTCCGCGGCAATAGCAGGTATTTCCACAACGCAGCAGCTGCGGCCGCACCGAGCAGCGGTCCGATCCAGTAGACCGCTTGACCGTGCCAGTCCCACGACACCAGCGCCGGGCCGAACGCCCGCGCCGGATTCAGCGCAGCCCCCGTCAGCGCGCCTCCCCCCAGCGCGCATACGACGACCGTCAACCCGATCGCGAATCCGCCGACGCGTTGCGCTTGAGGCGATACGGCCGTGCCGTACACGGCACTCACCAGGAAAAACGTGAACAGCGCTTCCAGCACGATGCCGTCGAACAAGCCCATGGCGCCGGACATGGAAGGCGTGCCGAGTGACGTGATGCGCACCATCGACGCCGGGAAGACAGCCTTGATCAGCAGCGCGGCGGTGATCGCCCCGAGCAGCTGCGCGGCCACGTAGCGTCCCAGCGTCTTGGCGTCGATCTGGTTGCCGATCCACAGCGCGACGCTCACCGCCGGATTGAGGTGGCCGCCGGAGATGGGCATCATGATGGTAACGGCGATCGCCAGGCCCAATCCGTTGGCGAGCGCAACGCCGAGATTGCCGCCGATACCACCGACCTGGCTGGCGACACTGCCCGCCCCGACGAGCACGAAGAGCAGCGTTCCGACGAATTCCGCGACGGGAGCCCGGAGAGAGCGGTAATTCACGTGTGACCTCTCGTTGAAAGCCGCGCCAATCTACCGAAGGCCGGTGTCGGGCCGCAACACCAGCGCCGCGTTGATCCCTCCGAACCCGAACGAATTTGAAACGACCGCCGCGGGTGACGCCGTCCGGCCGCCTCCCGATCCCGGAAGACAGTCGAGATCGCAGTTGGGGTCGGGCCGCTCGAGGTTGATGGTCGGCGGCAGCCAGCCGCGCTGGAGGGCGAGCGCGCAGATCGCGGCTTCGATCGCGCCGCTCGCGCCGAGCGCGTGCCCGTAGTAGCCCTTGGTGCCGCTGACGCTCAGCCGGTAGGCGTGGTCCCCGAACACCTGCTTGATCGCCTTCGTCTCGGTCGAATCATTGAGCGGCGTGGAGGAGCCGTGCGCATTGATGTAGCCGACGTCGGCGGGGGTCACAGCGCCGTCCGCCAGGGCGAGCTGCATCGCGCGCGCAGCCTGGCGGCCGTCCGGTCGCGGTGCCGTCATGTGATAGGCGTCGTTCGTGTAGGCATGCCCGACGACTTCGGCGTAGATCCTGGCGCCGCGTGCCACCGCCCGGCTGCGCTCCTCGAGGACGAGTACCGCCGCTCCCTCGCCCATGACGAAGCCGTCGCGGCTGGCATCGAACGGCCGGGAGGCGCGGGCGGGATCGTCGTTCCGCGTGCTCATCGCCCGGATGATGCTGAACGCCGCGAACGTGAGCGGCGCCAGCGGTGCCTCCGCGCCGCCCGCGAGCATCACGTCCGCGCGCCCGTCGCGCACGACGTGGAACGCCTCGCCGACGGCGATCGTCCCCGAGGCGCAGCTCATCGCGTTGGTGGCGTTGGGGCCGGTGAATCCGAACTCGATCGCGATGTTGCAGCTCGCGGCGCCGCAAAACACCGCGAGCGCGAGGGACGGATCGAGCCCCCGCGGACCCTCGGCGAGATACCGCGGCACCTGGGATTCGCCGAACGCCACGCCGCCGAGCGCCGAACCCATCATCGTGCCGATCCGGTCGGGATCCTCTTTGCTCGGGGAGATCTCTGCATCGGCGAGCGCCAGGCGGGCGCTCGTCACGGCGAGCTGCGAAAAACGATCGAGCCGTTTGGCGCGCTTGGCATCGAGATGGTCCTGAGGACGGAAATCGGGAATCTCCGCCGCCATGTGGCTGCGGAACGGCGCGGGATCGAACCGGGTGATGGTGCGTACGGCCGACGTGCGGGACTCGAGACCCGCCCACAGCCCGGCAGCCGCGGTGCCAATCGGTGTGACTGCGCCAATACCGGTGATCACGACCCGACGCAAATCAGTCATGTCGCTCCCTTCGCATCTGCGAAATACCCGGGCTAAGAGCCCGGGCTCGGCGTTGGGTGCGCCCTGTAAGGGCGCACGTTGCAGCCGAGCGCGCCCTCTCAGGGCGCGTCAAACTCTGTCCCTTTCCACCGCCTGCTTGATTCCGGCCAGCGTCCGCGATGCAATTCCGTGGATGAAGATGGGCCCGATCACAAGGTTAGCGGCCAACTTCCCGACGAGGGGCCAGCGTGGTCCATCCCAGGTATGGACGATCTCGGCATCAACACCTGCGTCAGAACCTTCACCAACCTCCACCAGCCTCCACACCACCTGCATGCCGCGCGTGATACCCCGCACGTGAAGGTATCGGATTTCACCCGCCGGGCGGTCGATCGTCATCTGCGAGACCCACCACGTCGGGTACTTGAGGAGGCCGCCGCCGAATGGACGCCACGCCGCCATTTCCACGAGACCGTCCTGGAGCACGCGGACCCAGCGATAGTGAGGCAGGATCGACGGCCAGCGCGCCACCGAGCTGGCGGCCGCGAATACCCTCGCGAACGGCGCGTGAACACGAATGCGATCGACGGTGCGCATCAGCGGCTGAGGCCTGCGTAGCCTCCTCTATAATAGAGGAGAGGGCGCCGATCGGTGGCGTCGCCCCCGATCACCAGCCCGATGAACACCGTGTGATCGCCTGCGGGGACGGCGCTGCGCTTCTCACACTCGATATGGGCGACGACGCCGTCGAGCACGGCAATACCACGTTCGTTCGGGCGGTAACTCACCCCCCGAAACCGGTCGCTCTCGTCCCCCGCAAAACGGCGCGACAATGCTTCCTGCTCGGAGGACAAAACGTTGAGCACGAAGTGCGTGCCACTTTCCAGCGCCGCATGCATCTCATGGGCCTTGTCGACCGAAACGAGCACGAGCGGCGGGTCGAGCGAAACGGACGCCACGGAGCTGGCCGTCATGCCGATCGGCTCGCCCTTGGGTGCAGTTGCCGGTCGCGCGCACGAGTAGGTCGGCCAGCTCCGGCCGCCGCGCCATGCGCCCGACCACGCGCTCGATCAGTGCCGGCCAGCCCACCGCGAGGCCGATGATCCGCTCGAGCAGCCATTTTCCCGCGAACTCGCGCCGCCGCGCGCGCGCGTAACCGTCCAGGCTCGCGCCGTTCACCAGCGTCTCGATGATGGCCGCCGCGGCCAGCTCCGCCCCGCGCAACGCGCTGTAGATGCCCTGGCCGGTGAACGGATCGAAGAAATCGGCTGCGTCACCGACCAGGAGCGCGCCCCCGCCCCGCGCGACGGGGCGCCGGGACCAGCGCGCGAAGGGACCGGTCGCGAGCACCGGGCGCACCACGCGCCGTGCGTCGAAGCGGCCGGCGACGCCGGGGAAACGCTCGAGCTCCGCGAAGAACCGCTCGCCGCGCCGCGCTTCGCGGAGCGGCAGTACCAGCGCCACCGTCGTTACCCCGTCGCCGATGGGACCGAGGCCGACGTACCCCGGCCGCCCCACGTGCATCTCGCCAAGATCGTTTACGCCGCGGGCATCGGACACGTGTGCCGTGAACGCGATGCGCCGCGGCGCCGAGCCGAACACCCGACCGAGCCGCCGCGCGACGATCGATCGCAATCCGTCGGCGCCGACGACCACGCGCGCGGGATACACGTCCCGGGTCCCCCCTCCCACGTCCCGAGCAATTACGCCCCCGACGGCGCCATCATCGTAGACCAATTCCTCGACCTTCATCCGCTCCTGCACTGCGACACCGGCACGGGCGGCCGCGTCGCGCAAGATCGTGTCGAAGCGCGTCCGTGGCAGCGCGAAACTGAATGTCTCGAACCGGCCCACGACGCCCGCGCCGCTCGGCGCGACGACCTTCATGCCGGTCAATTGTGCCGGTGCGGCGGCGGCGACCGCGTGTAACACGTCTTTGCCGAGGCGTTCGAGCACGCGGGTCGATTCGGGGCTCAAGTACTCGGAGCACGGCTTCTCGCGCGGAAACCGGGCGCGGTCGAGCAGCAGGACGCGCGTGCCCGCGCGCGCGAGCAGCAAGGCGGTGGCCGATCCCGCCGGGCCGGCGCCGACGACCACCACATCCCAGCGCGGCGCAGGCGTACTCACCCGACGAGTCCCGCGCACGCGGCGCCCGTCAGCGTAGCAGCCAGATTCACGGCGTCGTTGTCCATCCATCGGACCTTTCCTTGCACCGTGGCGCCGAGTAGCGAGTCCACCAGCATACCGACGACTCCCGCGACAGCGACGGCCAGTGTGCTGCGCTGTCCCACGAGGGAGGACAGCCCCGCAACAAACCCCGCGCCCGCTATGCCGCCGGCCGTGCCCAGCAGCGTCATCCCCCCGTCGGTCCCGGCGGGGACGCGAATGCCGTTGGTGATCAGCCGCGGCGGCGTGCGCGAATGTCTCCCGATTTCGCTGGCCCAGGTGTCCGCGGTCGCAGCAGCTAGCGACCCCGCGAACGCGAGCCAACTCCCAGCCAGCGCCGCGAGCGCTGCCACGCCGCCATTCGCGAGCACTTGGCGTGCGTTTCGGGGCCCCTCGCCGCCCTCCGCCGCCGTAGTCAACAAACTGGAGGAGACGAAAAAGGCGAGGACCAAAACCAATCCCCGCCATCCCAGGCCGTATCCAATCGTCAGACCGACCGCGAACGCCGCCGCCGCGCCGCGTCGAGTCAGCCAGCTCACTCGCCAAACAGCTCGCGGAGCACGCGCTTCTTGAGCTCCTGTGGAGCGCCCTGCGCGCGGCAGCGCGCCCGCAGGAACTTCAAGAACAGCTCCTCAAAATCGAACTGTTCACCGCACGGCGGGCAGTCTTCCAGATGCGCCCGGATCTCCCGCTCGAGCTCCGGCGTCAGCTCGCGGTCCAGGAATTCGTACAGATGCTCGACGCATTCGCGGCAATTCATGCGGGACTTCCTTTGATGTATCCCATCTCGACGGCGTAATCGTACAGCTTGCCCTGCAGCAGCTGGCGGGCACGGAACAGCCGCGACTTCACGGTGCCCACGGGCACCTGGAGAATGCCGGCAATCTCCTGATAGGACATCCCCTCGACATCGCTCAGCACAAGTGTCTCCCGAAACGCCACCGGCAGCTGGTCGATGGCGCGCAGCACCTGATCGTCCACGATGCGATCGAAAAACGCGCCCTGCGGGTCGTCGTCCTGCACCTCCGAGAACACGGCATACGGCTCGATGGTGTCAACGTCCACCGTCTCCGGATGCCGGCTGCGGCGGCGGTACTCATTAATGAACGCGTGCCTCAGAATGGTGAGCAGCCACGCCTTCGCATTGGTTCCCTTCTCGTACTGGTCCCAGGCGCGGTACGCCTTGAGCATCGTCTCCTGCACCAGGTCGTCGGCGTCCGAGGGATTGGCCGTGAGGCGCAGGGCCACGCGGTAGAGCACGTCGAGATGCACCAGCGCTTCGCGCTCGAAGCTGGCGCGCTTCTCGTCGATTGGCGGAGACACCTCTGGGGAAGGGTTGGGCATAGCCGTCAGAGAAGGCTCGTGGAGCGTCGCGAGTTCCGCAATAGGCAGCCCCGTGGTAGGTTTCGCGCTCCGTGGTGCACAGCATCGTCCCGCTCGCCGTCCTCGAGGCGGTCAAGAATCTCGATACTCCCGTCGAGGATGGGCTCACCGAGTTCGCCGAAGAACTGCTGGTCAAGCGCCTCGGCCTCTCCGCCACCGTTACCATGCAGCTGGCCGAGTTCGAGCAGCTGGTGCGCAAAGACGCGCGGGTCGAGCCGTCGCACGTGGAGGCGTTGCTCCGGCTCGTGGGCCGGCGGCCCGACGCTGATCTGGTATTCGCCGACGCCGGGCGCCGTGCCGCGCGCCGCGCGGTGAAACGGATGTCGTGGGTGTCGCGCCTCTTCGGCCACAGCGCGGCGCGCCGCGCGGCACGCACGGTGCTCGGCGCGGAGCTGCTGCGCGAGCAGCGGCTGCCGGTCGCGCGGGTGAGTGATCCGCTCGCGATTCAGGCGACACCCGACGGTGCGGCCTGCGGGTTTTACGGCGCGGGCCTCGTCGAGCTGCTGCGGCTGCTCGTCGGCTACGAGGGCGCGATGGTGCATGTCGATTGCCGCGCGCGCGGCGGCGCGGGATGCGAGTGGCGCGCCGCCGGCCCCGATCCCCGGCACCAATGAGCCTCCTCGACCAGTTCGATTTCCCCGCGCTGCGCGAGCTGCTCGGCGACATGGGGGCCGACGGTTGGCTGTTGTACGACTTTCACGGCATCAATCCCGCCGCGACGCGCGTGCTTGGCATCAACGGCATGGGGACGCGCCGCTTTTTCGTGCTGTTGCCGCGCGAGGGCCAGCCGGTCGCGCTGGCGCACCGCATCGAGCTCGCCTCGTTCGACGGATTCCCGGGCGAGGTGCGCCCGTACGCGGCGTGGCGCGAGCTCCACGACAAGCTGCGCGCGCTCGTCGCCGGCAAGACCGTCGCGATGGAAGTCTCGCCGGCCGATGCGGTGCCGTATCTCGATCGTGTGCCGCACGGCGTCGTCGAGCTGATCGAAGGATTCGGCGCGCGCGTCGTCTCGTCGGGCGCGCTGATCACGCGCTTTGCGGCGCGCTGGTCGGCGAGCGAGCTGGCGGGTCATCGGCGCGCGGCGCAGGCGATCGCCGGCATCGCGGCGGAAGCCCTGCGTTGGGCCGGCAGCGAGCTGGCACGCGGCGCCGAAGTGCGTGAAACGACGGTGCAGGCCCGCGTGATGGACGCCTATGCCCGCGTGGGGCTCGTCACCGATCATCCGCCGATCGTCGGCTTTCAAGCGAACTCCGCGAATCCGCATGATGCCCGGGATGCAGCGGTTGCTCTGCTTCGAGAGCGTTGGATGAACAAGGAGCCGGTCACGGGCGCGGCGCTCGATGACGCGGCGCGCGCCGTCATTACGAAGGCCGGATTCGGCGAGTATTTCGTGCACCGCACCGGGCATTCGATCGATCGCGACCTGCACGGCTCCGGCCCGCACCTCGACAACTTCGAGACGGCGGACGAGCGCACCGTGATCGCGGGGGTCGGGTTTTCGGTCGAACCAGGCATTTATCTGCCGGGCCGCTTCGGCATGCGCACCGAAATCAACGTTTTCGTGGAGGAAACGGGGCCGCTCGTGACGCCAGCCGAGCCCCAACAGGAGCTGTTTTTGGTCTAACGGTCGTGCCTGGGGGCCTCTTGCGAGGTGGGTGAATCGGGCGCATGTTCGCCCGCCGTTGGATGAGCCCTGTCCACCAAAATGGACACGCGCCCGGGGCGATAACGAACGCTAGACGTTGACGTGACAATGTCTTGACGGTTTTGAAATGCCCGGCCAGCTTACCCAACATGTGTAGTCATGCCGTCTTTTCGGCTTACACCGAAGGGAGGTGACGTGTCCGGCGTCACAATTCTGTCCGGGAGTCCACGCGCATTCACGCAATTGGAGGACGCATCCATGATGCATCGTCTGAGGAATGTGGTCGGTCGATTCCTCGTTGTCGGTGCCGTTTTCGCGATCGCGGTCGTCGCAGCGCCGCTCGCGGCCCAGCAAACGACGGGAAAGATCGAAGGCACGGTTTCCGACCAAGCGGGCGCAGCCGTAGCGAACGCGCAAGTGTTCGTCGTCGGCACCTCGTTTGGCGCAGTCACCAACGAAAAAGGCTACTACTTCGTCAACAACGTGCCGGTCGGCACCTATTCGTTGCGCGCGCAGTTCATCGGCTTCGCGCCGTCGGAAGTGCGCAACGTTGGTGTGCTCGGCGGGCAGACGATCACCCAGGACGTCAAGATGCAGTCCTCGGCCGTCGTGCTGACGGGCATCACGGTCACCGCCGCGGCGAATCCGATCGTGCCGCGGGACCAGGTGACGTCGAAGGGCATCATCGCCGGTGATCTGGTCGATCATCTGCCGGTCGATGACGTGCGGTCGGTCATTTCGCTGACGCCGGGCGTCGTCGAGTCGGGCGCCAGCGCCGGCGTGTCGATTCGCGGCGGCCGTCCGGGCGAGGCCAACGTGTACGTCGACGGCGCGCCGATCCGCGGCACCAACAGCGGTGCACCGCGCGTCAACCTCGGTACCAACGCGATCGAGGAGGCCTCGGTCACCACGGGCGCGCTCGGTGTCGAATTCTCCGACGCGCAGTCGGGCGTGATTTCGTACACGACGCGCGCCGGCGGCAGCACGCTGCAGGGCTCCGGCTCGTG
>QHUQ01000169.1 GCA_003221985.1 Gemmatimonadota bacterium | reverse complement strand
CCGTTCAGCAAGAATGAGGCGAACTTCGCGGAGTTCTACGTTGCCATGTGCTGGAATCCCACAGGTTCGTTAGGTCTGGGAACTGACTTCGTCGGCTTGCTAATCGATCGTCGCCCACTCCTCAACGGCCAACCAGCACTGGTCTTACCGATCGAGGCCCGTATCGATGGAAAGCACGTAACGGTCTCGCTGAGAGTCGCCGCTCTTGACGACCCGTCACCGTTCGGCTGGGTGGCTTTCACTGAAGTAGCCAACCAGTCCGACCCGAACGACGCGGCTTGGTTTCCCGACTTAGCGCCTGACGCGAGCCTTGCTACCTGGCCGCAATAAACGACCCGAGGGGGCTGCGCGTCACAGCCCGAACGGCGGCTGCACGATCCCACGATCGGTAATGAAGCCCGTCACGTAGCGCGCCGGCGTGACATCGAACGCAGGGTTGAGCGCCGCCACGCCATCCGGTGCGATCGGACGGCCGGCCATGACGGTGACTTCGGTCGCTGCACGCTGCTCGATTGGGATCAGATCCCCGTCGGCCAGCGACGCATCCACCGTCGACCACGGCGCGGCGCAATAGAACGGCACGCCGTGATGGCGCGCCAGCACTGCCAGCCCATACGTGCCGATCTTGTTTGCGAAATCGCCGTTGGCGCAGATGCGATCCGCGCCCACCAGCACCACGTCGATCTTCGTCTGCCGCATCAATGCCGCCGCTGCCCCATCCGTGATTAGCGTGCAGGGAATCCCGGCGTGCTGCAATTCCCACGCGGTGAGGCGCGACCCCTGCAGCAGCGGCCGCGTCTCGTCCACATAGACATGCACGCGCCGCCCCTGCTCGTGCGCCAGATAGACGGGCGCGAGCGCGGTCCCGATGCCGCCGGTCGCGAGCGCACCGGTATTGCAATGCGTCAGCACGTTGACGCCGTCGGCGAAGATCGTCAGTCCATGCTCGCCGATCCGGCGGCACATCGCGCGATCCTCTTCCCAGATGGCCGACGCTTCAGCATGCAGTCGCTCCCATATCGCGGGACTTTCGCCCAGCGTCGCCTGTGCCACATTCGCCATGCGATGCAGCGCCCAGCGCAGATTGACCGCCGTCGGACGGGCGTTGGCGAGCAGGTCGGACAGTTGCGCCACGCCCGCGAGAAACGACTGCCGCGGCGCGGATCGGAGATCGCGTAGGCCGGCGACGAGTCCCATCGCCGCGGCGATCCCGATCAGCGGCGCCCCGCGCACCTGCAGCTGCCGGATCGCTTCGGCGACCGACTCGGCGCTCTCCAGATCGCGCGTGATCTCAGCGTCGGGCAAGGCACGCTGATCGAGGATGCGCACCGCGCCCGAAGGGGACCATGAGATGGCCTGGATAGGCATGGAGGCAGAACCTAATACGGGGAAATGCAAAGACTAGACGCACCGACGCACCGCGGTATTCCGTCATTGGTCAACGGGACGACCCGCGCGAGGGTGGTCCTGTTGACGGATGACGGTACGTCCGCGGTGCGTCGGCGCGTCTAGCTTTTGCATGTCCTCGCTTTAGGATTGTCGCATGAACTATCAGACGCTGCTTTTCGAATTGAAGGACGGCATCGCGTTCGTTACCATCAACCGGCCCGATAAGCTCAATGCGCTGAACGATCAGGTGATGCTGGAGCTGGGCAAGGCGGCGGAGCAGATTGCGACCGAAGCCGAGATTCGCGGCGCGATTCTCACGGGCGCCGGGCCAAAGGCGTTCGTCGCCGGCGCCGACATCGGTGATCTGGCGCGGCAGGGGCCGTTCGACGGCAAGGCGCGCGCGCAGCGCGGCCAGGGCGTGCTGCGGCGCCTGGAGACGTGCGGCAAGCCGGTGATCGCGGCGATCAACGGATTCGCGTTGGGCGGCGGATGCGAGCTGGCGATGGCCTGTCACATGCGTATCGCGAGCGAGAACGCGAAGTTCGGACAGCCGGAGGTGAAGCTGGGGATCGCGCCGGGATACGGAGGGACGCAGCGCCTCCCGCGCCTCGTGGGCAAAGGCATTGCGATGCACCTCATTTTGACGGGCGAAATGATCGATGCGCAGGAGGCCTACCGCATCGGCCTCGTCAATAAAGTGGTCCCCGCCGCCGACCTGCTCGCGGAAGCGGAGAGGATGATGCGGGGTATCCTCGCGATGGGCCCATTGGCCGTGCGTCTCGCGATCGAAGCGATCGACCAGGGGTTGGAGATGACGCTCGACGAAGGGCTGCTACTCGAGGCCAATCACTTCGGCCTCCTCGCCGCCACGCAGGACATGAAGGAAGGACTGACCGCATTTCTCGAAAAGCGCTCCGCAAAATTCCAGGGGCGCTAGCCCTCATCGTCGTGGCGGCGTGTCTCGGCGAGCGGGAGCGGCCCGGCCCCCCCAAATTGTCGTTCACCATCGACCAGGACAGCGTAAGCGCGAGCCAGGTCGACACGGTCTCCGGGATGATCCGCGCCGAAGATCCGGACGGCATCGATTCCGTGTGGGTGACCGTTGACGCGGAAGAACGTGGTGAAAATGGCGGCTTCAACCGCGTCTTCAGCGCCCGCTACCGCTTCCTCGTGGCCGCGGGCCAGCAGCCGGGGATCCGCCTCATCATCCAGTTCCGGGCGCGGGATATTGCCGGTTTTGAGGTCCAGCGGGATAGTTACGTCGTAGTCAGTCCGTAACTTCCGCTACAGCCTTAACTGTTGACAGGACAATGACTTCCGTCTATTTTAAGAGCCTGTGACAGATCCGTCAAACCGCCCTAAAAAAAGCCGTCCGGTTGCAGTCGGCGAGGCCCTCGAGGGCTACCTGAAGCGCACCGGTTTGGCGCGTCGCGTCGGGCAGGCGCAGATGATTCCGGACTGGCCGCGCCTGGTTGGTCCGCAAATCGCCGCCGTCGCGACTCCCGAGAGCATCACCCCCGATGGAGTGCTGTTCGTGCGGGTGGCGACGAGCTCGTGGATGAATGAACTGCAGTTGATGACGCCCGACATCATGGCCCGCGTCAACGCGGGCCGTGGTGCTGGACGCATCACGACGATACGCTGGCTCCTTTCACGTTAGGAACTTGATGCCTAAGAAGAAACCCGCCGCACCTAAGAAGGAAAAGGGCAACGGCGGCTATCAGGCCGACTCCATCCAGGTCCTGAAGGGCCTGGAAGCGGTGCGGCGCCGGCCGGCGATGTACATCGGCTCCGTGTCGGCCCGGGGACTGCACCATCTCGTCTACGAAGTGGTGGACAACTCGGTGGACGAGGCGCTGGCCGGCTATTGCACGAACATCGACGTCACGATCCACGCCGATAATTCCATTACGGTGGTGGACAACGGACGCGGCATTCCGGTCGATCTCCACAAGACGGAGAAGAAACCCGGCGTCGAAGTCGCGCTCACGGTTCTGCATGCCGGCGGCAAATTCGACAAGAGCAGCTACAAGGTGTCGGGCGGCCTGCACGGCGTCGGCGTCTCGGGCATCTTCACCGAGACGCGCTTCGATTACGCGACGATCGCGAACCGCCTGCGCGAGCTCGCCTTCCTGAACAAGGCGCTCACGATCGTGCTCAAAGACGAACGCAAGGGCAGCACGAAGGAAGAGACCTTCTACTATAAGGGCGGCTTGTCCGAATTCGTGAAGTGGATCGTCGGCAACCGGCGTCCCCTGCATCCCAAGCCGATCACGTTCGAGGCGTCACGCGAAGACGTCGAGGTCGAGGGCGCGGTTCAGTACGACGACCAGTACAGCGAAAACACGTTCACGTTCGTGAATAACATCAACACGCACGAAGGCGGCACGCATCTCACCGGCTTCAAGTCGGCGCTCACGCGCACGATCAACGAGTGGGCGAAGCAGGACGGCGCCTTGAAGAAGGAAGAGTTCACGCTCTCCGGCGACGACGTCCGCGAGGGCCTGAACTGCGTGCTCAGCAT
>QHUQ01000089.1 GCA_003221985.1 Gemmatimonadota bacterium | reverse complement strand
CGCCGGTCGCGATGCCCGAGACGAGGATGTAGAGCACCGTGCAAATGAGCAGCGATCCGATGATGCCGATCGGCATGTCACGCTGCGGATTCTTCGCCTCCTGCGCCGCTGTGCTCACCGCGTCGAATCCGATGTACGCGAAGAACACGATGCCCGCGCCCGCCATCACGCCGTTCCAGCCGAACTTCCCGCCGCCTTCGGAGGGCGGTATGAACGGATGCCAGTTTGCCGTATTGATCGCGTGCGCGGCCGCGATGATAAACAGCACCACCACCGCACCCTTGATGAAGACGATCACGTTGTTGACGTTGGCCGATTCCTTGATGCCGATGACCAGGAGCGTGGTGACGATCGCGATGATGATGACAGCAGGCAGATTGAAGAGGGCGGTGACCTGCGTGCCGTCCTGACATGCCACGACGGTGCCACGCGCCGCCGACAGCGCGCACGGCACGTTGACGCCCACGTCGTGCAGGAACGAGACGACGTAGCCCGACCAGCCGATCGCGACGGTCACCGCGCCGAGCGCATACTCGAGCACCAAGTCCCATCCGATGATCCAGGCGATCAACTCGCCGAGCGTGGCATAGCCGTAGGTGTAAGCGCTGCCCGCCATGGGCACGAGCGATGCGAACTCGGAGTAGCACAGCGCCGCGAAAATCGATGCGACGCCGGCGAGCGTGAACGACAGCACGACCGCCGGCCCGGAGTTCAGCGCGGCGACGGTGCCGGTGAGCACGAAGATGCCGGTGCCGATGATCGCGCCGATGCCGAGCAGCGTCAGGTTCAGCGCCCCCAGGGCCCGCTTCAGGCTGTGGTCGGTGAGCGCTTCGGCCTGCAGCTCGGTGACGCTCTTGCGGCGAAACAGGTTCATGTGAACTCCGTTCGCGAAGGTGACGAATCGACGGTGCAGACCGCCCCAAGGTTCGCCGGGGCCGACGATCTGTCAATAGAGACGGGCGTTAGAGATTCTCAGAGACTGTAGTTCGGCGCCTCCCGCGTGATCACGACGTCGTGCGGATGCGACTCCCGGAGCCCGGCCGTGGTGATCCGAATGAACTCGGTTTCGCTGCGCAGCGCCGTGAGGTCACAGACACCACAGTAGCCCATGCCGCTGCGCAGCCCGCCGACCATCTGGAAGACCACGTCCGCGACGGGGCCGCGATACGGCACGCGTCCTTCGATCCCCTCGGGCACGAGCTTCTGCAGCGAGACCTCGCCTTCCTGGAAGTAGCGGTCGGCCGACCCTTCCTCCATCGCCGACAGGCTCCCCATGCCGCGAATCACTTTGAAGCGCCGCCCCTCGAGCAGGAACGATTCGCCCGGGCTCTCCTCCGTTCCCGCGAGCATCGATCCCATCATCACGCTCGCGGCACCGGCGGCCAGCGCCTTCACGGCGTCGCCCGAATATTTGATCCCGCCGTCCGCGATGACCGGGATGTCGCCCGCGCCGCGCACGGCGTCGACGATCGCAGTGATTTGCGGGACCCCGATGCCGGTCACGACGCGGGTCGTGCAGATCGACCCGGGCCCCACGCCGACCTTCACGGCATCCACGCCCCGCTCCACCAGGGCGCGCGCGCCGCCCTCGGTGGCGATGTTGCCGGCGACGAGCTGCGCGTCCGGGAATGCGTCGCGCAGGCACGCGACCGTGTCGAGCACGCCCTGGCTGTGGCCGTGGGCGGAGTCGATGACGACGACGTCGCAGCCGGCATCGAGCAGCGCCTGGGCGCGCGCGCGTCCTGGGTCCCGCCGACCGCCGCGGCGACCCGTAACCGGCCGTGCTCGTCCTTGTTGGCATCGGGATACTGCCGGCGTTTGAAGATGTCCTTGATCGTGATGAGTCCCTTGAGCAATCCCTGCTTGTCGACGACGGGCAGCTTCTCGATGCGGTGCTGGGCGAGAATGCGCTCGGCTTCATCCAGGTTGGTGCCGATGGGCGCCGTCACCAGCTTGTCCTTGGTCATGACCTCGCGAATCGGGCGATCCAGCTGCCGCTCGAACTGCAGGTCGCGGTTGGTGATGATGCCGACCAGCTTCCCCGCGCCATCGACGATCGGCACGCCGGAGATCTTGAAGCGCACCATCAGCTGCTGCGCTTCCCGCAGCGGCCGGTCAGGGCCGAGCGTGATCGGGTTCATGATCATACCCGACTCGCTGCGTTTCACGCGATCCACTTCGGCGGCCTGGCGGTCGATCGCCATGTTCTTGTGGATCACGCCGATCCCGCCCAGCCGCGCCATGCCGATGGCCATGTCCGCTTCGGTGACGGTATCCATGGCGGCGGAGACGATCGGCACGTTGAGCGGAATCGCGCGAGTGAATCGGGAGGTAACAGCGACGTTGCGCGGATGCACCGTCGAATGACGGGGCACGAGCAGGACGTCGTCAAACGTGAGGGCGACGTCGGGCCGGAAGGTTCCCATCTCGGAAGTTACTGGGTGGGTTTGGTTTCCTCAACCGGTTTCTTTTTAGCCTCCTCGACCGCGGCTTTCCCGGCCGCGGCCAGGCCTTCCAGGAACTTCCCCGCTTTGCCGACCGCGTCCATCGTGCCGCGAATGATGGTGACGGGCACGCGCCCGGCCCGCATGGTGTCCTCCAGCGTCTCGGCAACCTTTTGAAACGCCGGCGCGCCGGCCGCGCGTTGCGAGTACTTGGACTCGAGAAACTCGATGTAGTCGAGCACCTGGTACGCCTGCTCGTCCGCCAAAGTGTCGAGTTTGCGCCGGATGCGCTCGCTGAGCACGTCGTTCACGGCGATAAGCCTCCCTCCAACGAAATAAGGTCGACCACGGGATTGCCGAGATAGCGGCTGCGGCCGTTCCGCACGCGCGCCGTGATCTGCATCGTCACGAGCGGCGTGAGCGCGCGGAATGCCGGCAGCCGGACGTCGGGGACGATCACATAGACGAAGCCGCGCTCCGGCAGCGGCCCGCGCGCCAGCACATAGGATGAGCCGGCGGGAATGTCAGGCCGCAGATCGTCGGCCTTCTGAATCGCGATGAATTCGAGATTCCAGCGGACCACCTGGCCGGCGTAGCGCTGTGGCTCGGCGCGCAGCTCGGCTGCGGTGACGCCGATGAGGACTCCAGCGGGTGCGGCCTGCAGCTCGCTGCCCTTGACCCAGCCTTCGAACTGCACGCGGGTCCACTCGCCATTGCGGCTCAGCACCCGGAGCGGCGTATCGGCGGCGAGCGTCCCCGCTTCAGGACCGTCGGGCGCGCGGTACAGCATGGTCATGCGCACCGGTTGCGCACGGGTGCTGTCCACGCGCCCGGCCGCACCGGCCCGTTGGCCCGGGGTTGGTCCACCCTGGGTGGAGTCGTCGTCGGAGGTGTCGGCGGTACGCGTCGCGATGACGTCGGCCAATGGCGCGAGTGCGCTGCGCTGGACCCAGCCGTCGCGCGTCACATGCAACCAGCGACCCGCGCTGTCGGGCGGCGAGCGTTTCAGGCCAAACCCCTGCGCGAGCTCGGCGACCAGCGGGCCGGCGGGCGCGGCGCGCAGATTTTCGCTCGGCGCGCGCGTGACGAGCAGATCGAAGTCCGGCCGATCGCTGCGTCCGACCGACGTAGCGAAGATCCACCCCTCGAGCGTCACCTGCATCCAGTCATTGCGCGTCGCGCCGCCGGCCAGTACGGCGCCGCGCGCCAGGCGCGCGATCCGCCGGCCCGCGACGTCTTGATAGAACCACGCATTGTCGGCGCTGACACGATAGCGGGACGCGACCTGAGACGTTGCCGGGCCGGGAGTCGCAAGGCTCGCAACAACTAGTAGGGCGCGAACGATCTGGCTAACTTGCATCCCCTTCAATATGACAACGAGCCGTAACACGCGCACCCCGGTCGTCCTGGTCGTGCTCGATGGCTGGGGGTTCCGACCCGGCCGCGAGGGCAATGCCATCGAGCTTGGTCGGACGCCGGTCTGGCACCGCCTGTGGGAGCGCGCCACGCGGACATTGCTCGATGCGTCGGGGCTCGCCGTCGGCCTGCCCGAGGGACAGATCGGCAACAGTGAAGTCGGCCACCTGAATCTGGGCGCC
>QHUQ01000088.1 GCA_003221985.1 Gemmatimonadota bacterium | reverse complement strand
CTGACCAGCAACGGCAAAATCCTGACCAGTCCGGTCCTCGATTCCGTCACCCACAGGCTCTTTATCGGCACCGGCGACGGACTCATCAAAATGGTGCGGCTGTCCGAATCCTGCACCGGCGCTGTATCCCCACCGTGTGTCGACTCAACGGCTGCTGATCTGAATTCGACCGGCTCTCACTCGATCATCGACCCGCCGATCGTGGATTCCACGAACCAGACCATCTTCATAACTGTCAACGACGACGGGGCCCAGCACGCTCTCGCCGCGCAGGCGACCACTTCGTTAGGGAGGCTGGTCACCGTGCAAGTGGGCAAGAATACGGGCCAGCCGGCTCATGCAGGGACCCTCGATAACGCCTACTTTACCAGTCCCAGCTCAGGGCACTTTTACGTCTGCGGCACGAGCGTCTCAGGAGCCGACCCCTCGCTTTACAGCATCGGCTTTACCGGCTCTACCATGAAGAACTCCACGGACAACGGCCCGCTGGCGCTCTCGGGCACGTCGAACTCGTGCTCACCGGTAACTGAATTCTTCAATCCCAACATCGGCAGCGGCGGAGCGGACATGCTCTTTGTAGCGGTCGAGAACGCATGCTCCGCCACCATTTCCGGCGGCTGTATGAGGGCCTTCGACATCACGAGCGGGTTCCCCGCCAGCACCACGGGCCCCGGCGTCTCTACCGTGGCTGAAACCGGCGGGACCAGCGGCATCGTGGTCGATAACGTGGGCAACACAACCACGTTTCAGCAGGCCTCCAGCCTCTATTTCTCGAACTTGGCGAATACCACTTGTAACGGAATTGCGGGTGGCGCCTGCGCCATCAAGCTGACTCAATCGGGGTTGCAATGAAGATGAATGCCTCCAGGCAGAACGATCAACTCGCATCACAGCCGGCTGAGCCCGAGGCGCAGCCGGTTGGGAAGAGGCCGTATCAGAAGCCCGCGTTTCGCTGCGAGCAGGTCTTTGAGACTATGGCCTTGTCCTGCGGCAAGATCTCGCCGACGCAGGCGCAGTGCAAATTTAACAAGAAGAATTCCTAGCCGAAGACGCCTCCCATGGAACCAGCCGTACAGGTTGGCGAGGCGCTGAGATGCCAACTGGCTGAGGAAGTGCTTTGCCTGGCCGGCGAGCTGCGCCTCCGGGTCACCGGAACCAGCATGCTGCCGTCGGTGTGGCCGGGCGACATCCTCCACATTCGGCGGCAAGACGCGGCCGAATCGCTCCCAGGTGACATCGTGCTGGTCCGTCGCCAAGGGCGGCTTTGTGCGCATCGGGTGGTCAAGAAAATCAGCAAAGAGGGGCAGCCCTATTGGATCACTCGCGGCGACAGCTTGCCGGATGACGATCCGCCAGTTTCCGGGCAGGAGCTGCTGGGGCGGGTCACTTGCATCCTTCGCGGCCGCTCGCGGCCTATATGGATTGACGCCTCTCAGGGTCCCAGTTGGTGGGCGCGGATGGTGGGGCCGGTCTTGCGCCATTCCGAGTGGCCGCAGTCTCTCCTGCTACGCCTGCACGCCCTGCGGCAACGGTTGGCCGAGGAATCCTGATTTTGGGGGGCGGGCTTGCCAGGCCCTTCCTTAAAACCTGCACGCCCTGCGGCGAATCCCCGGAAAAAGAGGTCGCGTGGAACATCCAGCGAGGAGCGGCTGCTACGATGTGGCGGTCCACATCGGCGGCATGGCGATCGGGCTCCGCACGGACAACCCTTCCTTTCTGCGAATCCTCGAGGAACGCTACGGCGGCTTTCTAAGCTCCTCGGCCCGGCCCGACTTCGAGTTCGAAATCGACCTCGTGCCGCCCGGTAAGATATCGGAGGACGAAGATGTCCGGGTGGTCCATGACTCCGGGCGGTGGTCGATCGAGCGCGGCGATTTTCGGGCTGAGTGGGACCCCGCGCTCGGCCAGGGCAGGATTCGCCAATCGCTCAATCCTTATTCGATTGATTCGGTTTTGCGCATCGTACACACTCTGCTGCTCGCGCGGTCCGGCGGCTTCCTGGCGCACGCCGCGAGCGCGGTGCGAAACGGCCGCGCCTTCCTCTTTGGCGGGCGGTCGGGGGCCGGGAAGACGACCATCTCGCGTCTGGCGCCGCCCGACGTCAGACTGCTGACCGACGAAGTCTCCTACGTGCGCCCGCGGGGAGCTGAGGGCTCCCGAGCGCCTGGAGGCTACCTCGCCTTCGGGACCCCCTTTGCGGGCGAACTCGCTCGAGTAGGAGAGAACCTCTCGGCCCCTGTAGCCGCGCTCTATCTTCTCGCCCAGGGTCCTGAGAATCGCCTCGAGGAAGTAGGGCCGGCGGAGGCAGGGCGGGCTCTGCTCGAAAGCATCCTGTTCTTTGCCGAAGACCCGGAGCTGGTCAGCCTGGTGTTCCAGTCGGCCTGCGAGTTCGTCTCCCGGGTCCCGGTCCAGCGCTTGGTGTTCGTGCCGGATTCCCGCGTCTGGGAGATGATTAGATGACTTGGGTGCTGCCTCCAGCAGCGCGCCGAACTTGATGTCGAGCCGGAGCCGGTCATAGACTTGATGGGAGAAGACGAACCAGAGTAAACTAGCGAGGTCGCTCTGAGGCG
>QHUQ01000087.1 GCA_003221985.1 Gemmatimonadota bacterium | reverse complement strand
GCATGAAGAGAACTGCGGCAATAGCATTCGTAGCTTTGTTGACCGCGATAGCTCTGTACGCCTGCTACGTGCTCGTGCGGCCGTACGTGGAGCCGATCCTTTTTGCTGTGGTGTTGGCTATTGTCTTTCATCCGCTGCATGTGTGGTGGCAACGGCGACTCTCGAGTCCAAGCGCAAGTGCTCTCATCTCCACTCTGGTGACGCTCCTCATTTCACTGCTGCCGCTGGTTTTTCTGGCGCTGACAATCAGCCAGGAACTCTCTGAGCTCTACCGTTCTTTTGCCGCCAAGAGCGCCGTGGAAGGCGGAATTACGGCTTACATTACACAC
>QHUQ01000086.1 GCA_003221985.1 Gemmatimonadota bacterium | reverse complement strand
CGAACCAGAACCCAAAATTAGGAGTCGCACTGACTGGATCCGTCGGTTGGCTGCAAAGGCCGCGGCCAACCAAGATCTTCGCGGCTTTACGACGATGGAGAAGGTCTTGTGTCTGAACAGTTGAGCAATCGACCTGGCTTTCTTGAAGATGCAGGAAGACTTGGGCGGCTCACGAGACGGGGTCGGCTGCGGGCGAATTGAAGCGGTCTACTCCAAAAGGAGTAGACCGCCATCGATTGCGCCGTACGGTTGTAAGCCCACAATTGACCGCCGTTTGGAGACGTTCTCTAATTTAGCGACGGTTTTTCCACGTGGTCGATGACCAGAACATCCACTGGGCCAGTATCGGACTTGAGCGCGAGGCCGAATTGCTCTTTCAACAATGTTGGCAATGACGGAAGGGACGAACCCGGTGAGGTATCTCCGGCCCATTTGAGATCGAAGTAGTAGGTGCCAGCGAGGCTGGTCGCGTCGATCACCGGGCGTCCAATCTTGCTGCCGAGGGCGCCTGCTAATACGGAAAGCGGAGCTGAGCCGAGCGCGATGATGCGGCACCCGCGATCGTCGGCCGGACAGCCGAGCGAACCTCGCGTTCGTGGTGGATCATCCTTAGGGTCAGTCGGCTTGAGCTTGAACCCGCTCGAGCCAATGACAAGCACGTAGACCGGCAGATTCTTCGATTCCCAGTGACTCGCGAGCTTGAAACGCTCAGCGAGAAAGGTCTGCATCATCTGCCGCGCCTGGGCGTCAGTCGTGTCAACCGGCATCGTGGCTTGAAATTCATACGTATTGGCGCGGCTGCCATCACTGCATGGCGTGCCCGCCCAATCCGGAAGGCCAGCGATCGGCGATGACGGCGTGCGGCTATAAGCATAAAACACGAGAGACTGCAGCGTGGCGCACTGATCTACGAGCCTGCCAGGAAACGTCTGTATGCCCACCATGGGCGGAACATTGGATCGCTCTTTGATTGACGCCACATCGAAGCTGAGCCGTGCGGCTGGTTGCGACGGAGATTGAATCTGTGCGGCGTTCAGTGGACGAAATGGGAATGGTGGTGAGAGAGCAAGCGCGAATGCGGCTGCGAGTAGTCGACCGGCGGAATTGAGATTGTCGCCCATGGGCCGCATCGGCGGATCAACTAATGCGCGAGTATACACCGGCATTGCATCCGTGATGAGGCGGGAATACGGGAGATGCGGTCATGAGCCGCCGCGGCTGAAACGCAAGCGGTAGACAGGCGGGAAAATCTTTAACCTGTTTCTGGAATCCCAAGACCTCGGCAAATCTTGCGAGCGAGGTTGTTCGGAATCTCGGTGTGTGTGAGCCGCCTTCCCGTTTCAAGACACAGCCATCCCTCCGCAGATGCTGCAGCAGGGTGCTGCGCTTCATTCGACGGTAACCGTCTATTGAAGACATGTCACTGTTGTTTACCGAACTTCAGGGTCAGTACTTGGCGTACATTGCGACGTACACGGGCAAAACACCCAGACGAGTTCCAAGATGTAGCCGGCATGCGCGGCAGGTGCGAACCTCTCGGCTCTTCTCAGCGCGTCGACACCAGCGGCAGTTCGATGAAGGTCGCCTGGCCGGGCGCGTGGTAGATGCGGTGCACGGCCTTTCGATAATCCCCTGGCTTGGCCCAGAAGATGTTGGGGACGAACGTCTGCGGATTGCGATCGTAGAGCGGGAACCAGCTCGATTGGATCTGCACCATGATCCGGTGGCCCGGCAGGAAGACGTGGTTCGCCGTCGGCAGAGCGAAGCGATAGACGAGCGGCGTGTCGGCCGCGATCGGCTTGGCGGCCTCGACGCTCTCGCGATAGCGGCCGCGGAAGATGTCGGCCGACACCATCAGTTGATAGCCGCCGAGCGCGGGCTGACCGGCCACCTCGTCGGGGTACACATCGATCAGCTTCACCACCCAGTCGGCGTCGGTGCCGCTGGTGGATGCGATGAGATTGGCGATCGGCTGACCGCTGATCTTCTCCGGCGCCGTCAGCACGTCCGAGACGAACGCCACGACGTCGGGGCGTCCCGATGCTTCACGCTGATCGTCCACCAGCCACTGCCGCCAGGTTCCCTGCGCGGCGCCGACCGGTTGAATCGGCCGCGCGCGGAACGGCACCGGCTTGGCGGGATCGGAGACGTACTCGTCGAACGCCGCGTCGCCGGCCTTCGGCCCGTCGAAGGTCACTTTCAGACCGGCGGTGAGATACAGCGGTGTCGGTTTGATCGAGCAGCCGCTGGCGCAGCCGGCCGGCCACGCCGGGAGACGTCTCCAGGTATTCGTCCCGGTTTCAAACGCCGTCACGGGCGCGACGTCAGCCTTGGGCGCGCCGTCCTTCAGGTATTGATCGAGGAACGGACGCAGGACGTCTCGCCGGAATGAGAGCGCGGTATCGCTAGTGAAATGCAAGGCGCCGAGCGCGCTGCCATCGCCGATTTCCTGGCCGTGATGCCACGGCCCCATCACGAGAAACACTTTGTCATTGTTCGTGTCTTTGGGCTCGATCGCCTTGTAGACCGCGATCGCGCCGTAGATGTCCTCTTGATCCCAGAGGCTGTGCACCAGCATCACCGGAACCGTGAGCGGCAGCGCGCCGAGGATCTTGTCCACCGCCTGATCGCGCCAGAAGGCGTCGTAGCTCGGATGCTCGAGCAGCTTCTTCCAGAACCCGACCTGCTCGAGTCCGCGGCGGCGCCCGAGCTCGCCCGCCGATCCCGCCTGCATGAACATGTCGTAGTCGTCGTAGTGGCTCGTCCACCAGAGCGCGTCCGATTCGCGCGTCGCCTCCTGATCGTAGATGTAGGCCATCATCTGCTGGCGGAAGGCGCCGTTGTGGAACCAATCGTCGCCCATCCAGCCGTCGACCATCGGGTTCATGGGCACAGACACTTTCAATGCGGGATGAGGATTCACCAGCGCCATGAGCGGCAGAAAGCCATCATAGGAGATCCCAAGAATCCCAACTTTGCCATTGCTTTCGGGTATGTTCTTCACCAGCCAGTCGATCGTGTCGTAAGTGTCGGTAGCGTGATCGACGGGAGTCGAGTTCTGCGGCCCGTGCAGGGGGCGGGTCATTACGTAGTCGCCCTCCGATCCATATTTGCCGCGCACGTCCTGAACCACACGAATGTAGCCTTCTTCAACGATCAATTCGGTAGCGTTGTCGTATCCGTTGAGGATTGGGCCGAGATGACTGCTTGGCGCGGCATTCCGCTCTTCCCCGCCCCGCGGGTCGTGGCTGGTGAGTTCGTTGGCATTATAGGGCGTTCGAGTAAGAAGGATTGGCGCGCCCTTGGCGCCTTTCGGCACCAGGATGACTGTGTGCAGTTTCACCCCATCGCGCATCGGGATCATCACTTCGCGACGGATATAGTCGAAACTGTCGGTGACTGGCTGGAAGTTAACCGGAGTTTCACTGGGGAATGAGGGATACTGCGCAGGTGTCTGGGCTGCCGGGCTTCCAGCGAACACAACGGTGACGCAGAACAATGCCAGCGAACAGCACCTGACACCTATACGATTGCCGATCTTCTTCATCCGTCTCCTCGAGTGTGATTGCTGAGTTTTGAAGCTTTCCTACAACTATCCCCCGCTCGTGTGCGCCGTAGCGATGCAAGCAACGGCAAGCAGGTAGAACACAAACATCAGGAACAGGAAAACCCGAGCAGCAGCATTGGCGCCCCGGAATTCTTTCCACACTACCACGCCCCACAATGCAGCAATCATCGGAGCTGCCTGGCCGATGGCGTACGAAATCGCTACGCCCACTACCCCGCCAGCAATGAAATTGAATGCACCGCCGACACCCCAAACAACACCGCCCAAGAGACCCAGGGCATGATCACGACCACTGGCCGCGAAGAATCCTGAAAAATTCACCGGCTCGCCCACAAGAGGCCGACGCATGAAGTACACGTTGACCACAACACAGCACAGCAAGGACCCGAGGCTGAAC
>QHUQ01000085.1:1502-5590 GCA_003221985.1 Gemmatimonadota bacterium | reverse complement strand
CGCGCGATGACGGGGCGGCTAATGCTGGGGATCGGCTCGGGAGAAACGGACTCGCTGCGGTTCGTCGCGAGCAAACCGGGGACTTACCTGATCTTTTGCGCGGTGCCCGGGCACGGCCTCGCCGGGATGTGGCTCCGGCTCAAGGTCTCCGCGACGGAGAAACAGCCGAAGCTGATCGCGTCGTCGACCTGAAGCAATTCTGGCAGACGATCCGCGAAGCGATTCGCGGCACCCATCACGATTACACGTCGGGCCCCATCGGGCGCGCGATCATCCTGCTCGCCGTGCCCATGGTGCTCGAGATGGTGATGGAGTCGGTGTTCGCGGTCGTCGACGTGTTCTGGGTGGCGCACCTCGGCTCGAATGCGGTGGCGACGGTCGGCCTCACCGAATCGATGCTGACGCTCGTCTACACCGCGGCGATGGGGCTGTCGATCGGCGTGACGGCGATGGTGGCGCGCCGCATTGGAGAAAAAAATCCGGCAGGGGCGGCAGAGGCGGCGGTGCAGGGCATCGCGCTCGGCGTGATCGCGGCGGTGCTCATCGGGATCGCGGGCGTATTGTTGGCGCCGCGGCTGCTCGCCGTCATGGGCGCGTCGCCCGCCGTCATCGCGCTGGGGCACAACTACACCCGCGTGATGCTCGGCGGGAACGTCGTCATCCTGCTGCTCTTTCTCGTCAACGCGATTTTCCGCGGCGCGGGCGATGCCGCTATCGCGATGCGCGTGCTGTGGCTCGCGAACGCGATCAACATCATGCTCGGTCCCTTGCTGATCTTCGGCGTCGGGCCGTTCCCGCGGCTCGGCGTGACGGGGGCGGCGATCGCCACGACGATCGGACGCGGCACCGGCGTGCTGTATCAGCTCTATCGCCTGTGGCGCCGCGATGGTCGGGTCGTGATTCACCGCGACCAGATCGCGCTCAATCCCAAGGTCATGGAGACCCTGCTGCGCCTATCGGGTACGGGAACGTTCCAGGTCTTCGTCGGCATGGCGAGCTGGGTCGGCCTCACCCGGATCAACGCGTCATTCGGGGCGGAGGCACTCGCCGGCTACACGATCGCGATCCGGATCATCATCTTCGCGTTGCTGCCGTCGTGGGGGCTCGCGAACGCCGCCGCGACCATGGTGGGACAGGCGTTGGGGGCGAGCAAACCGGAGCGCGGGGAGCAGGCTGTCTGGCGTGCGGCGCTGTACAACGTGTTCTTTCTCGGCGCCGCCGGGCTCGTGTTCGTGACGTTCGCGAATCCGATCGCGCATCTGTTTACGAGCGATCCCACGGTGGTGGCGATCGCTGCAGACTGCCTGCGCATTATCAGCTACGGCTACCTGTTCTACGCGTACGGCATGGTCCTGACGAATTCCTTTAATGGTGCTGGCGATACCTGGACTCCCACCTGGCTGAATCTGTTCTGCTTCTGGTTGTGGGAGATTCCGCTGGCCTGGCTGCTGGCCAGGCATTTCAACTTGGGACCCCAGGGTGTGGCCTGGGCGGTGACGATCGCCTTCTCGACGCTGGCGGTGGCGAGCGCGGTCCTCTTTCGGCGGGGCCGTTGGAAGCTCAAGACGGTATGATTAGGTCCATGCGCTTCCTTCGGATCGTGCTGGTGTCGGTCTTCGCGCTCGCTATGGCGGGCCCCCAGGCTGAGGCCTGTAATCATCACGGACCCGGGCACCACAAGCAGACACATACCACCGTTCCTCGGGCCTGTTGTCCGGCCGACATTCGCGTTTCCATCCCCACGCCGCCATCGAATTGGACGGCCACGCCGCTGCCCATCGTTATCGTTGATGCTGCCGCAGTAGCCCTGCGTACTCCGCCGGCGCGCCCGCGTCTTCTCCCCTTCGCACTCGCTCCTCCACACGCGCTCGCGTAAGCGCGCGTCCTAAGCTGCAATTCGCAAAACCGTAAACCCCGAGTGGAGGGGCTCCATGCGTATTTGGAAATCGACGATTTGCCTCGTCGTTCTGCTCGTTGCCTTTGGGCGGCGAGGGGCGGCGCAGGGCGGCAATGCACCCGTTGAAGAAACGACGCCGCTCGTCGTCTCCGGTTTCGCGGTAGGTACCGGAAGCTATGATCGCAATCTGGCGCAAAACGGCGCGATGGCGTCCAAGGTCGGGTTGAGTTTCTTCCGGCCGTGGTCGGATCAGCTGTACCTCTTTGCGCAGCTCACGACGCACCTCGAAGCGGCAGAAAGCGGCGCCGTCGAGACGCACGTCGAGATCGACAATCTCATCATCAACTGGACGCCGGCGCACTTGTCGGCGTTGACGCTCTCGTTCGGCCGCTTCGACGCGCCGATCGGCTTTGAGCGTGACGACGAGCCGCTGAATCTCGTCCCCACGACGTCGTTCACGTTCGAGAACGCGAGGCCGGTAAAGTTCACGGGGCTCATGGCGCGCTACACGCTCAATCCGAAAATCAGCGTGCTCGGCCTCGTGGCGAACGGCTGGAATCAGGAAGCGGACAATAACAGTGGCAAGACGGCAGGTTTCAAGCTGCAAACTTTTCCGTCGTCCGGTCTCGCGGTGGCCGCGGGGGCCTTCTATGGCCCGGAAGAGGATTCGACCAACGGTTCGCAGCGCACGTTGCTCACCGGTGACGCCACCTGGCAGCCGACGCAACGGGTGATTCTGCAGGCCGAGGCGCATCGTGGGTCCCAGCCTGGCGTCAACTGGTCCGGCATTGTGGGGCAAGCGTTTTGGCGTGCCGGCCGATCGACGGGGGTGACTGTCCGGGGCGAAGTGTTCGATGACCCGGACGGCGTCAGGACCGGTACGGCGCAGACACTGCGCTCACTTACGATTTCCCCCTGGTACTTCTATCGCGAGGCGCAGGAGGGCGTGTTCTCCAACGTCGAGTTCACGAGCTTCCGTCTCCCGGCGTTCTCGATTCGGCCGGCGTTGCGCATCGATCACTCGAGCCAGCCGGTGTTCGAAACCAAAGATGGCACCCAGACGCGGTCAAACGTGACCGCGTTAGTCGAGCTGGTCTTTCTCTTTTAGGAGCCTCTCGTGCTCTACGATCTGCGCCACAGTGATCTGCGGGTTCGCTGGCTGGTCACGCTGCTGCTCGCGACGCTCGGCACATCGTACCTGTTCGGCGCCTGGATGGTCGGCCTCTACGCGGGGTTCAGTCCCCGCAAAGTCGCGCAAACGTACGGCCCGTCGGGCGAGATGATGGCCATGCAGATGCCGCCGGATACCACGGTGGTCACGGAGCGTCCCGTCTCGATGGCCGAGATGAGTGAGGAGCAGCATCACGTCGATCGCGATCTGCTGGTGCAGGATACGCACGTCCACATGCCGATGTATGCGGTGATCGCCGCTTGTCTCGCTGTAATCACTCTCGGCCTCACCCTGCAGCGTTGGGCCGGGCTGGCGATCATCACCCTGCTCTTTGCCGCGCCCTGGCTCGACTTTGCCGGGATGTGGCTCACGAAACTCGGCTCGCCCCGCTTCGCGATCGTGACGCTCGCGGGCGGCTGGGCGATGGCTCTGGGGTACGCGATTGTGGCCTCGCTAGCCACCTATCAAATGTGGTGGAGGAAACAATGAAAACGCTCTTACTCGGCGCGGTTACAGCCGCGCTGCTCCATATCACACCAACGGTGGTGCTCGTGAAGCGTCAGGACGCCGTCGCGCGACTGCTCCCCGGTGCGGACAACTTCGCCGCGCGTGAACTGCATCTCAGCAGTGCCGATTCCCGCCGCGTGCACGATGCCGTCGGCTGGGAGCCGCCGGATGGCGTGGTCACGTTCTACATCGGCAAGCATCAGGACCAGGTGACCGGCGCCCTGATCTTCATGCGCGTGGACTGTCAACACGGGCCGATCGAGCTCGCGATTGGATACGACCCGCGCGGGACGATTCGCGGCGTGGAAGTGACGAAAGCGACGGTCGAGATGAAGCCCTGGATTGTCGAGGCGTTGGGAGCGGGACTGACGAACGAGTACCGCGGGTTGGCAGTCGCGCAGCCGCCGAGTGGCGCCGAGAAGGTGAAACCGCGCATCGGCGCGATGCCGGGATACATGGCGGAGCTGATTGATAAGGGCGTCATGCATGCGAATGCAGCGTACCGGCTGTTCT
>QHUQ01000085.1:0-1461 GCA_003221985.1 Gemmatimonadota bacterium | reverse complement strand
GAAATCCTCAAACCACCGATCTCCAATGTCCTTTCGATAGTACATGTTGGGGATCATGATGTTATCGATGCGGTTGTACGCCTGGCGCTGCGCCGCTTTCATGGTCGTGCCGATGCCGACGACGATCAGCACGACGCCGGAAGTGCCGGTCACGACCCATTCGTTGTTGATCTGCTTCACGTCCTCGATGTGGACGCCGTCGCGGGTGGGCTTTTTGAAGATGATGACGGCGTCCTTCGAGTTCTTCGCGAACGTTTCCGGATCGGTGTAGGGAAACGGCGGCACCATGATGCGCACACCGACCTGGAAGCCGCTGCGCGCCTTGAACGTCGTGATCGATCCCTCGGCGAGCCGATAGAAGAATTCGCCGATCGGGGTGAGCATCCCTTCCTGCTGGATGCTGATCGTGGGATAGCCGAAGCGTGAGGTGAACTCCAGGGGATAGATCCCGTTCGAGTTCACCATGCAGTTCACGTCGATATAGCCGACGTAATGCTCTTCGCGAAGCTTCGACTCCATTTTCTTGAGCGTGGCATTGAAGACGCGCGTCGGCTCCGTCCAAAACATCGTCGTGCCCATCTCGCCGGTGGACGGCCCGATATCGCCGGGGAACAGCTTCTTGTGCTCGAAGTTCATGTTCACCGGCAGCACGAACTCTTTCCCGTTGAAGAAGCCGCCCGCCGCCACTTCGACGCCAACGATCCGGCGCTGCAGCTGAAACGCCTTCACGCGATCGGCCCAGGCGCGCTGATAGTCCTCGAGCACCTGGATCACGTCCTTCCCGTCTTCATCCTCGCCCACGAACAGCAGCTGCTTCAGGTTCTGCGCCTCCCCACTCGGCTTGATGACGTAGCGGTTGGGATTGGCGCGCACAAAGGCGATGGCTTCGTCGAAGGAGTGAAAGTTCTCCTGCGGGATGATCGAGACACCGGCCTTCTTGAGCTCCTGCTGGCCAAACGCGCGATCATCTTCCAGCTGGTCGGTGTACGGCGTGCCGCCCACGACGAGTTTGCCGGTCTGCCGGAGCTGATGCGCTTTGGCGCCTTGACCGAGCACGTCGTCGAAGATGATCACGTCCGCCCATGGCACGTCCGCCACCCAATCGTCGGTTTTTGGAACGAAGCCATCGGCGATCTCACGCTCGCTCGTAGCCTCGCAGAACAGCTTCACTTCGTGGCCTTCTTTGACGACCTGCCAGGCGATATCGGCGATCAGCCCGTCGAGCGAGACGAAGAGGAATTTCTTCTTATCCAATGTCAGCTCCAGCGTATAGTGAACTGCGGCAAAGGTATGAAAAAAGCAGGTCCTTCGCTCTTGTTGAAGAGAGGAAGGAACAAGTCGCAAAGACGACCGTTCGATTCGCAATGAGGCTCGTTCGAGGGGCAATGTGCGTTCTTCGAGTCCCGGTGTGGCTTCTTCGATCTCCGATGAGTGCCCATTGATCCCGACTGCGTGTCTTGG
>QHUQ01000084.1 GCA_003221985.1 Gemmatimonadota bacterium | reverse complement strand
CGACAGCCACCTCTACCGCCTCGGCGTGCGCAGCGGTTCCCTACCGGCCTTCTAAGCCGGATCGCAGGTTCGAGAACCTGCCGGCCGCTCCCACCGACAGAGACCTTCAACGAGTTCTCCAGCCATTGCCCCAACGGATCGTCGCGGATGTTGAGACATCCGTTACGACGAAGAGGCCGACGGTCGACACTCTTGGCCTAGGGATGTGTCGGCATTGTGCGCTTTCCGTCCACGACCGGCGGAAAGTCCTTCACCTCGTCATACGCTTCAATGATGAAGCGATCCTTGCTCTGCTGCGTGTCGCCCTGCGTTGTCTTGTCATAGGGCGCAGTCAGGTTCGCGGCCAGCACTTCCTTCAGCGCCTTGCCCTGTTTGCGCAGCGTGGTCACCCTGGTCAGGATGTCCACCAGCATGGCGCGATAGGCCAAGAGATCCTTCTTTTTGACCAGCGTGCCATGACCCGGGACGAGCGTCGTGTCGGGGGTGGCCACCTTTTCGATGAGGTCAACCGCATCGAGCATGCCCTTGATCGATCCGCCATTGGCCTGATCGGCGAAGGGATAGCCGAAATTGCGGTAGAAGTCCTCGATATAGATCACATCGGCCTTGCGGAACCGCACGATGGTGTCGCCGGCGGTGTGCGACGGCATCATCGGGATCAAGTCCACAGTTTCGCCGTTCATGTTGAAGGTCACGGCGGGCTGGGCCGGCGCGGCGGGGTTGTAGCTATAAATCCCCACCGGAACGCCGGCCATGTCGGGCGCCGGTGCCGGCTGGCCGTTGGCACGCGGCGGCGGACGCAGCATCTCTGCGCGCAGATTGTCCTGCGAGAAGATCAACGCCCCCTGCTTTGCGAAGAAGGCGTTGGCGCCGGTATGGTCGGAATGAATATGCGTGTTGACCACGACCTTGATCGGTGCGTCGGTGAACGACCGGACCGTTGCCAGTGTCTTTTCGGCCACCTGTCTGTTCTCGGTATCCACCATCAGGACGCCATCCGGTCCGAAGAGCGCCATCACCCGGCCACCGGACGCGTCGGGGTGTGCCGGATCAAGGCCTTCCGAACCATGCAGCACAAAGAGATTCGCCGACATCTTTGCCGTCACCATGATCGCAATCTTGTCCCAGGGCGTTTGGTAGCCCTGAGGAAACGTGTACGGGCCTTTTCCCGGTGCGATGACCGTGATGGGATATTCCGCCCGCTGCGACCAGGCCAACGCAGGAACAGCGGCGATCGCGACCACACTCAATAACAGCAACGTGCGTTCTTTCATCATTCCGCTCCTTGTCGTGTCTCGTGATACACCAGTAGTGGCCAATTCCCCAAGCTGAATCTGCCGCTTCGTATTGCCCCAGGTGGACGCTTCGGGTTGTCGGCCATGGAGTCGGGATGTGGCGCGCGGGCAGGGACCGATGACGGAATCGCTATTCCGATCGAAGCGCGCGCCTCGGCGGAATTGACGCCGCGCGGCTGGCGGGGATCAGCGCGGCGACCAACGCACACCCCGGTCAGCGAGCCGGCAGCCACGGTTAGGGCGACTGGCTACGGCCGTACTGCTCTTTCATCACGCCGACACCGGCTCCGGCGGGCACGACCGTGATCACCTGCTTGGGCAGCAAACGCATCACTCTTTCGTGATACCCGCCATCTCGAGCGCCTTGCCGTTGTAGTACGACGTGTGGCCGCCGCGATGCTGGACGACGACCGGATGCTCCTTCGACACCTCGTCGAGGTCGTGCACGTTCTCGATGTGTTCGGAAAAGGCAGACAGGAATGAGATAGTCTGAGCACTAACCGGTAGTCGTGAAGGTGTGGCCGTGGGTCCCTACGTCACTCTCAACGCCGTCCTGATCGGCTTCTTCGGGTTCGCGGCGATCTACCACTTCGTGCTGTGGTGGCAATCACGCCGCGACGCGATCCTCCTCATCTTCACGCTCCATTACGCCCTCTGTGCCACCCTTGGCGCGTGTCTTCTCGTGCTGGTGACGGCCAGGACGACGGCAGAGGGCCAACGGGCGCTGGACTTGCGTCTGGAGCTTGCGGCGCTGGCGCAGATCTCCCAGGTCTGGCTGCTGTCACTCATCTCGGGAGTGCGGGCGCGGTGGTACGTCTTGCTCATCACTGCGGTGTTTCTGACCGTGGCCGTCACGAATCTGGCAGTTCCGCTGAGCGGCAGCGTCACCGGCGTCGAGCGGATCTTCACATCGTGGGGTGAACAAATCTCGATCCTCAATCGTGATGCGCCCAGCCGGTGGTTGGGAATCGCGTACGCGTTGAACCTGTCGATCAACATCTTTGGCTTCGTCTGTGTGGCTCGCCTCTGGTCCAGTGACCGCATCGGCGGCGTTCTGGTGGCCCTGGCAACCGGTGCGGGCATCGTCTTCGCGGTGTGGGCGTTGCGGATCGACCTCTCGGGCTCGCGCCAGCCGTATGGCGGTGCCATTCACTACCCGCTGTGGGTGGTGCTGATTGCCCTGCAGATCGCTCGCGACTACCGCAGGCGCGGCGATCGGCTGGCGGCTGCCCAACAGCGGTTCCGCGCCATCTTCGACCAGACGTTCCAGTTCATCGGGCTCATGTCGGTGGACGGCACGCTGCTGGAGGTGAACCAGACCGCGCTGAGATTCGCGGGGATGCACCGCGCCGCCGACGGTGGACTGCGCTTCGTGGATTTCTCCCTGAAACCGGTGCGCGACGACGGCGGCGCCGTCGTCCTGCTGATTCCGGAAGGGCGGGACGTGACCGAGCGGAAGCAGGCAGAGCAGGCGGTCGAAGAATCGCGGCAGCAACTGCAACGCCTGGCCGACGGCCTGCTGATCGCCAGAGAAGAGGAACGGACCACGATTGCCCGGGAGATTCACGACGTGCTCGGGCAGATCCTCACGGCGCTGAAGATGGACTCGGCGTGGATTGGCTCGCGAGTGCCCGGGGCGTCACCCGCGCTTCGCGCGAAACTGGCCGCCATGTCGGCGCTGATCTACGACGCGGTCGCGACCGTTCGTCGCATCGCCACGGACCTCAGGCCGGGCATTCTCGACGATCTCGGGCTGGCCGCCGCCCTCGAGTGGCAGTCGCAGCAGTTCGAGCAGCGCACCGGCATTCATTGCAGCCTGCGCGCCAGCGTCGGCTACACCGCGATCGATCCGGTCGTGTCGACCGCGATGTTCCGCATTTTTCAGGAAGCGCTCACCAATGTCGCGCGTCACAGCCGCGCGTCGCACGTCATCGCCACACTCGAACGCTGCGGAACCGATCTGATCCTCGAGGTGCATGACGACGGCGTCGGGATCTCCCGCGACGATGCATCCACAAGCCGACGGGATCGACGACCATCCGACCCGTGCGTGTCACGAAGCGCGTGCCGAGGAGTCGAGATAATGCCGCACGTTCCAGGCGTCAGGACGGTTCGCAAACTGCTCGTTGGCCTTGGGATCGGACTCGCCTTCATCACAGTCTTCAGCGTCTTCGCCCTGATCTACCTCTTCCGACTCAACGCCATGGTCCGCCATGTGGCCTTCGATCCAGTGCCGGGCTCGGCGGCCATCGCCAGCGTGGCCAAGGATTTCAACCAGTACCGCGTGCTCGAAGCCATGGGCCGGAGGGCAGCGGAGTCGTGGGGCATGTCGCTCACCCGGAAGGCCGCCGATATCGAGCGGGACCTGAAAGCTTACGACGCCACCATCACGCAGCGTGACGACCGCCGTCGTTTTACCGAATTGGTCGCGTTGTGGTCGAGCTACCGCGGCCTGCAGGGCGAAACGGCCGCTCGGAGCGAACCGGCGCCTCCCGCCGAGATGGCGCTCATGCCTGCGCGGCAGGAGAGGGCATCCGAGGAGATCAACGCGCTGTTGACGACCATGATCGATTGGAATCGGCTCGAAGGCGTTCGCTCCATCGCGTCGGCTGATTCGGCAACGCGAGGCGCTTCGACGACCGTGCTCTCCATGCTCGTCGCGGCGCTCATCTTGTCCGCCCTGGCGCTCCACTACAACCGGACGGTCGAGCGGCCGATGAACGCCCTGGCTGAGACCGCGCGGTCGGTCGCGCTCGGGAATCTTGACGTCAGGGCGACGGTGGAAGGCCCCTTGGAGGTCGCTCTGGTCGCGCATGAGCTCAATGAAATGCTGGAGGCTCGCGCTCGGGCCGATACGAATGCCCGTACGCTCAACGCGGCCCTCGAAGAGTCGCGGCAGCAGTTGCAACAACTGACCGCCGGTCTGCTGCAAGTCCGGGAAGAAGAACGCACCAAAGTCGCCCGCGAGATCCACGATGAGCTCGGGCAGACGCTCACGGCCTTCAAGATGGATGTGGGATGGATCAGCCGCCGGCTGACCGACGACGCGCCGGCGACGCGCGCGAAGCTGGTCTCGATGGTAACGCTCATCGACGACGCGGTTGCCGCGGTCCGCCGCATGGCCGCCGATCTGAGGCCGGGGATCCTGGACGATCTCGGACTGGCGGCCGCCCTCGAGTGGCAAGGGCAGCAGTTCGAACAGCGCACGCACATTCGCTGCGCCCTGCGCGTCAGTGTCGACGATGCGCTCGATCCACTCGTGGCGACCGCCATGTTCCGCATTTGTCAGGAGTCGCTCGACAACGTGGCGCGGCACAGCCGCGCCTCGTGCGTGACGGTGACGCTCGATCGCTGCGATACCGACCTCGTCCTCGAGGTGCGGGACGATGGCGTCGGGATCTCACCCACGGACGCGACGAGCACCCGATCGATAGGCCTGGCCGCCATGCGCGAGCGGGCGCAGCTGGTGGGCGGCGGCCTCTTCATCTCAGGCACTGCCGGCGTGGGCACGACGGTCCGCGTTCAGATCCCACGCCGTGAAACGGTGAGCACGTGAGCGGGCGGCTCCGGATTCTCATTGTCGACGATCATCCGATCGTCCGGCAGGGGATTCGGCAAACCCTCGGGGACGCCGCCGACGTGGGTGAGCTCGGCGAGGCGGCGACCGCTCAGCAGGCCCTGGACCTCGTCCGGCAACAGGACTGGGACGCGGTCGTGCTCGATATCGGGCTGCCTGGCCGCGGCGGGCTCGACGTCCTCAAAGACATCAAGCAGGAACGGCCCCGCCTTCCGGTGCTGATCCTCAGCATGCACGCCGAAGATCAATACGCCGTGCGCGCCATACGGGCAGGCGCGGGAGGCTATCTCACGAAGGAAGCCGCCGCAGACAAGCTCCTCGACGCGATTCGCAGGATCACGACGGGCGGCCGGTTCATCAGCCCGGATCTCGCCGACCTTCTTGCGACCGAGCTGGCCGCGGGCGCGGGCGGTCCTCCGCACGCGTCGCTCTCGGATCGGGAGTTCGAGGTGCTGCGCCTCATCGGGTCGGGACTGACCGTCGGCGACATCGCGGACCGGTTCGCCCTGAGCGTCAAGACCGTCAGCACGTACCGCACACGGATTCTCGAGAAGATGCGGATGAAGAACAACGCCGAGCTGATGCAGTACGTCCTCACCAATCGGTTGCTGGACTGATCGGCATCTGCCCATCCGGCCGTGCCCGGGCATTTCGCCCGTAGGACAAAACCCGACTCGCGAAAGAGCGCTGCGCTGATTCTCCAGCTCTCCCCTGCCCGTTACGCTCGTGGGTCTGGGAGGCCCGCCGTGAACGTTCTGATTGTCGACGATTCCCCCGCGATCAGTGTCCGCCTCGAAGAGATGCTCCTGGCGCTCCCGGGCGTCGGGCGTGTCACTGTGGTGGCCCGCGCGTCCGACGTCTGGCGCACCATCCAGATGGTGCCGCCGGACCTGGTGGTCGTCGACATCGACATGCACTCCGGCTCGGGGATCGGCGTGCTCCAGACGCTGCGATCGGCGCCCAAGCAGGCCACGACGATCGTGCTCACGAACGACCCGACCGCGCAGTTCAGGGATCGCTGCCTTCAGGCTGGCGCTGATTTCTTTTTTGACAAATCGGCCGAGTTCGAGCGCGCGGTCGACGTCGTGGCCGGCTTCGCGTGGGGCCGCGCCGCGCCCAGCAATCACCTGCCGGCGTGCTGGGCCTGCTTCGAACGATTACCGATCCCGGCGTGGATGTTCGACGTCGATACGCTCGCGTTCAAAGCGGTGAACGACGCCGCCGTACGCCGCTATGGGTATGCCCGCGAAGAATTCCTGGCGATGACCGTCACGGACATCTGTTCGCCATTCGATGCGTCCGACCTGACGGACCGTATCCGGCGGCGGCGAACCGGCGAGATGGCTCGAGCGCTTGGCGCGGGACAGCATCACGCCAAAGACGGCTCGATCATCCACGTCGAGATCGCCGTGACGCCGTTCGATCGGCCGGGCCAGCGACTGGATCTCGTGCTGGCACACGACGTCGGCGACCGGATACGCACCGGGGAGGCCCTGCGGGCGAGCGAGGCTCGTTACCGTGAGCTCTTCGACAGCGCGACCGACGCCATTTTCACGACCGACCTCGACCTGAATTTCACAGCGCTCAACCGCGCCGCGGAAGCCCTCACCGGGTACACGAACGAGCAGGCGAAAGGGCTCAACATCGCATCCATCGTCACGCCCGAGACGCTCGAACAGGCGCAAGGCACGCTGAGTGACCAATGGGGAGGCAGAGTCCAATCGATGTTCGAAACCGAGATTCTGGCGCGCGACGGCCGGCGCGTGCCCATCGAGGTCATCGCCCGCCTCGTGTCGCGAGAGGGCAAGCCGATCGGCATCCAGGGAACCGCTCGCGACATCAGCGATCGGAAACGGCTCGAACAACAGCTGCTGCAGGCACACAAAATGGAAGCCGTCGGCCGTCTGGCCGGCGGCATCGCCCACGACTTCAACAACCTGCTCACCGTCATCGTCGGGGTCAGCCAGGACATGATCGAACGTCTGCCATCGGACGATCCGACGCGCGCCGACGCCGTCCAGATCTTCAACGCCGGCGGTTATGCGGTCGACTTGACGCGTCAGCTCCTCGCATTCAGCCGCAAACAGATCCTTGCGCCCAAGGTCCTCGATCTCAACGCCGTCACCGGCCAGCTGGCTCCTGTGCTCCGCAGGCTCATCGGTGCGGACGTCGAGCTCGTCATCCGCGCCGCTCAGGATCTGGGTGCCGTGAAGGCCGATCCCGGTCAGCTCGAACAGGTGATTGTGAACCTCGTCGTCAATGCCCGCGACGCCATGCCTCAGGGCGGGACGCTGACCGTCGAGACCTCGACCGCCGTCCTCGACGCGAGCGCCGCCGAACGGCCCGGACTCGTGCGGGGGCACTACGTCTTGCTGGCGATCTCCGACA
>QHUQ01000137.1 GCA_003221985.1 Gemmatimonadota bacterium | reverse complement strand
CCGGACTCTCTCTCGTTGCCGCCTTGCTATCGGGCCTCGCGCCGGCGTTGCACGTGTCGAAGGCTGACGTGGTGTCGGGTCTGAAGGACGAGTCGCAGGGGTTCTCTGGACGGGCGCGCGCCCGCAGTACGTTCGTGGTGGCGCAGGTGGCATTTAGCATCGTGCTGGTGATCGTCGCTGGCCTGCTTGTGAAGGCGCTCACGCGAATCAGCGCAATCGATCTCGGCTTCGATCCGCGTCAGGTCGAAACCGCGTCGCTTGACCTGTCCAGCGCCGGATACCCACCCGCCGCCGGCGCCAGCTTCGCGCGCGATCTCGTCGAGCGCACTCGGGCCATGCCCGGAGTAGAAGCGGCCACGCTAGCGGAGTTTATGCCCGGCCGCGGGGGAAGAGATGTCAACGTTACCGTCCCGGGCACCTTCCCCGCGAACGGAGATCCGTATTTCATTGGCACGTGGAGCGCTGTGGACGCCGATTACTTCAGAACACTGCGGATCCCCCTTCTGGCTGGACGCGGTTTCAGCGCCGCTGACCGGCTGGACGCGCAGCCCGTCGTCATCCTGAATGAAACTGCGGCACGGTATTTCTGGCCGGGACGAGATCCAATCGGCAAGATCATTGACTGGCATGATCTGCGCCCGAGCGGCGAAGACGCGACGACCCGATTGCAGGTGATCGGCGTGGCTCGCGACCTGCGACCGCCGACCGGCGCCGCCGCGGGAGGTGCCCCCGATCGCGTGACGCACGTCCGTGCCGATGGCCAGCAGATAATCGCCATCCCACCGTCAACCTTGATGATGTACGTGCCCATTCAACAGCGGTACACGCCCCGCTTTACGCTCCTTGCGCGAACTCGCGGCGACCAGCAGATCGCGTCGGCGATTCGCAACTTGGTTCGATCGATGGATCCAAACCTCCCAATGTTGACGCCGCAGCCGCTCGACTCCGCAACAGGTCCGGTGTACGTGCAGCTTCGGATCGCCGCCTCCGTCGCCGGAAGCGTTGGGCTCGTTGGCCTCTTACTGGCGGCGATCGGCATCTACGGTGTCACCGCCTACACCGCTGCTCAACGCACGCGCGAAATCGGGATCCGGGTGGCCATGGGCGCACAACCTCGAGACGTCGTCGGCATGGTGTTGCGGCAGGGGCTTTCGTTGGTGTTCGTCGGATCGGTGATCGGCCTGCTGCTCGCGACGGCGGCGACTCGACTGATCGTGAGATTACTGTTTGGGATGCCGCCATTGGATCCGGTGATTTTCGCGGGAGCCGCCCTGCTGTTTGCAGCGATAGGCATGGCCGCGTGTTTCGTGCCTGCTCGACGCGCGACACAAATCGACGCGATGGAGGCGCTCAGGTTCGAATAGCCGCCGCATCCCAGCAACAGAATTCGACCACGCGACCGAATGCACATAGACGAGGGACTCCTGATTTACGGTGAGCGCTTGCTGCCGATTTGGAAGAACCCCAAACGCAACGGTTGACATTCACTTGACAAGCCAGTGCAACGGCGAGTAGCCTCGCGCCTGGAGACCACTGGGATGGCAAGTGAATCGACAGATCGTGTCGAGCTGCTGCAGGGAACGCTGGATCTCATCGTCCTGCGGGCGTTGGACACGATGGGACCCCAACACGCCTACGGCCTCGCGGCACGCCTGGAGCAGGTCGCCGAACCCTCGCTCAGGCTGAATCAAGGGACGCTGTATCCGGCGCTCGTCCGCCTGGAGCAGAAGGGCTGGATCAAGGGTGCTTGGCAGCGAACCGAAACGAACCGCGAGGCCAAGTACTACAGCGTGACCAAAGCCGGCGTGCGCGGCCTCGAAAAGCAAACCGAGCGCTGGCGGCGGCTTGCCGGCCTGGTGGACAAGCTCTTGTTGAACGAGGGCTGACGTGGCATCTCTGAGGCGGTTCTTCCTCAGGCTGGCGAATGCGCTCCGTCCTGGTCGCGCAGAACCGGACCTCGCGCGTGAGCTGACGTCGCACCTGACCCTCTTGGAAGATGACTTCCGGCGGCGCGGTATGTCGCCAGAAGAAGCCAGGCTGGCCGCAACGCGCGCGTTCAACGGTGTCGAACAAACCAAGGAGTTGCACCGGGACGCGAGGTCGTTCCGCTGGCTCGACGATGCGAGGCGGGATCTCCGACACGCCGGGCGGCTGCTTCGACGTGATCGCCTCTTTACCGCGACTGCCGCGCTCTCGCTCGCCCTTGGCATCAGCGCCAACACGACGATCTTCACGGTGGCGAACGCGCTGCTCTTCCAACCTCCGGCGGGCGTGGTCGAACCGAACCGTCTCGTTGACATCGGCACCAGCGGGCTTCGTGGTGGCTTCGGCCCCAGCTCGTATCCGAATTATCTCGATATCCGCGAGCGGACCACGAGCCTCGACGGGGTATACGCGTATTCGCGGTTTCCTCAGGCGATGAGTCTCGGAGGCGTGGGCACCGATGTCGGGACGGAAAGCGTATTCGGCAGTGTTGTCACGCTTAACTACTTCACCGTGCTCGGCGCAATACCAGCCGCCGGACGCCTGTTCGGAAGGGCCGATAGCGACCACCCTGGGGCGAGTCCAGTGGTGGTGTTGAGTCACCGGTTCTGGACGCGACATTTCAACACCGATCCCACCCTCCTTGGCCGGGCGGTGATGCTCAACGGCCATCCATTCACGGTGGTCGGCGTGGCCTCTGAGGGATTCCATGGCACGGGCGTGCGTGCGGTGGATGTGTGGGTGCCGATGAACATGGCGGCGGCCGTCACGGCCCAAGCGGCGGCGACGCTTACGGACCGCGCGGCTCACTGGTTGTTGATCGGCGGCCGTTTGAAACCGGATCTGTCGGTGTCGCAGGCTGCCGCCGAGATGGACGTGATCGGTCGGACCCTCGAGCGCGCGTATCCCGAACAGAATCGAGGCACGGGGTTGCGGTTGATGGCCTCGTCGCCCGTACCCGGAAATGGCGGACCGATGGTCGCGTTCCTCGCGCTACTCATCGTCATCGTGTCTTTGGTGCTGATCGTCGCGTGCGCGAACGTCGCCGGCGTACTGCTTGCGCGCGGGGCTGCCCGGCGACAGGAGATGGCGTTGCGCCTCGCAATTGGCGCCGGACGCGCACGGCTCGTTCGACAGTTGCTCACGGAAACGGTGCTCCTGTTCGTGCTTGGGGGAACGGTGGGTCTGTTGCTCGCCAGGGGGATGGTGTCTGTTCTCGTCTCGTTGCTACCGACGCTGCCGTTTCCCGTGG
>QHUQ01000136.1 GCA_003221985.1 Gemmatimonadota bacterium | reverse complement strand
TCCGTGGAGCTGGCGCCGTTGAACGAGATGGCCTGTCCGGTATCCCCGCCGTACGGTCCCCCTGGACTGGCGGTTGGCGCCCGGTTTAACACGACCGCAAACCTCACGTTCGCCGATCCGCGGTTCCCGGCTACGTCGAGCGCCTCGACCGTGATGGTCTGAGTGCCCTCGTCCAGCAGGAGCTGGGTACTGAATGCGTTGCCGGTGAGGGGGACCTGCGCGCCCTGAACGGTGATCGCACTCAGCGCGTTCGCCTCGGTCACGCTCCCGGAGACCTGGACCTGGCGACTCCGTATCGTGCTGCCCTCCGCCGGTGCGCTGATCTGCACCGCCGGTGGCGTCTTGTCGATGTTCAAGGTGATCGACCGCGTGGCCTGGTTGCCCGCCACGTCGACCGCGGCGCCACTGATCACCTGCCCGGCGCCTTCGGTGGTCACGGTGACGGGAGCGGGACAACGGGCAACGCCGCTGGTGGCGTCGGTGCACGTGAAGGTCACCGTCGCGTTTCCGTTGTTCCATCCTGCCCCGTTCGCCGCTGGGCTCACGGCGACGTCGACCACCGGTGGGGTCTTGTCGATATTGAGCGTGACAGAAGCCGTCGACTGGTTGCCGGCGACGTCCACCGCTGTTCCACTCACGACCTGTCCGGCGCCCTCGGCGGTCACCGTGACGGCGTCCGGGCAGCGGGCGATCTTGCTGGTCGCGTCGCCGCACGTGAAGCTCACCCGCACGTCTGTGTTGTTCCAGCCCGCCGCGTTCGCCGGCGGGCTCAAGACCGCGCTTGCCGCAGGGCTGGTCTTGTCGATGTTGAGCGCGACGGAGACGCTCGATTGGTTCCCGGCGATGTCCACCGCCGTGCCGCTCACGACTTGTCCGGCGCCTTCGGTGTTTAACGTAACAGGATCTGGGCAGCGCGCGATCCCGCTGGTCGCGTCCGTGCACGTGAAGCTCACCCGCACGTCCGTGTTGTTCCAGCCCGCCGCGTTCGCCGGCGGGCTCACGACAGCGCTCACGACGGGGCGACTCTTGTCGATGTTGAGCGTGATCGACACGCTGGACTGGTTGCCGGCAATGTCCACCGCCGTGCCGCTCACGACCTGCCCGGCGCCTTCTGTCGTCACCGTCACAGGGTCCGAGCAGCGCGCGATCGCGCTGATGGCGTCGGCGCACGTGAAGGTCACCCGCACGTCCGTGTTGTTCCAGCCAGCGGCGTTCACCGGCGGGCTCGCGGCCGCCGTGATGAGGGGGAGGTCGTTGTCCACCCCGATGATCCGCAGCGTGAGCCCGCAGCCCGGACCACCACGCAGCTCGACCGTCAACACGTTCGTCGTCGCAAGCGAAACTCGCCGCTCGATCACCGCAACGCTTCGATCTTCGTCCTCCCGCTCCTTCTCGCCCTCTCGCTCTCTCTCAGTCTCTAGCTCTCTCCGGTTGAAGTCGGAAGGGCCGACGACCTCCACACCGTTCAAGCCAACGACGGCGCTCGAGACCCTACAGAACTGGCCCGAAGGCAGCCCGCCATTGTCGATCCGGAGGGTGTATGTGGTCGACAGATTCAGAGCGCTAAAGCTTCGCGTCACCGTGACCGGCGCACCCGTCCCTCGCTGGTAAGTCTCGCCAAACACGGTGAAGGTGCCGGCCAGGCTGACGGCAGGAACGAGAAGCAAAAGCACGGCGGCTAGGCCAAGGGCCAACGAATTCATGGCAAGGGAAGCGGCCCGCTGGGCGCCCCACGAACGCGAGCGCGTCAACCGGTCTGCGCGCCTCGCGGGAGCGTCGAAGGATTTCCCGAGAACCCGAACCGACCGCATACTCCTCCCCACATCCGGACAGAAACCGCCGACGTCGCATGGCACCGCGTCGGCTCGCTTTGAGTTGTCCGCCGCTCGACGGGTAGGTGGATTAGGCGACTGGAGGCGCGCGAGTCTGGTTCGCGGCAGCCGTCGAGGCTGGAACCGGCTCCTCGCAGACCGGAGGAATGAAGCCGACGACTGGCTGGCCGAGACGAGCATCTGACAGCAGGGGAGGTTCGACGGCGCCGACGCTGGAGGTAATGAGAATAACGATGTCGTCGTAGTCGGCGTCATCCCAGAAGCCAGCGATCCACGACGGGTCCGAAGGGCTGGCGTGCGCTAGAGGCGTGAGCGCCGTCATCACACACACGAAGAGCACCGCCATAAGCCAGAGCGGAGGGCCCGGAGCCATCACGAACGGGAAGGCACGTTCCCACACCATGCGACTCCTTTGGTTGAACGCTTCCGAAGCCGTCCGCGACGCCTGGAACATGAGGGATTGAATTATAGGTAGCCCGGTGCTAGCGTCTATCCGCCATTTGGCGGACACGAGCGAGGCCTCAATGGGCAGGCTCAGTCAGCGTTCGACCGCGCGTCTCCTGGCGTTCATCAGAGGGCTGTACGTCCTCCGAGACCGCGAACGTTTCATCTCCCACCTGCTGAGCGCCCTGCCAACGGTCATTCCGGCCGACGTCGCCTCGTTCAACGAGGCGGAACCGGTCACCCACCGTTCGCGGACCTGGATGAACCCGACCGACCCCCTGACTCCAGAGAACATTCGCACCTGGAACGCGCTCATGCACGAGCATCCCTACGTCGCCCATCAGACACGGAGCCCGCATCCTCGTCCCGTCGTCCGGGTCTCGGACCTCGCACCTCGTAGCGACTTCGCTCGGACAGCGGTCTACAACGAGCTGCTGTACCCGCTGGGACTCGAGGAGCAGCTGCTCATGGCGTTCCCGTCGCACCGGATGTCGGTCAGTGGCGCGGGTCTTTACCGGCATCGACGCGGCTTTTCCGAGGAAGAGAGCTTCATGGTCAGCATCCTCCATCCTCACCTCCTCCAGGCGCATGACAATGCGGAGCGGCTCACCAAAGTGCTCGACGATCTGAGGGCGCTTGAACGCGGCGTGGTCGAGCTACAACGCGGCCTCGTCTATCTGACGCCCGAGGGGACAGTTAGGCTTGCGACCGCGGTGGCCCGAACGTGGCTGCACGCCTACTTCCCGGGGCGGTCAGCCGGGAGCGAGCGCTTACCACACACGCTCCATCGTTGGGTCGTCGAGCACCTGCGGTGTTTGGACGCTGCGGAGGGCTTGTCTTCCCCGGTCCGGCCGCTGATCGTGAAGGGGAAGAGCCGACGTTTGGTGATTCGGCTCGTGCCGGATCGATCCGCGCCTTTGCTGCTCCTGCACGAGGAGGGGGTCGAGCTCGCGGCCAAGCCTCTCGAGTCATTGGGGCTGAGCCGGCGAGAGGCGGAGGTGCTGGCCTGGGTGGCAGGGGGCAAAACCAACCCGGAAATCGCCCTAATCCTCAGTCTGTCACCGCGAACGGTGCAGACCTATGTCGACCGGATCTTTCGGAAACTGGGTGTGGGGACGCGGACAGCGGCTGCCGCCACGGCCTTTGCGGTCATGACAGAATCGCCGCGGTGACGCGCTCCTGTCTCATCCAGCTCGCGCGGGAGTAGCAGCCCGGCATCCGAGGTTAGCGTTGCTCCGCGGAACTCGACGCGAAGACGGTTCGCCCTCCGCCGTCTGACCATCAACCCCGGGCCGTCGGGCGCGGGGATCAGGTGACGATTGTCACCGTGCTCTCGGAGTGGCGGCAGATGACCGCGGGAGTCGCCGAGGATCAGCTCGCTGCAGCTACGACTGCAGTTTTGAGGAGGCGCTCTCCCGCGTCCCGCAGCACGTCGTCGGTCTTCGGGAAGCAGAACCGGATCGTAGAGCACCCCCTACGAAATCCTAAGGATTTGGCCCGTTCCGGTCGGCCAGAGGCGGCACTAGAGTGCATCTCGCGTCAATCTACGTCAACGGCGAAAGCAGGAGAAGGGGAAATCAGGGGGAGGGCCAGCCGGAGCCGACTGGTCCTCCCCCGGACGAGCACAAACCGTCAGACTTTCGTCTTCGGATTGGGGCTACGTGTACAGCTTTATCGGGCCTCCGATCGCTTTCCACGCCGAGTGGCCACCTCTCATGTACTTCGCGTCGAATCCAGCCTCGCGTAGCGCGATCGCCGTCTTGCATCCCACGTGAAATCCGTAAGCGCAGAACACTACGACCGGGTCCGATTTCGACAGTTCCCCGATCCAGTCATGAATGCGTTCG
>QHUQ01000095.1 GCA_003221985.1 Gemmatimonadota bacterium | reverse complement strand
TCGCGATGTCGGTCGTGCCGACGCGCTGCGTCACGGAACCGTGCTGGCTGCGCGGGACTTGTAGTAGGAGCAGTAGGAACAAGACCATAATCCTCCGGAGAATCTATGTCACAGACGGTCCTCGTCACCGGCGCGTCGTCAGGTATCGGTCAGGCGATCGCGCAGCTGCTCGCCCAGCATGGATACAACGTATTCGGAACGGCACGCAAACCCGCCGCGGCAATGTCGAAGGGCGTCACGATGGTCGCGCTCGACGTGCGCTCCGACGATTCGGTGCGCTCCTGCGTCGATCGCGTGCTGACGCAGGCCGGCGGCATCGACGTCCTGGTCAACAACGCCGGTTATAACCTGATGGGGGCCGCCGAGGAAACGAGCGTGACCGAAGCGAAGGCGCAGTTCGAGACCAACTTCTTCGGCGTGGTACGGATGGTGAACGCCGTCCTCCCGGCGATGCGCAAGACGCACAGGGGGAAGGTCATCAATATCGGGTCGCTCGCGGGCATCACCGCGATTCCGTTCGGCGCGTTCTACACCGCCAGCAAATTCGCCATCGAGGGATACACGGAGGCACTGTGGCACGAGCTGCGGCCGCTCGGCATCAGTGTCAGCGTAATCGAGCCGGGCTTCGTCCACACCAAGATCGGTGAAGGCACGCAAATCGCAGCCGTGTCGCTCGGAGCCTACGACGGCGTCCGCAAGCGGGCGACGGCGGCGCTCACGCGCCAGGTGGAGCAAGGCATCTCGCCCGACGCGGTCGCCACGACGGTACTGCGTGCCATCAAAAGTCGCTCGCCGTCACTCCGCTACCGCGTGGGCGCCGACGCCGTGTGGCTGCCGCGCGTGAAACAGGTGGCGCCATGGTCAGTATTCGCCGCCGGCGTGCGGAAGACGTTCGACGTCTAGGCTCCGGTTCCGTGTAGCTTCCTGACGGTCTCGATCGTGTCCGCGTCTTCGGGCTTCTTGTCGTCGCGATAGCGGATCACGCGCGCGAATCGCAGCGCCAGCCCGCCGGGGTAATGCGGGCTGTCCTGCAGGCCGTTGAAGGCGATCTCGACGACGAGCTCCGGCCGCACGTAAACAATGTGCCCTTCCCGCTTCACTTCCTTCTCTAGTAGTTGCTGTGTTTGCCACTCGAGCAGCTCATCGCTGAGTCCTTTGAATGTCTTGCCGAGCATCACGAACCCACCGTTCGGATCGCGGGCGCCAAGGTGGAGGTTGGAGAGCCTGCCGTGGCGGCGCCCGTGACCCCACTCGGCGGCGAGCACGACGAGATCGAGCGTGTTGGCTTTCTTGATCTTGAACCAGGCCCCGCCCCGCCGGCCGGCGTCGTACTTGGACTCGAGACCTTTCGCCATGAGGCCTTCCTGGCCGGCGGCGATTGCGGCGTCGAAGAAGCTCCGCGCCGCGTTGGCGTCTGCGGTGACGATGTGCGGCGGGCGGTGCGCCTCGGGGAGCAGCTTGGTGCGCGCGGAGTACGGCTGATCCAATAACGACGCCCCGTCGCTGTACAGGATGTCGAAGAAGAACGGGACGGCGGATCCGAGCCCCTTCATGGTTTCTTGAAAACGCAGCGGTCTGCCGTCAGCCGACAGCACAATGGCCTCACCATCCAGAATGACCTCGCCAACCTTCAGCCCCTTCACACTCGCGACAACCTGCGGCACCTCCCCGGTGATGTCATTCAGCGTGCGCGAGTAGACACGCACTTCAGCGCCGCGCTTGTGCACTTGAATGCGAATGCCATCAAGCTTGTATTCGAATGACGCCGGCCCGAGCTCGGCGAGCGCCTCGTCTACGTCGGTCGCAGTCTTGGCGAGCATCGGCTTGATCGGGCGAAACAGCTCGACCTTGAAGCTGGCCACGTCGCCGCTGGCCACGGCGCCGAGGTTGCCCGCCAGCATCGTGGCGCGGCGCACCTCACTCGCCGGGAGATCGCGCGCTTTGGCGACGGCTTCGACCATGATCCCCTCGAGCGCACCCTGGCGCAGCTCGCCGGTCAAAAGCCGGAAAAGAAAGTCCTGCTCTTCGGCCGTTGCCCGAGAGAAGAGATCGCTCAGCAGCCGCTGCTTCTCGGTCGCTGAGCCCTTCCCCGCGGTCATAGCGATCTTCTCGAGCGTCGCATCGACTTCTTGTATGGTGAGTCGTGGCGTCGTAGCGACGTATGACTTCGCCTTATTCAGCGTCGCCCATCCCACACCGATTTTCGATTGCCGGATCGTGCCTGACAGATAGGCGATCGCCAGCGCGATTTCGTCGGGGCCGGCCTGCTTCAGGAGATCGGCGAGGAGCGTGATCTTGGCGAGGCGGCCGGAGGTGGCAGCGACCTGGGACGAGGTGGAGACCAGAGATGACAGGAGCACCTTGGAGTTTACACAGGCTGAAACCTGCCCTTTAGGGTGTGATCCTCACGCACGGAAGTGGAGCGGGTCGCGCAGGTTCTGGAGCTCGCGATAATAGTAGAGGGCGGTCGGCCGCCGGTCCTTGAACTGCAACGACTTGAGAAAGGCTAGCTCTTGCTCGGTCGCCGAGCCGCTGAGCAGCGGCTCGCGCAAGAATTCCAGTAGCCCCTTTTCCCGATCGCCGTTCGTTTCGATCCGTTCGACGTAGCCAAAGCGCTTGCGCTCGCCGCTCGCGCTGGTGACCGCAATCGCGAAGCTGACGGGATCCCATTCCCACGACATGACGCCCGCCTCGAGCCGGGCGCGCTGCTTCGGCGTGATGTGCAGGACATCGGCGCTGACGCCCGCGACCTGCAGCAGCGTCTGCGCGACGAGCCGCTCCAGCTCGCCGAACGACTGCCGCTCGAACACAGCGCGCGCCTGCTCCGCTTGTGCGGCGACGGATTTGCGCACCAGCAAGTCGCGCAATTCCGGGAACAGTGGCGCGATGTCGCCGAGGCGGCGCTTGTGCTCTTCTTTTAGTTGTGCCTCGGCGACGCGAGCCAGCTCGCCCGCGGGAAATTTCAGGAAGCGATCCATGCGATCGTAGATGTCGGTGCGCTGCGGCGCGGGCGGCGTCTTCTTCTGGGAGAGGAGCTGCGACACGTAGGACTCGGTCACGCGGGCGGCGCGGGCCAGGTCGCGCTGGTCCAGCCCCAATTCGTCGAGGCGTTGCCGGATCACCACCGCCACATCCATCTTAACCGCCCTTCGTTAATCCACACGTCGTTTTGTGCTCGGAAGTTGACAAATGTAGTACAGTTTGATACGTTGGGCCATGGCCGACATTCACTGTCACCGCTGCGGCGGGTTCATCGGGAACCCGGAAGGGACGACGTACCGCGAGCCGTCCATCGCGGCGCCGCCGGTGGTGCCGCACAGCGGCATGTGCCTGTGCGATCATTCGCTCGTGTACGGCCCCAAGCCCAACCTGATGGCGAGCACTCCTGGAGGTGTCCATGCCATCCGCTCGGCGTCCCGCAATTAGCGCGAATCGCGCCGCTGCACGCAGCCCGCTGGTCGCCGACCGCGGGCCGGCGCGCTGTCCCAGCTGTCACCACTATCTCGAATTCCGCACCGACCGCTTCGGCCGCATGCTCGAACAGTGCGGCTGCGGCCACCGCGCCTTTGTGGAGCGGCGCAGCGGCAAACGTGAGGAGCCGACGCAGTGAGCAAAGAAGTCCCGATCGAAATCCAGGGGAAAGTCGTGGAGCTGCTCCGCAACTCCACGTTCCGCGTGACGCTCGAGAACGGGCACAACGTGCTCGCGACGATCGCCGGCAAGATGCGCAAGTTTCATATCAGAGTGCTGGCAGGCGATCGCGTAACGTTGGCGCTCTCGCCGTATGATCTGACTCGGGGCAGGATCGTGTTCAGACATAAATAGGCGCTCAGCACCCCGTTGCTAGAAGACGCCAAGACGCCAAGACGCCAAGACGCAGCAGACGCAGCAGTGGTTTACAGCGCACAGATCGCAGTCAACTTCCCATAATGCCAAAGACAAGTGCTGGACTCCTGCTCTACCGCCATCACGACGGTGGGGTGCAGGTCCTTTTGGTACATCCCGGCGGACCATTCTGGGCCCATAAAGACGACGGCGTGTGGTCGATCCCGAAGGGTGAGTTCGGGCCAGACGAGGATCCGCTCGCTGC